>JADZDX010000098.1 GCA_020850835.1 Fimbriimonadaceae bacterium
ATGGCGGCTTATGTTTTGCAAGGTCAGGATTCGGACATTGAGCCGGCCAATGGCCTTGATCATTGGAAGGAGCGCATTCGCACCTTCTTCATGAAAGTGTAAGGAATCAGATGGGGACTAGTACGAACGTGGAGAAAACAAGCAACGCAGTCATAAAGGTTATCGGTGTCGGAGGAGGAGGCAGCAACGCGGTTAATCGTATGCTGGAAGCCGGCATTCAAGGCGTCGAGTTCGTGGCGATGAACACGGACAAGCAGGTGCTCGAAAAGAGCAGCGCTTCGAACAAGGTTCAATTGGGCGTTAATCTCACCCGTGGCCTGGGCGCTGGCGGTAACCCTGAAATCGGAAAGTCTGCTGCCGAAGAGAGCAAGAACGAAATCCGCAAGTGCCTTGAAGGGGCCGACATGGTCTTCATCACCGGAGGCATGGGGGGCGGTACCGGAACCGGTGCAGCCCCAGTCATTGCCGACTTGGCTCGAGAAATCGGCGCGCTCACCGTCGCCGTGGTCACCCGCCCGTTCGCGTTTGAAGGGCCTCGCCGCGCTCGCCTGGCCGAGCAGGGGATTACAAGTTTGATCGGTCGCGTGGACACGATGATCACCATCCCCAATGATCGCCTCATGAGCGTCGTCGAAAAGAAGACGACCCTCACGGATGCTTTCCGCGTTGCGGATGACGTGCTTCGCCAAGGCGTGCAGGGGATCAGCGACATCATTACGATCCCGGGCGTGGTGAACGTCGACTTTGCCGATGTCCGCGCGGTCATGAGCAATGCCGGCCCCGCCCTAATGGGAATTGGCTATGGCCTTGGCGACCAACGCGCTATGCAAGCCGCCCGAAGCGCGACCAGCAGCCCCCTGCTGGAGCAAACCATTCACGGTGCCAAGGGCCTCTTGGTCAACATCACCGCCAGCGAAGATTTCACCCTCACCGAAGCCAACGAGGCGATGAACTTCATCCACTCACTTTGCGATGACGAGGAAGCCAATATCTTCTTTGGCCTAGTCTCCGATCCCGCGATTGAATCCCAAGTCCGGATCACCGTCTTGGCCACCGGCTTCAATCCCTACACAGCCGAGGGCCGAAAAGTCGGAGAAGCTAATCTCACCAAAACGACAGAAGCTACCCAAGAGGCGGCCAGCCCCGTCGCTGTTGTGGAGCAAGCCGAACCCGATGGGGAAGTTTCCGACGCCGGTGCCGAAGGGCAAGCCCCGACAGCGAGGCAGAACATTTGGGAGCGATTCAACGCTGCCACGGCAACCACGCGAGACACCAAGCCCGAACCCGAACTCTTTACTGAGGAAGAAGATTTGGACATCCCCGCGTTTCTTCGCCAGCACAAAAAGTCAGGCGACTAGAAGCCCTTAACGTTAGCACCCCATGCGCTCTTGAGCTAGTTGTTCAAGAGCGCAATTGCGCAAGCCGCCGCCGCAGCGGTATCCACCCTCAGCACTCGCGGGCCGAGCGTTACCGCGCGATCTCCGATCATCTCGACTTCGCGCGGAGACCATCCACCCTCCGGCCCAATCACCAGCGTAACGTCGCTCGCAATAGGACGGGGAAGGGTTGCCGCTACGCCTTCCACCTCGCTCAGCACATAGGCGAACTCACCCAAAACCGCCTTCAACCCGGCCACAAACGAAACCTTGGGCAGGATCGCTCGGAAACTCTGCTCCGCGGACTCCCGAACGATGCTTTGAAGCCGGACCAGGCGGTCCGCCTTCTTCTTCTCGTCCCACCGGACGACGGTCCGGTCAGAATCAAAGATCATAAACTCCGCGACACCAAGCTCGGTCCCCATCCGCACGACTTCCTCAAGCTTCTCCGCCCTCGGCATGGCCTGTGCCAGCGTAACCCGATACTTCGACTCGGACGGCAAAGGTTCAATGCCGATCCGGATCGCCGTTTTGCCTCGGTATTCGCATCGCCAAATCGTCCCGTCGCCCGGCACGATCCCAATTTGCGCCCCCGCTCGCAGTCGAAGGACGTCGTGCAACTTATGTACCTCCTCCTTGGGGAGCTCAATTTCCGCCTCCTCCTGAGCCACCGCGACAAAAACCCGGGGCAATGACCTCAGCGGCGGAAGGTCGCGGCGATCCAATCTCCTTCCTCCTGCTGTTCTTCAAGGGTGAAGCCGCATTGCTCTGCCGCTGCGAGCACCTCGGCCCAATTCTGGTGGATCACCCCGCTGACGATCCACGCGCCTCCCCCCTTTACGCGTTCGGATGCCTCCGGAGCGAGGCGAATCAGCGCCGCCGAGATGATATTGCTCACGACAATATCATAAGCACCTAATGGAAGGGGATCAAAGCCACTTCCGATAAAGACCTGATAGGTAACCCCATTGCGCTCGGCATTTTCCCGGCTTGCGTCCACGCTCGCCGCATCGCAGTCCACCCCTACAACAGAGGATGCTCCGAGCTTGCACGCCCCAACTGCCAAGATGCCGCTCCCGCATCCGATATCGGCGACCGTAGCCCCCGGGCGGACCTCATCCTCCAGCAATGTAAGACACAGCCGCGTTGTTGGATGGTCACCCGTGCCAAAGGCTTGCCCAGGGTCGAGAACGATCTCAATGTCCTCCTCTGCCAACTCATAAGGTTCCCAAACGGGGCGCACCACAAAGCGCGTTCCAACCCGGCGGGGAACGAAGAACTTGCGCCAGGCGATGGCCCAATCTTCCTCCTCAATAACTTCGCAATCCACCCGCACCGCGCCGGCTTCCTGAAGGGCGGATACTAACCCCCCCACCTCAACACCCTCGTACAAATATCCACCCAATGAAGGGGGCAGGTCTTCCTGAACAGTTCCATTGACCCCGTGCTCGGCAAAGATCTCTGCCCACGGCGACCAGTCCGCGGGTGCATCATCAAGTACGGCACGCACGAGTGTCCAAGTCTTCATTTCTTCCGGAAGAACCCTCCGAAGATCCCGCCGTCGTCACCCTTGGGCGCTTCCTCGCCGGAGAGTTCGGCGAATTCGCGCAGGAGCTTTTCTTGAGCCGCCGTAACTTTCTTCGGCACCCGGACATTCACTTCAATATGCAAGTCGCCTCGGGCCCCACCGTGTAGCCTCGGCAGCCCCATCCCGCGCTGGCGGAAAACCGTCCCCGGTTGAGTTCCCGGTGGGATCTTCACCTTGACCGTTTCCGCAAGGCCTGGCAATTCAAGCTCATCCCCCAGCGTGGCCTGAGCAAAGGTGATTCCCGTTGCCGTATACAGGTCTGGCCCTTCCCGTTCAAAGCGAGGGTCATCCTGCACTTGCACGATTAAATAGAGATTGCCCGCTCGGCCCTGCCCCACACCATCCCCGCCGAGCCCGGCATAGCGGATGGTCGCGCCGGTATCAACCCCCACCGGGATCTTCGCATGGGTCGAATGTTCCTCAACTTTGGTGCCTTTGCCCCGGCACTCCTTGCATGGGTTCTTGATCACCACGCCATGGCCGCCGCAAGTTGGGCAGGGCGTCATCGTCCTCATCTGCCCGAAGAAGGTTTGCTGGGTTCGCGCGACCTGCCCTTGTCCGCCGCAAGTACCGCACGTTTCCGGCTTGGCTCCTCCTTCCGCCCCCGTTCCCTTACAACTTCCGCACAAGGTGGACTTCCGGTATCGAACCTCCTTCTCAATACCCGTGAGAACCTCCTTCAGGGTGATTTCGACTGCGACTTGGATGTCTTCGCCATCCCGTCCGACCATCCGGGGCCGCGCCTGCTGCTGGGTTTGCCCAAAGAACATGTCGAAAAGGTCGCCAAAGCCCCCTCCACCAAAGAAATCCCCGCCCGGCATCCCGCCATCTTCAACGGAGCCGTATTGGTCATACCGAGCCCGCTTCTCCTCATCCGAGAGGATCTCGTAAGCGTGCTGAACTTCCTTGAATTTCTCCTCGGCTTCCTTGTTATTGGGGTTGACGTCGGGGTGATACTTTCGCGCCAATTTGCGGAAAGCTGACTTAATCTCGTCAGGCGTTGCCGTTCGCCCGACCCCTAGGACCTCGTAGGGATCCTTCACCGCCATGCGACCTTAGACTTCGGGCTCCGCCTCGTCGCTCTCGCTGTCCTCTTTCTCGGCCAGTTCGTTGAGGCTCAGGTTGTCTTCTTCGGGTTCGGCGACCTCAACGACGTCCTCTTCATCGTGGTTCAACAGGTCAGCAATCGTCGAGCTCGCTCCGGGTTCCTCAACTTCTTCATGGTCGTCTGCGGCAAAGTCTCCGCCCAACAGGTCCGCATCCGCCTCATCCAGTGCGGGTAGCAAGATCCCAAGCTCCATGCTTGTGTCTTCGGTCGTATCCGTGATGACTTCGGCGCCCTCTTCGGGAACGATTGGCCGGATTTTGCCCGCCGCAATCTCAGCCAACGCAATGCTGAGGGGGTGGCGGCTATCAATATGGACTAGCGGCGTACCCTGCACAAGCTGCTTGGCGCGCTTGGCCGCCAAATTGGCGAGCACATACTTCCCGCACTCCATTTCATTGAGAGTGTCCGGGGCCGGAAAGATCGAGTTGTTGTTGGAGGACATTGGGGCGACGCGGAGTATACCTGACCCTAGCCCCAGTAGCCCTCAAATCGGTATCCAATATCGCACGTAATTTGTTTGGTTATTGCGATATTGTGTTGTACAATACGGTCGGCTAGCTCATTTTGTCTGGCCAGTTGAGTGCTTTCATGAATAAACGAACATTATCATTGGCGATGAGCATCGCCTCCTTTGGGGTGGTCGCTATGTCCTCCGCCCAGCAAATCGTTGTCCCCGGACCTGTAGACTTTGGTGGCCCGATCGGCAGTCCTTTGAACACCGTCCTCACTGGACAAAGCCCGGTGACGACGGCGTTTGTGATGGGGGATGACATTACGGTAAATGGCGGCGAGCTGACTGAAGTCAACACCGGCACCTTTGCTACGGAGGCGACTATCCGCATGGAAAACGACGCGTTCCCAGGTATTTTCTATGCTACCGACTTGACTGCGGCTACCAGCTACACCGGAACGTACATTTGCGTCGCCGGCACCGTACGGCCTTGGACGACAAACGGCGGTAATGGTGGAACGATCCCCGTTGGCTCTGCTTGGAATCTCGAGTTCTATGAGACATTTGATGACGGCGGCGTCGGCGTTGATGAAACGGGTGCCAACATTGATTTCGTTGTCAATCCTGCTCCCACGTACTCCTTCGATTCCGGGGTTTTAGCCGGGCCATTTGACTCAGCTGGTGCCCCTGGTGACGCAGCAAATAGCGTCGCAGCATTGGGTTCGGTTGGGACTTCATTCATCTTTGGACAAACGTTGAAGTTTTCAGGTAGCGGTGCAGAAGTCATCTCGACAACTTCTCTCAGTGACTGCCGCTTGCGAATCCGCTCGTCTGCCTTCCCCGGCATTTCGGCCGAGTTCCAGCCAACCACGTCTGCGTCCGTAACGGCAACGGTGACTAACGCAAGCTGCGTTTCTCCCGGCACAACTTTGGCCGATTCAGGTGGCAACTTGCTGAAGGGCCTGACCATTCCGGCTGGCTCAACGATGACGGGTGAGTTCTTCGAAACCTTTGACAATGGCGCGGGCGCCGACTCAACTTGGACCAATGTCCAAGTTAAGATACAGGATGGCTCGGCCATCGCTCCAGGAACGCCGCCAACGGCGACCGACCTCGGTACGCTGACCGATGCCACCCTGACGACGACCCTCGTGGCCACGACGGCTCCGTTCGCCGGTCAGGTGGAATGGTACAAGTTCACCTTGGGCAATGCTGTTAGTCTGCCGGGTGGTCGCTTCTTGGACATTTGGACGACCCAACCGGGTACCACGGGCTTCAGCTCCGATACGGTGCTTTGCTTGTACGATGCTAATGGCCGCTACCTGGCCTACAATGACGATGGTGGCGGAACGCCGACGTTCATGAGCGCCTTGTCATTCGGAGGTGGATCGGATACGCCCACGACTTGGACGCAGACCAACGGTGACCTTCCGTTCAATGGTCGTTCTGGAGAAGGGCTACCGCCCGGAGATTACTATCTTGCGGTCTGCCAATACCTTTCCTCTAATCGAGGCGATGGCTTTGCCATCACGGCATCGGCTACGGCTAATGGCGGCACGAACGTGAACTTCCGCACGAACTTGCCGAGCTCCAACCAGACCCTATCGGGCAACCTGATCTTGGGTGATACGGCGTTCAGTGGTGCGAGCACTCGCAACATCGCCTATACGGTGATGCAGGGCACGACGACCTTGGCCAGTGGTTCGGTTACGGCTTCGGCTAGTAGCAGTGCCTTGAGCATTGATG
>JADZDX010000099.1 GCA_020850835.1 Fimbriimonadaceae bacterium
GGCTTTTTGTTGAACCGCGAAAACCGAAATCTCGAATCCAGAGAAACAAGAATATGCCCCGCTCGCACCCTCTAGAACTGCTCCGAAACATTGGCATCGCTGCGCACATCGACGCCGGTAAGACCACAACGACCGAGCGCATCCTTTTTTACACCGGCAAGTCCCACAAGATTGGGGAAGTGCACGATGGCGCCGCCACGATGGACTGGATGGAGCAAGAGCAAGAGCGCGGTATCACGATTACTTCGGCTGCGACCTCGTGCTTCTGGTCGGGCAGCAAGAAGGATAAGCCCGAGCACAAGATCAACATCATCGACACTCCCGGCCACGTGGACTTCACGGTGGAAGTGGAGCGCTCGCTGCGCGTTTTGGACGGCCTGGTTGCCGTTTACTGCGCCGTGGGTGGCGTTCAGCCTCAGTCCGAAACCGTTTGGCGCCAGGCGAACAAGTACAAGGTTCCTCGTATTGCTTACATCAACAAGATGGACCGCCTCGGCGCGGACTTCTTCACCGTCGTTCAGCGCATGCGCGAGCGATTGGGCGCGAACGCGGCTCCGATCCAGATTCCGATCGGCGCAGAAAGCAATTATAAGGGTTACATTGATCTCATTTCGATGAAAGCCGCCCTCTATGACACCGACGATGACACGGGCAAGACCTTCAAGGAGACAGATATCCCGGCTGACATGACGGACCTTGCCGCCGAATGGCGTGAGAAGATGCTGGAATCCATCGCCGACTACGATGAATCCATCATGGAACGCTTCCTAGAAGGTGAAGAGATCAGCGAAGCGGACATCCGCAAGGCCTTGCGTGAGGGCACCTTGGCCAACAAGATCGTGCCTTGTATCTCGGGGTCGTCCTTCAAGAATAAGGGCGTTCAGGCGATGGTGGACTGCGTGGTGGACTTCCTTCCATCACCCCTTGACGTCGAGGCTGCCAAGGGTGTTGATCCGCACACCGACAAGGATTTGGAACGAACCGCAAATGACGCTGAGCCATTCACGGCCCTTGCGTTCAAGATCATGAGCGATAAGTTCGTGGGGCGCCTCACCTTTATCCGCGTTTATGCGGGCAAGTTGAAAAAGGGAACTCCCGTTTCGGTGAGCTTCCGCGATCCGGTCACCAATGACTTTCGCGTCCGAACCGAGCGCGTAGGCCGCATTCTCGAAATGCACGCCAACGACCGTAAGGATATTGACGAAGTTTATGCTGGCGAAATCGTCGGCGTGATCGGCGTGAGCGACGTTCGCACTGGCTATACCCTCGCAACGGAAGATGATCCGATCTCACTTGAGTCGATCAAGTTCCCCGAGCCGGTGATCCAGATCGCGATTGAGCCTAAGAGCCGTGCCGACCAAGAAAAGCTTGGTACCAGCCTTCAGCGCCTCGCCGAAGAAGACCCGACCTTCCGCGTGTTTACGGACGCGGATTCGGGCCAGACGATCATCAGCGGCATGGGCGAGCTCCATCTTGAAATTATCGTTGACCGCCTCAACCGAGAGTTTGGCGTGCAGGCCAATCAGGGCAAACCTCAAGTTGCCTACCGCGAGACGGTGAAGCAGAAGAGCAAGGCGACCGGAAAGTTTGTCCGCCAGACGGGCGGTTCGGGCCAATACGGTCACTGCGATATTGAACTTGAGCCGCTCGAAGCCGGTCAAGGCTTCGTGTTCGAAAATAAGACCGTCGGTGGTTCGATTCCCAAGGAATATATCCCGGCTGTTGAAAAGGGCGTGCGCGAGGCATTGCTGAGTGGCGTGCTAGCAGGCTATCCGGTGGTCGATGTGAAGGTCGCCGTCGTCCATGGTAGCTACCATGAAGTCGACTCGAACGAAAACGCGTTTAAGCAAGCCGGCATCATTGCCTTCAAGGAAGCGATGAAGCAGGCGAAGCCCGTGATCAAGGAGCCGATTATGCACGTGGAGGTCACGACCCCCGAGCAAAATGTCGGCGACGTGATCGGTGACCTCAATAAGCGACGAGGCCGTATCGAAGGCCAGGAAGCGATCTTGGGCGGCACGGTCGTGATCAATTCGCAGGTTCCTCTTAGCGAGATGTTTGGATACGTCACGACGCTGCGCTCGCTCACCCAGGGCCGCGCGACTCCGAACGTGACGCCTTCGCACTACGATGAAGTTCCGAACAACATCGCGACGGAAATCATCGCCAAGGCACAAGCTGGACGCTAAGTACGGCAAGCTTTAGCTTGCAACAGGGGGCTCCTCGAATGGGGGAGTCCCCTTTTTGTTGACAACATGGTTAAACTGGGCTTAATCATGAGTACTGATCAAATCGAATCCACAGACACCCCCGGCCCTACCAAGCCTCAAAAGGAGCATGAATGGCTCCAGCAACTTGTGGGCGAGTGGAATGTCACCAGCGAAATGATGATGCCCGACGGTAGCAAAGCCACCGGCACCGGTCACGAGTCTTGCAAGAGCCTCAATGGCCTCTGGGCCTACACGGAAGGGAAGGGCACCATGCCCGACGGCGGCCAGATGAACTACTACTTTGGCATTGGCTATGATGTCACCTTCAACAAGTACGCCGGCTTTTGGATTGCCGATGTCTCGTCGCACCTATGGAAGTACGACGGCGAGATGAGTGCCGACGGCAAGAAGCTCACCCTCAGTTGCGTAGGCCCGAACATGATGGGTGGCGATAGCCTGACCGCCAACTTTCGCGACGTGATTGAGATCATTGACGCCAATACTCGAACGCTTACGGCCTACGGTGAAGATTCCGAGGGCAATTGGGTCGAGTTCATGAAAGCGACGCTCACGCGAGCGTAATGGTTAGACAAACCCCCTGTTCCCCTGGGGGTGAACGCAGAACCTTCTGCACAAGACCCCTGTAAGGGGCAAGGTGGGGTCGTAAGCAAGGACTAGCGCTACCGTCTGCACGCATCGGGGGGACCAAACGCAAGCTTTAGCTTGCCCAAACGGTCGGTATTGAAGACCCACTAACCCTTGAAATTTTCCGCGTTTTCCAAGTACAATAGCCCCGTCGTTAACCCCTCCGTGTGGTTGGGGTGAGACCGAAATCGGGCGACGGGTCGCCCTACCCTAACCACAAGGAAAGAGAACACAAAAACATGGCGAGAGCTAAATTCGAACGAAACAAGCCGCACGTCAACATTGGCACGATTGGCCACGTTGACCACGGCAAGACCTCATTGACGGCGGCCATCACAGGCGTGATGTCCCAGAAGATCGCGA
>JADZDX010000100.1 GCA_020850835.1 Fimbriimonadaceae bacterium
AGCGTGCCCGGTAAGCTGGAGTCATGCCTTCCAGCCTCCTTGACCGCTCTGACTTCGTCCTGCGCAATGACCCTAAGGGCATGTTTGCTCTCACGGTTGCCTTTCCGGCCCAGTGCGCGGAGGCGCTCCGGATCGCCTCGGAAGTTACGCTATCTCCGTGTAGCCCCAATTGCATCGTGCTCACGGGGCTCGGAGGTTCGGCGGCCGGCGGTGACTTCACGAAGGCCCTATTTGACGAATTTGGGAAAGTGCCCTTCTTTGTCAATCGAGATTACAACCTCCCCGCATTCGTTGGTCCCGAAGCACTCGTTTTTGCGACATCTTATTCCGGAAATACGGAAGAAACCCTCAGTGCCTATGCCGATGCCAAGAAGAAAGGCGCACGGATCATCGGCGTCACGAGTGGCGGGAAGATCTGCGAACAAGCCGTGGCGGATGGCGCTGAGCTAATCAAGATTCCAGGGGGCCAGCCACCCCGCACCGCTTTGGGATTCATGCTGATGCCCGTTATCTATTCCTGCGTTCAGTTGGGCTTACTGCCGGACCAGAATTGGGATCAGCTGACTCACACTCTTGAGGAGACGGTCGAGCTCTGCCAACAACCCTTCGACTCAAATCCGGCGAAGCAAATGGCATCGGCGCTGCATGGAAAGCTGGGCGTGCTTTACGGCCTCGGTGGTTGGCAAGGGATTGTGGCCAATCGCTGGCGCGGCCAGATCAATGAGAACGCCAAGAATCTGGCCCTGTTCAATGTGTTTCCAGAGCTCAATCACAATGAGATCTTGGGGTGGGTTAAGGCAAGCCAGCAAAGCGTATCGGACTTTGCCGGCATCCTTCTACACGACGGCACCGAGAGCGCCAAGATGCAGAAGCGGTTTGAGGTCACGGCGAATTTGGTTCAGGGTATCTGCCCGTTCATTTCGGCCCAGCCCTTTGGAGAAACCCTGCTCGAAAAAATGTTAAGTCTTGCGCTGCTGGGCGACTTTGTTTCGCTGTATCTCGCAGCCCTCAATGATGTTGATCCCGAGAACATTGATTCAATAAATTTACTTAAGACTGAACTTGCGGCGATTCCTGGCGTTTGACCCCAATGTAACGGGGCATCTGCCACGAGGAACACAAGAATATGAAAGTACTGCCACTCATTGCCGTCTTTGCCGCTTCGATTGTTATCGCCCAAACACCGCCCATTGCCGCGAGCCATGGCGAAGGCATGGCGATATCGCCGAATGGTCATCGAGCAACGTTCAACTATGAGATTGCCAAGCGCCCGGGTTCGACGGCGAACACCCCTGTCGTTCGTGGCCGGTTTACCATGGCCTTCCCCATCCAAACCCCGGCGGGGCAACCGGATCTCGCTCGGCGGATCGTCATGACCTCGGCTCGCGTTTTGGTCGTCGGCGGTCACAATGCTGACTTTGGTGGATTAGCGACCATGTCCATTCCTACCCCGAACGGCCCGGAAACGGTCCAAGGCCGAGTCCAAGTTCATGTAGAAGACCTTCGACCGGGCAATGCACCGACAACGGTTCCCGCCAAGGACATCATTAGGGTTCGGTTCTTCAGACCGAGCACTAGCAATCCCGACGGCACCCTCGTGTTTGAGTACGGCGGAGCCGTCGCTCGGGGTGACTTAGTCGTTCGTTCCGCACCATAAGTTACTTGATTTGCCGCAAACTACCCTTGAAAGAGGAACAGTTTGCGGTTCTCATCTCTTACAATAGAGGTGATGATTCGATCCACGCTGATTCTTCTTGGGGCATTGCTTTATGGCACTGCCCTAGGTCTCAGCTGGGTGGGCAACACGAGTCTGTCCCAATCGGGTGGAACCATTCCCAAGCGAGGTGCCTTCCTCGAGCCATGGCAACAACTCGACATCGTCACGGAAACGTGGCCTATTGAATCGGGACAGAGCGTGGTCGCCGTCGTGACCACGAATAATTTTAGTTCGACCCAAGAATACGTATTCTCTTGGCAGGCGAACGTGGGGAACAATAGCCGGTGGCGGCTCCAACTCCCCGCCTTTGCGCCCGGTACCCAAGTTCAGTTTTACATCCGAGCCCAGCGAACGGGGCAACCCCAAACTTACGCTGATAACAATGGCGGGAGTAACTTTGGATTCCTTCAGCGCTGGGCTCCTCAGCTTCGGCAGGGAACGATCTTGCAATGGTTCCAGACCGATTACAAGACGATCATGAAGCGGCTCCCCGAAGTGGTGGAAGCGGGCTATTCGGCGATCTATCTTCCGGGACCTCAGAAAGGTTCAGGCGGCGGATTCAGCGCCGGCTATGATCCGCTCGATCGATTTGACCTGGGTGATCGGCTTCAAAAGGGGACTGTTCGCACTGCTTTCGGTTCCACTCAAGACTTAGTTGAACTAATTCGGGTCGCCAAGCGATTTGGGCTCGAGGTCTATTGTGATCTCGTCACGAACCACAACGCCAACCGAGCGGGTCAGCCGATCAACCAGTACCCGGACATGATTCCTGAGGACTTCCATATCCGCTCCAGCGCAAACACGACAAATTCTGAAATCAACTTCAACACCGAGTCTGCCTTCTCCTTTGGGATGCTCAACTATGACCTCTTGGGGCTGGCCGACATTGCCCAGGAGGACGGAAATAATACGCAGACTGGGGCCTTCACCCTACCCGGATACGCGGTGTTTAATGGGGCCAGCAAGCCGTCATTCGTTCGCCAACCCACGGTTCCTCAGCTCTATCCGAACGCGACGCCGGTTGCAGAAGATGCCCCCCAGCTTATTGACCGCTGGGTTCGCTGGCTCGCGGGCAGCATTGGTTTTGATGGCTTCCGAATTGATGCGGTCAAGCACACGCCCCCGGGATACTTTGGCTGGGCCCCCGATCAGGCCGCCTCCCAGAGTTTCACCAACGGGAACCTCATTCCCCGCTCGTATAGTGGCTATCCAGGTCTCACCTTCTTTGGCGAGGTCTACTCAAGCGACTCCTATGAACTCCGCGAGTACGCCAAGACGGGTATGAACCTGTTGGACTTTCCTCTCTTCTTCAACCTGAAGAATTTCTTCAGTCAGAACGGCACGGGCGATATCGGTAATGCTCTCGGCAACGACTATGGAAGCAATACCAACACCGGGGTCTTTTACCAGCAAGCGGGCTTAAGCCCGGATGTCGGTGTGTCCTTCATTCAAAGTCACGATGATGGCCCTCCGACTTCCAGTAACCTCGCCGAAGCATTCATCTTGGGGCGCCCGGGCCGGGCCAAGGTCTATTACGATGGCAATAATATCCAGGCTGGCGATTGGGGGCACTTCCCCAAGCCCGGTCGGTTTGATGCTCTTGGTAATGGTGGTGACACAGTCACCAAGCTCGTATCAGCGGCCGCTCGATTTGGACGAGGCTTCACGGTCAATCGTTGGAAATCCGCTAACCTCTATGTCTTTGAGCGCCAACTCAGTGGTAAGGGTATTTTGCTGGTGGGTCTCAATGACCGGGGAGACAATGCAGCGGAATCGGCTACCGTTCAAACTGGCTTTACCCCGGGCACGGTACTGGTTGATTACACAGGTCAACAGCCCAATCTAACGGTTAATGGTTCTGGGCAAGTGCTATTGACGGTTCCCTCGAACTACAGCGCGACCGAATCAAACAATGGCAAGGGTTATGTCTTCTATGCACCGCAATCCCCGCAAGCCATTGCTGGCGTTGCTCCCGTACAAATCTCACAAACGGATCAACCCGGTGGTCGGTGGACGCCCCTTCCTAATCTGAGCTACGCACTTCCGAGCGGGGTCTACAGCTCGGCGAGAAGTTTCAATGCCGTAACGATCACCAATACCCTTGCCACATTGAAACTTCGGACTGATGCTCTCGGCAATTCGGCGTTCGTCAAGATCGACCAAGGACTCGGAGCACCGCCGCTCGCCCCCCTTACCTCCTCGGCCGAAGACCTCGTTACGGGATTCTTACCCATGACGAAGCTCGCGAATGGCAACTTTCAGATAGGAAACGCCAATCTTGCGGGGCTCGAAGATGGCCTCCATCTTCTTAAGTTCCGGGTATTTGCCGATACCGGATCCAACCCTGGAGTCTTTACTGACTTCAACCAATTTGTATATGTCAAGCGGAGTCTCAAGACCATTGCCACCATTGATGGAAGCCTGACGGATTTGGGCACGGCAATCGCGACGCAGACCCGAACGGCTTCATCCAACAGTAATCGCCTCGACGGGCTTTATGCGATCAACGATGAGCGTTATCTCATTCTTGGCTTACCAGGGCGGGTGGATGCGGCCGAGAACCTGACGAATGGGATGGTTCTGGCACTGGATACGGCGGGTTCGGCGGGGGTCAATAGTCTTGAGCAGCTTAATGACGACTCCGGGCCTGCGGCTCGGTTAATCTCCAATACACGGCTGACCCTACCGCCTGGATTTGGAGCCGACTACTTTGTCTCGGTTTTTCGAAACTCCAGCACGACAAGCGCGCCAGAGGCACCTTTTGCGGGCGGATTAGTCTTACCTCCCACATTCGGAGCGCAGGCCGCAGCCTACCGAGTGAACAACGCAGACCTGAGGATCCTTGAACCCATCGCCGCCGCAATTGCGACCCAAATTCGTGCAAACAAGACCGATCCGGCCAAGGGAGCAGAGATCGCCATACCCCTTCGGTCCCTCTTCCCCAATGGCATCCCGCCGGGCAATTCGTTTAAGGCTGTGGCTTGGCTCGGCTCTACGGGTGAGAAGAATCAGTTTCTGCTCTCCACCAACCCATTGCGTGCCACCTTGGGCGGTCGCCCCGCACCGGAGAGTTGGATCTCCAACCAGTTCATCCCCCTTCAACCGAACCTTCCCACCGATCCGGGAACCGGTGCCGCCGCCTTGAGCGCATCGCAAACCATTTCGATTCAGTCCGCGATCTTGCGACCTGATCTGAATGTCATTACCAAAGCACCGACCTATGATGCGGCCCGACATGTCTACATTCAATATGCCTATATCGAGAACCCCGGAGCAACGGCTTTGGTGGGTCCGGTTTCATTGCGGCTAGCCTTACCGCCCGGAGTCGTCTTGGTCAATCGCACAGAAATGAGCATTGCTGTTCCCGGACGGCCCTACATCACTCAACCGTTGAAAACGTTCTCGGCCCGCTCCTCGGTGACCTTCCGACTGGAGTACACCGCGCCAAACGCCGGAGTGATCACCCCTACATTTGAGGTCCTGTCAGGGGCGGGCGTCCTTTAAGCCGAGGACAGGCGCTTGCACATCTGGAGCATGTTGATGAGCCCCATGCTCTTACCCATGCTCAACTCCCGTCCGAAAATGTCGTAGATCAACTCATCGGGGACTTCGGAAATTTCATTCTTGGTCAAGCCGTCGAGCCCATCTTGCAAGATCGCGCCGAAGGCCATTGCGGAGAGTCCTTGGGGGTTTTCGACGGCAAACTCAAAGTGCCACCGGCCTTCCTCTGATTCGGCCCATGCATAGACTTCCGATTCACAACCGGGCACCCGGTGGCTTTCGTCGTAGGGTTTGGGGTTCCGGGTTCCTTGGAAGGACTCGGCAATCGAGATGATCGCTTGGATCTTCTCATTTCGATCGGTGAACATTGCCAGCATGTCCACCACCTCGGCAAGCTTCGGGGGAAGGGAGCTCACTTCTCTATCGGCACGCCCACCAAATTGCCCCACTCTGTCCAACTTCCGTCGTAATTCCTTACATTTTTATAGCCAAGCAGGTACTTCAGGACGAACCAGGTGTGACTACTGCGTTCTCCGATTCGGCAATACACCACCGTTTCGTTTTCGGGCGAATAATCGGCGTACAAGAGCCGGAGACTCTCAAGCGGGAGGAACGAGCCGGTTTCGGGATTGACCGCCCTTGACCATGGGATGCTCTTGGCACCGGGAATATGCCCACCTCGCAGGGCCCCTTCGTTCGGGTACCCCTCCATGTGGGTTCGTTCGCCGGTGTATTCCATGGGTGAGCGCACGTCAATGATCGGCTTTCCGGCTCGGCAGTGGGCGAGGACCTCATCGCGCATGACACGAATCGGAGCCTCATTCCGGTTCCAAGTTTGCTTCTCCACGGCGTGAACCGATGGGATCTCTTTGGTCAATTGGCGACCTTCGTTCTTCCACTTGAGCGAACCGCCATCCATGATCTTACTGTTTGTGAACCCAAACATCTCAAAGACCCAAAGAGCGTAAGCAGCCCACCAGTTATTCTTGTCCCCATAAAAGATGACTTCCGTCTCTGGACCAATACCGGCACGGCTCAACAAGTCGGCGAACTGATCGGCGGAAATGTAATCCCGACAAATGGCGTCATTAAGATCGCGAATCCAGTCCACCTCGATCGCCCCCGGAATGTGCCCACTGTGGTAGACCAACGGGTCTTCGTTCGATTCCACCAAGCGAACTCGGGGATCATTCAGATGTTCGGCAACCCACTCGGTCGAGACCAGTTTGTCAACGCCCTTTTCCACGATCGCGTTCATGTACTTAATTGTACAGTATCTAGAAGATTTTCAATCTTGCGGGCCTATACTATGGAGAAATGGCGAGCACCCTTATTGACACTGGGTTGTATGGCCCTGGTCGGACGGCGGCTTACCTGATTCTTCAGGACAGCGGGGCGACCATTTTTGATACCGGAGCCCGGAGCTCCCTTCCCAGCATCCTGGCGCGGCTTGACGAAGTTGGGGTTGAGGCCACCGACGTGTCCAGGATCGTTTTGAGCCACGTTCACTTAGACCATGCGGGAGGGGCTGGCGCCCTCATGATGGCCTGCCCAAATGCCACGCTAATCGTCCACCCACGGGGAGCGCGGCATATGATAGATCCGAGCAAACTCGATTTGAGTTCGCGGTTGGTCTATGGAGACGAAGTTTTTGAAGAGATGTTTGGGAGCCTCATGCCCGTTCCCGCCGAACGGGTGAAGACGGTCGAAGACGGCGAGGAGATTGGAGCATTCAAGTTTTTTGACTCGCCGGGACATGCGTATCATCACCTTGTCATGCTTGACCAGGCTAGCGGTGAGTTGTTCGCCGGCGATGCGTTTGGCTTGGCCTATCCGGAGTTTAAATTTGGCTTGCCGAGCACCAGCCCGACTCAGTTTGATCCTGAGGCAGCCCTCACAACTTATGACAAGATCATTGAGCTTGCGCCAACTCAGATATTGATCGCGCATTTTGGTCCCATTCGTAATATTGCTACGCAGTTGGATGACGTGCGAAATGGGATCGAACAGCATGTTCAAATTGGCCAGTCCCTGCGGGATACAAACCAGATTGAGCAGGCGCTTCTCAACAATGTTCCGTCGGACGCCCGCGATCACTTTTCTCTGGACTGCCACATGAACGCCCTGGGCCTCGCTCACTGGGCAGGCCAAGTCGAACTTGGGCCGGTAAAATGAGCCCATATGGACTATCGGCGCGAATACCTCTCGGATCTTTTTGACAAGGCGCCGGGGACCAAGGTCAATGCCTTTGGCTGGGTCAAGACGCGCCGTGATAGCAAGGGTGTGACCTTTGTGCAACTGAGTGATGGGTCTTGTTTCAAGGACCTGCAAGTTGTTATCGAAGCAGGAGCCCTTCCCGACGATGAGCTAAAGCGCTTGACGACCGGAGCCAGCGTTCGCTTTGGCGGCGAGATTGTTGAGTCGCCGGCGGCGGGGCAGGCGGTCGAACTTAAGGCGATCGAGGTCGAGGTGTTTGGCGATGCTGACCCGACCAACTATCCCCTTCAGAAAAAGGGTGCAACGATGGAGTTTCTGCGGGAGATCGCCCACCTTCGGGGCCGAGGAAATACCTTTGGCGCGGTTTGGCGGGTTCGGGCCCGGGCCAGTTATGCGATCCATAAATTCTTCACAGAGCGCGGATTCAAGAA
>JADZDX010000101.1 GCA_020850835.1 Fimbriimonadaceae bacterium
ACTAGATCTTGAGATCCACGATTCCGCTGACCCCAACGCCGTCTACAGTTTCGAACTTATCCGTGATGGTCTTATTGGAGGTCGGTATCAGCGCGCGAATGCGAATCTCCTTTCCGAATAACTCCGTTTCGGGAGCGGCAACCGCCTTGACCTTATCAACGAGCGTCTTCGGCCCCATCACCTGCGCAGCTCCAATGGCGCTACTCTTACCGATGCCGACCGTAAGGATCGGGACCACCTTCGTATAGCGAGCTGGTGTGTCGGTGTGTTTCGTCAAGCGGTTCAGCGCCTTGTTCATGTCTGGGCCAAACTTCTGAACGGCGGCACCGACACCAATGATCTTGATCGCCTGTCGAATTTGGGGCAGGGCCGTGGTCGACAAAACAAGGGCAGCAGTCGCAATAAGGGCAATTCGCTTGTTGAGCTTCATGGTGCTGTTTTCTACGGCCCCGAACTCGGTTCTGTTCCGTGAGAAGTTGCAGGCTGGGTCGGAGCCGGCTCGGATCCACCCGGAGGGGGGGCGCTTTCTGGCTCAACCTTGGGCCACACATCTTCTAGTGCTTGCCCTAAGTCCTTGCCCTCGGCCACGGCCGTGTCATAGCTCCTCCGTGTTAGGGTTCCGATCGCCAGTGTTTCGCCTCCTCTCAAGAACCGCACCACGACCCTATCGAGGCTCGAATCATCCTTGAGGAATTGGGCCGCATCAAGAGCGATCGCGGTTTTCGTGAACTCCCCCGCTGGCGCCTCAACACTTACGACCAATGTTGGCCCCCTAGGGTCTCGGTAGGCAAGCAATACTCGGCTCCCCAATGGGGAGCCCTTCAGGCTGTTGAACACCCTCTCGTCTCCGGCCGGTAAGGAAAATGCCGGAGCTGCGGGGGGTGCCTCTTTTGGCGAGGGGCCGGGCTGAGGAGATAGGTTCAGTGGGCGATTGATGACCTTGGTTGCCTCCTTGTTTCCGAGTTGCCCCCCAACGTAAAAGGCCATACCGCAGACAGCGAGAACCATGGTTAGCAAAAGGCCAGCGAAGAAGTTGAGCTTATGTCGCGAGGTCGGGATACCGAGCCGCTTCGTAGCAGCCAGAGCCTCGATCTCATCGACGCGTCGCCGGGCAAGTTCTGCGCGATGGTGCAAGGTCGGGGACTCGTCCGAATTAGCCGCGGCCATCTCGTACCAATCAGCTGCCTTCAGGTACTCATCCGAGTCCATGCAGAGATCTCCCATCAATGCCTGGGCTTGGGCAAAGTCGGGCCGCTGAGCGAGCAATTCAGCACAAAGATGCTTGGCCGTCTGAATATCCCCGCGCAATCGCATCACGTTGATACGAGCAAGGTCAGCTTCCAACTGAGCGAAGCTCTTACCGTTCCCCGGTACTTCCAAAGCCACCTTCTCCGCGTACAGTCTCAGACAAATGTTCAACTTGAAGCCATGTGGCTCGCGTAATTGGGCAAACCACCAACTGGGCAATTCGCTCCCCCGGCTTAATTGTATAAGTTTTGTCGCCTAAATTGACAACAAGAATACTTATTTCGCCCCGAAAGTCGCTATCAATAGTGCCCGGAGGGTTGATGAGTGTGATGCCATGCTTGATGGAAAGGCCGCTCCGGGGCCTTACTTGAATCTCATACCCTTCTGGAATTGCAACTCGAATCCCCGTAGGAACCATGGCTCGGCCCAAGCTAGGTACCTCCACCGCCTCGCTCGCCTTTATGTCCATACCAGCCGCGCCGGACGTTGCATAAGTCGGCGCTTCAGCATTGGGGGCGGTCACGATTGGGATCACGACTTCATGCATCAGGTGTCAATCGAAAGGGACGGACGGACTACGCAAACAAGTTCAGGTCCGCTCAAAACGTATAATCGGAGGGACCTATGGAGCTAACGGCATCCAAAAAGTTGCCCAATTTTAGCGAGTACCTCGCTTATGAGGTCGTTGAGGCTAAGGCGCGGACGCGTACCGCTTGGAAGTTCAGCATCGCCGGACTGGGGTTTATCGGGGCTGCGGGAGCCGCCATTTTAGCGATGCGGTTTGGAATCCCGATCTGGGCGGCAATGCCTACATTCATGATCGGTACTAGTGTGGCGCTGCACCAGATTGATCTATGGCTCAAGAAACCGAGGTCTACTGACGAGCGATACTTCCTTGAACTTGACTCCATCATGTCGAAGTACGCCCAGAGCATGAATCGGCGTCGGCTCCATCGAGAACTTGACAACACGGCTGCCCAACTCCTTGAGGCCAGCGCCTACTATTGGGTTCGAATTCGCAGCCAGATGAGCACCCCAGCTTGGAACAGCGATGCAACGCCGGCTCACCTGCGAGCCGTAAGAATGCAAATCCTACAGGCCGCTACCGAAGCCATGCGAGAGCAGATGGCGCTTTGCGTGAGGTGCCTGAACATGTCGGCAGGTTCTAAGAACACAGACTTGCGGGATGTTCTCGAAGATACCTTTGGGATTGATGTTGACAAGATCCTTGACAGTTTGCGATCCAACCCCGTTGCCAAGCGGGGAATACCCAGTGAGCACCTACCCGAAATCTTTGATGCTTCTAGAAACCTCGCTGAGAAACTCAAGCGGCTCAGTGGCGAAGTGGATCAAATGGCCAGCGAGAATATGAAGAATTTTCAAGGCGACGGATCGGGCGCGGTTGCCTCAATTGATGCGGCGCTTCGGGGCCTTGGCGAAGTCCGAGCCGCGGAGACCGAACTGACCGATGGCGAGAAACTACGCGAGCGATTCTAAGTCATTTACTGAGACGAGAGTTCGGACACCGGGGGCTGGATCCAGCGTTGATCCGGTCAATACGAGAACCACTTTACATCCCGCTCGTTGACCGGCAAGAATATCTGTTTCCACCCGGTCACCCACTACCAAGGCATTCTGCGGATCAACATTGGCATCCGCCAATATCTGTAGGATCATCTGGGGCTCCGGCTTACCGAGGACCTCGGGACTCACCCCGGATGCAGATTCGACCGCAGCAACCATAGCTCCTGCTCCTGGTTGCACCCTTCCTCTTTCAATTGGATACGTGGCATCACGATTGGTCGCCAGGAAGTGAGCACCACGACGGATCAATTGCATCGCCCGATCACACTTGGCATAGGTGAACTGCCGGTCAACCCCGACCACTACTGCGTCTGCATCGTCACGCTCCGTCTCATATCCAGAAAATATGGTGTGCAAGCCACTTTCACCAATGACAAACACGGATCGGTAGCTTCGCTGTTGACTAATTTGAAGAGCATACGGCCCGGTGCCCATCACTTCTTGAGGAGAAGCTTGGAAGCCGAGCCTATTCAATTTTTCGGCAAGCACTTCGGTTGAGTAACCAGAGTTATTAGTCAGAAAACGAATCAAGATTCCTTGCGAGCGAAGGCGTGCCAACGCTTGCGGCGCACCTTCAATAACCTCATCCCCCCGAAAGAGTGTGCCATCCAAGTCAAAGATGACGAGCTGGATCATGCTTGGCGCTGGATGACGTATCGCCCCGCCGCACGGAGTAAGTCACGGTGCGGAGACTGTGGAAGGTTGTCTAGGGACTGGAGCGCCAACTCTAAGTGCTGCTCGGCAAGGTTGAGGGCTCGGATGAAAGCGCCTCGCTCAGCCATCCAACGGACAATCGTCTCCAATTCGCCATCTGACACTCCTTCCTCAAAGGCTTTACGAACAAAGCGGTCTTCGCTCGGTTCGAGATCCTTCCGTAACTCAATCAAAGGCAGGGTGACGCATCCCTCGCGAAAATCAGTAGCCCTGGGTTTGCCGGTTTGCTTCGAGTTGCCGCGAAAGTCCAAGATATCGTCCGCAATCTGGAAGGCAAGCCCTAAATGTCGCCCGTAGAGAGCGAGCGCATCAACATCAGCCCGATCGGCGCCAGCCACACGACCTCCCACTATGCAGCAACACTCAACAAATGCCGCTGTCTTCATACCTAGAATCCGAAGGTGGTCATCCAGTGAAAGATCAAAGTCTCCGCGAACCTCAACCTCTCGCGCCTCTCCCTCGGCCATTTCGACCACCATGCGAGCTGAAGTCCGAATGATCTCGATATCCCCATCACTCGCCAAGATTGCCATTGCCTTGGCTAAGTACACATCTCCACTCAAGATACTAGCGGTGTTGCCATAGACGCTGGCCGCTGTTGGTCGGCCACGGCGCGTATCGCTGGCATCGATCACATCGTCGTGAATGAGCGTCGCCATGTGAATCATCTCCATGCACGCGCCAAGTTTGAGGGCCCGCTCGGTTGAGAACTCACGCCCCGTTGCCTTTGCGCTGAGCAGGAGAAACACCGGGCGTAAACGCTTTCCACCAGCTTCCAATGTGTGTAGTAAGACATCCCCAACGATGGCAACCTGACTGGTTGTTTGGGCGCGAAGCTGCTGCTCAATTGCCGAAACGTCGGCAGCAATTTGCACTAGGCTTGCGCTCGCCACTCCGGCCGCTTCGAATAGACCTGACTTCATGACCTCACCCCCCAGTGCATGCAAACATTGCCGAAAGCGAAGTCGCGATAGCGGACGTTTTCAAACCCGGCCTGCTCCATGCTCTGGGCAAGGTCCTCCCGCGATTTGAATCGCCTTGCACTTTCGGGCAAGTATCGGTATGCCTCTTTGTCGCCACCAAGTAACGGCAGCAATTTCAACGAAACGACTTGGCTAATGCCTCGGATCAACGGGTTTTTCGGGATAGCCATATCCAAGCTCACAAACCGTCCACCCGGCTTAATGACTCGAGCGATCTCCCGATGCGCAAGATCAATATCGGGGACATTGCGGATACCCCAGCCAACGGTCACAACGTCTACCGAACCGGATCGCAACGGAATGCAGCACGCGTCCGCCAGTCCTAGTGAAGCGGGTGACTTTGATCGTGCCAAGGTGAGCATGGGGAGGCAGAAATCCATGCCCCATGCTCTGGCACCTGCCTGCACCAATAAGGGGAGGAAGTCGCCGGTGCCACAGCATAGATCAAGAGCCGTCAGCCCGGATTGCATTTGAAGCACTTGGACCGCCTTACGGCGCCAAGCGCGGTCAAAGTTCGCGGTCATTCGCCGGTTCATCCGGTCGTATCCGGGCGCAATACGGGCGAACATGCTCTGAACGGCCCGTCGCTTCTCCTCACCTTCGGTGAGCCAAGGTTGGCTAGGGTCTCGTGTGGCGGTCAAATCCATTGTCAATTTTCAGAAGATTCTGAAAGTTCCGCATCATTGTACGCCATTCGGTAATCTCATGCCGATGAAAAATCGCTGGATTGTGCCCCTCGCTTTGCTCCTGCTTAGCGTTGTCGTCTTCTGGCTAATTCCCACGCAAACGCCCGACCGACCCGTGCGCGTTGAGTTTTCCAAGTAGGTAAGGGTGGTACGCCCTACCCGAGGCGATCCGGATTAAGGCCTGCAAGTTCGGGCAAAACAAATAGGCCGTCCTTTCGAATGAGCACCCCATCAAACCAGATCTCGCCGCCTCCGTATTCGGGACGCTGGATAACAACCTTATCCCAGTGAATAGCGCTCGTATTACCATTCCCCCCGGGCGGCTCATAGGCATTACCAGGCGTAAGGTGGAAAGATCCGCCAATCTTCTCATCAAACAAGGTGTCCTTCATCGGGTGCAGGATATGAGGATTGAAGCCAAGCGCCCATTCGCCAAAGTATCGAGCACCCTCATCGGTATCCAGAATGTCGTTTAGCTTCTGGGTCTGCTCACCCGCGTTAGCCTCAATTATTCGGCCATCTTTGATTTTGTAGTGAATATCGTTAAACTCAGTTCCCTGGTAAAGCGACACCGTGTTGTAGGTTACATGACCCTGCATTGACTCGCGGACCGGGGCCGTAAAACACTCTCCGTCGGGAATATTGGCCTCGCCAGTGCAAGCAACAGCCCCAATTCCCTTGATGCTGAACTTCAAGTCGGTACCCGGACCGGTGATATGCACCTGATCCGTCCGGTTCATCAGGTCCTCGAGGGGCTTGCAAGCCTCTGCCATCTTGGCGTAATTCACGGTTGTTACGCGGAAGAAGAAATCTTCAAAGGCAGCGGTACTCATTCCCGCCTGCTGAGCCATTGAAGGAGCCGGCCAACGGGTAACCACCCACCGAGTCTTCCGAACTCGGTGCTGAACAACGGTTTGGCCATAGAGCTTTTGCCAGCTCGCCATGGTTGCGCTCGGCACATCGCCCATCTCCGCGTAATTGCTTCCGCCTCGGAGCGCAATATAAGCGGTCATATTCTGCATTTCGTGAAGCTCATTATCAGCGATCGTCTTGATGGCGTCATCCGTGGCCCCCAGTAAAAACTGCCTTCTTACTAGGGAGCTCTCAAGCCTCACGGCGGTCTGACTCCCTTTGGATTGGGCAACCCTCACAAACTCCGCCACGGCTTCTTCTGGGATGTCAAACGCATGGATGAGGAGCTTATCGCTGGGGCCAAGCTTTGTTGAGTGTGAACACATGAGATCGGCGAGTTCAGTGACACGGGGGTCAAGCATGTCCAAAGTTTAGCCTAGATTAAAGGTCGCGAGGCGAAGGCCCGAAGATGTATAATAGTGGTTTCTGGAGGAAATCCAATAACTTGATTCACGTTACGGTTCAGTCAAACGAAACAATTGATAGCGCCCTCAAGCGATTCAACTTGAAGGTGCAGCAAAGCGGTGTGTTGCGCGATCTTAAGGAGCACGCGCACTACGAAAAGCCCAGCGAGAAGCGACGACGCGCTAAGCGACGTAGCCGGCGTCCACTCTAATCCCCTCGCCCCACCCGACGACTCCTCAGCGAGTCGAAGGCTATGAAGGACGACAGCTTTAAACCCCTCCAGAAGCTAGAGGCCACCAAAGGCAAAGTCTTACGGTTCATCATTGAATCCGTATGGGTGGTCGCTTGCGCCCTCACCATGGCGGGCGCTCTGATTGTTCATCGAGGTTGGCCCCCTGATTGGGTCAGTGCAGGCGGTCTAGCCATTCTGAGCTTGGCGGTCATTGTCTTGACTCGGTTCCACATTCGGCACACACCGTTGTATGGCATCCCCGTCACAACAGCAGAGCGAATTATTTGGGTCGGATGCCTGGCTGCCATATTTGGCGTTCAAGTCATCACCCTCACCCTGGGCCCACGCGAATTGATCGGCGTCGGTTTCGTCATGGCCGCACCGCTCATCGCACAAGCCATGCTTGTCTCCGCCTTGATTGGCCCCGCGATCTCCATGTTCGCGCTCACCACAGTCTCTTTGGTCCTCGGAATCAGCGCGGCTCTCCCGATTGATACGATTGTTGCTGGATGGCTCGCTGGGGCCGTCGGGGCCCACGCGGTTAACCCGTTGAAGCAGCGAAGCGACCTGATCCGGGCAATGGCGGTTGTCGGGGCTGCCTCAGTGATTATCGCGGCGTCGGCCGCCGCTATGAACACAGCCACCTTCCGTCCCGTGCTGGAGAGCGCTTCGTGGGCCTGTCTCGGAGCCATTGTTGCTACCAGCGTATTCTGGTTCGGAGTTTTGGTCTTAGAAAAAGGGTTCGGATTGACCAGCGACTGGTCGCTCCTCGAGCTCTGCTCGCCCGACCACCCCCTTTTGCGAGACCTGACGATTCAGGCACCAGGAACATACGCGCACAGCGTCATGGTCGGCAACCTTGCCGAGTCTGCTGCTCGCGATATTGGGGCCAATGCGGTGCTTTGCCGTGCCATGGCGTACTTTCATGATATCGGCAAGACGATGCGCCCCAGCTATTTCGTTGAGAATCAAATGGGAGAGAACCTTCACGACGAGCTCCCGCCCGCGGTTAGTGCGAAGATTATCAATGAACACGTAAAGGACGGACTTGAACTGGCCCGTAAGCACCGTCTACCCAAAATCATTCGGGATGGTATCCAGCAACATCATGGAACCTCGTTAATCTCGTTCTTCTACGGTAAGGCTCTCCGTACTCAAGAGCCAACTGAGGAGCTTGAGACGTCTTATCGGTACGATGGCCCGAAGCCCCAGACTCGTGAAACCGCGATTTTGCATCTCGCCGACTGTGTTGAGGCGGTTAGCCGCGTTTTCCCGAGGGGTAGCAGCGAGGAATTGGAAATCACCGTCCGGCGAGTGATTGAAGAGCGGCGCGCAGATGGGCAACTGGACGAGTGCGACCTCACCTTCCGCGATCTACAAACGATTGAGGTGGCCTTTCTTCGTGCCCTAGGCGCTCTCAGGCACAAACGTATTGAGTATCCCGATGGACTTGCCCCCGCAAATTACGATCTCGAACAACTCCGGACGTCGTATCCGGACGAGCACCCTCCGCATGGCCATTAGTACTGTACTTGACCTTCATCACCCGCAGAAGCGGTGCGTTGCGGTACTCCTAACCGATGACGATGGGATACGCCGACTTAACCTAGAATGGCGCGGCAAGGACAAAGCTACCGACGTCCTGAGCTGGCCCGCGCCGGATGTTCCAGGCGATCACCTGGGCGATATTGCCATCAGCATCAATATGGCCGAAAGGCAAGCCGCCCAGAGGCAGGTCAGCATCAGTGAAGAAGTCGCCATGCTCGGAATTCACGGCGGATTGCACCTACTGGGATTTGATGATCTGACCGAAACTGATTACAAGCTGATGCAAGCAAAAATGCGGGAGGCGGCGCTAGCGGCTGGGCTCTCGATCAAAGGTGAATGGGGGTCCCTTGGCGAGTCCTCGTAACGTTCTTGCGCCATTTGCGACGGCATTCTCAGGTGTTCTGTATACATTCCGTACACAGCGGCACATGCGCATTCACCTCTATGTGACCGCCTTCATCATCGTCGGTGCGTTGCTGTTGAATCTACGAACTCGTGAGATCTTGGTCTTGCTGTTCATGATCAATTTCGTGCTTGTTGCCGAAATGTTTAACAGCGCTATCGAGGCTACGGTGGACCTTGTCAGTCCTAACTATCATCCCCTCGCCAAGTTTGCCAAGGATATTTCTGCCGGCGCTGTTTTGGTCACAACCATCATGGCGGTCACGGTTGGCGCGTTGATCGCAGTCGGTGACGACGCATGGGACCGAATCCGTCTGGCCTTGACCGCCGAACAACCAGCAACACCCGTGATGTGGCGGATTCTGCTGGGCTGCCTATTGCTGTTCATCATCGTGGTCATAGGCAAAGGCCTTGGGAAGCGCGGCACGGTACTAAAGGGCGGTCTTGTGTCCGGGCACGCTGCATACGGCTTCTTCATTGCCGGAACAGTCATGTTTATTTCTGATTCACCTCTTGTGACCGCGCTCGCCCTCCTCTTAGCCGCGATCATTGCTCAAAGCCGCTGGGAAGCAAAGATCCACTCAATTTCGGAACTCGTCCTCGGGGCAACGGTAGGCATGGTCCTATCGTTGATTGCCTTCGGACTGATGCCAAAGTAAGACATGAACGCTGAACCTCCTGAACGTTTGCCGCTGCTGCGGCTTCTCACTCCCCTCATCTTGATGGCGCTTCCTGCGCTTGCCTTGGCAGCTCAAGATGACTATCTTTCCACGGCTGTGCCGAGCTTCTTGGTTCCAACACTCTCGGCACTGATCCTGCTAATTGCCCTGAACGGCCTGTTCGTAGCCGCCGGGACGGCGATTGAGCTCTTACGACCAGCTCATGTGAAGATGCTTGAGAACGGCCAGTCCGTACGTCTTCAAAGCATCTTGGAACACCAGACAAGGTACATCGGCACCTGTAGCCTCGCGAGCCAGACCTTGCGGGCATGGACCGTAATTCTATGCTTCATTCCGGCACCCTACTTTGCCCACATCTTCGGCCCGGCAAACTCAGACGTTCAGTGGTGGCATGTTCTGATTGCGGGAATCGTGGCGACCATCCCAGTCGCTGCCCTAAATGCCGTCTTCGGTGAACTCGTGCCCAAAAGCCTGTCTGCGCTTTACCCCTACAGAGTTGCCCTGCGGACGCACCGAATCGTTAAAGTTGCGGCGGTACTACTGAGTATCCCCAGCCGAACCATTGCTGGAGCCGCAAATCTCGTCACAAAGCGTTTCGGCGCGGTGGCAAGCTTCAGTTTCCCCAAACAGACGGAGCACGAGATTAGGTCACTTGTCGAAACCGCTCAAGAATCAGGCGAGATTGAGGCCGAGGAAAAGGACCTCATCCATTCGGTATTTGAGTTCGGTGATACGGTTGTTCGGGAAGTCATGACGCCGCGGGTGGATGTTGATGCCCTCCCGGTAACCACATCGCCGGAAGAACTAATCATCCTCATTCAGGAGACCGGGCATAGCCGAATTCCAATTTTTGAGGAAACCGATGATCAAATCATCGGCATCGTGCACGCGAAGGACCTTATGATTGCCCAGCTCAAGAAGAACGGCAAGGCTTTGAACCTGCGCACATTGCTACGCCCAGCCCTGTTTGTACCGGAGAACAAGACCCTGTTTGACCTCCTGCGAGAAATGCGGGCTCATCGCACGCAGATGGCGATTGTTCAGGATGAATTCGGTGGGACTGCCGGCATCGTCACCATCGAGGATATTGTCGAAGAACTGGTGGGCGATATCGTCGATGAGTACGACGATGAGGAAAAGCCCATCCAGCCGGAAGGTGACGGCTGGATTGTCGAAGGTCGTACGCACCTTTACGATGTCAATGAGGCGATTGGTTCAAGCTTCGAAACGGATGAGTTCGACACCATAGGCGGCTATGTCTTCGGCCTGTTTGGACGCCAGCCCAAGGAGCAGGAGCACTTGGACGATAGTGGCTTTCGATTCACCATTGTTGAAACCGACGGGCGTCGAATTTCAAAGCTGCTGGTGGAGCGAGAAAATACGCTCTTCGTCACTCTAGATGAAGCTCTCGGCTAACTCATCGCCCATAGACTTTGCGAACCGTTGGCAATGTGGTGTACCTTGGTAACCGCATCAACAGGTAGGGAGTACACCGGGTCATCGGTGCCTGCGGCGGCGAGTTTTCGAACCAGGTGATCAGGACACGACCGCTTTGATCAACAACCGCCCGATCAATTTCCACGACCGTGGAGCGAGATTTCGTACCAGCGTGAATTGCAAGAATCATCTCATTGTCCCAGCGGACACTGCGAGCGAGTTCCGCGAGTTCCTCATCTCCGGAAAAGACTTTGCGGACATATTCATCAAACTCGCGTCGAGTCGCTAGCGCAAAAACACCCTCATTGGCTATCCCCGAAACTTGCCCTCGATCAAGAAGGCTCCAACGTAATGGGCGATCCTGATCTTCGTAATAGGGCGGCAGGAACACTACAGAACCACCCGTGTTGAATCCATAGTCATCGCAACGAATGAACTTGGGTACTCCTCCTGAGCGGCCGACGCGCAAGACAACGTAGGGTGACGTAATGGCCTGCGTTGTAACGCCGCCAGATCCAGGAGAGGTGAGCACATATTCAACCTGGACATTGCGAGCATCTGTGAACTGCGCGTTACGAACATAGATGTTGTAACCACCCGAGGACCGCTCACCGGCAGCGATGGCCCAGAGTTCTTCCCGAGCCCAATCTATTCCTTTGGGTGCCGTCGAAGCGGGATTCCCTGTCAGTCGAACCCAATAGGTCTGCCAAGCGCCCTCCGTGCTAATAACCTTGGTCTCAAACGTCTTTATTCGACTAACCGTGCCACCCTGAAAGGTGCTCCAAGTTACGGTAGGCAGGGCCTGCGTGTGTACCATTTGGGCAAAGCCTAGGCTGGCCAACGCAAAGGCAAACAGAATCCAGATGAATCTCATGGCTTTATTGTACGACGCTTGGAGGCAATGGCCGTTCCATAATGAAGGGCCATGAATCGCGGTTCGCTATGGTACCGAGTTGTCCGGAGTTTTGTAAGTTCAGTCGTACTGAATATTCTGGGCCCGGTTCGTATCCAGAATCGCCAACGTGAACCGATGGACGGACCGGTGATCGTTGCTCCCGTTCATATGAGCTATCTCGACCCGCCACTGGTGGCCTGTTGCATGAACCGAGCGATCACCTTCATGGCCAAAGAGGAACTGTTTAAGCCCGGCCTAGGCGCCTTGATCAGGTCTCTCGGCGCGTTTCCAGTCCAGCGAGGGTCCGGGGATACGGAAGCAATCAGGCTAGCCCTCAAGCTCCTCGACGAGGGACGCGCTGTCCTGCTTTTCCCTGAGGGCACGAGAGGCAATGGTGTCACGATGGGCCCTATGACGGCCGGGGTCGCGATGCTCGCTCGTCGCACAGGAGCCAAGGTTTATCCAGTCGGCATCAACGGCACGAACAAAGTCTGGCCGCGACATCAAAAGTGGCCCCGGCGGCACCGGGTCGTGGTCACCTTTGGAGAACCGTTTACCTACTCCGAGATTGTCCCGGACGCCAAGGACAAGAATGGCCGTGAGCGATTCAATGAAGAACTCGCGCGCCGATTGCTGGACCTGACCAATGAAGCCGGGCTCCCGCTGAACCCGCCCCAATCACAGACTTAGAATCGCTTGGTAAAGGTCGCCCCTACAAGGGTTTCCCGATCACGGGCAATCCATCGCACCAGCACTCCGCGCAGGGGCTGCAATTCCAGCCCCGCCGTCATCCGCTCGCTGTCGTACTCAACCAGAAATCGGATACCGTTGGTCAGAGGTAAGCGAGCACCGGCAAACAAGCCCTTATAACGACCGGTTCCTGCCCCGATAGTCAGTTCGCTCGGCGTCTCGGCATTGTAATCTTCGTAATTATTGGCGCGTATGGAGATCGCTACGTAGAGACTCCGGCCGGCGCCATGATTCATGACATCTTGCATCCCCACGGAAATGCCCAGACCCAAGTCTGGAATCGCTGGAAGGTAGTTGTAAGATAAGTCAACTAGCCCTTCATCGCCCAGTCCTGGGCGTTCTGTGAGAAAGGTGACCTCGGCATCAAAAGCATTGCCAAAACCGAAGCCAATGAACGTGTACTGAGGGTCGTAAGACTTCGTGTCAAGCAGTGATTCAATCCTAATATCTCGGTTCGAGTATCGGTCGCCCACCGGCAAGAAGATGAGCCGCTCAGCCGCCGAAAAGACAGATAGCACCGCGAAGAAAGGGAGAAATGCCTTACGCACGCGCGAATGGTACACCAAAGGAGTACCCTACGCGCATGAGCGAGCGCGAAACCAAGCAAGAAGTGGGTCGGCTTGGTTTCATTGAGGGGATTCGGGGACTGGCGGCATTCTACGTGGTCCTCCAGCACATCTGCACGATGGTGGACCCTCGCTTCACCTTCCAAAGTGAGAACACCCAACCTGCTTGGCTGGGCCGAGTCATGGGGTTGCTGTGGTATGGCCACTTCGCGGTCGCGGCGTTCATTGTGGTGTCCGGCTTTTGCCTCCAGATGTCCCTCTATAGCCGGGGAGACGGACGACTTGTGGATTGGAAGCGATTCCTCAAGCGCCGATGTTGGCGAATCCTCCCCCCGTACTATGCCTGCCTAGCTTTCTCGCTCGTCACCGTGTTCTTTGTCACCAATCGTCATGAGGGGCCACCGTGGTCGCAATATGTGCCGGTCACAATCCAGAACACCGTAGCTCACATCTTCATGGTTCACAACTTTTCGCGGGATTGGATGTACAAGATCAATGGAGTCTTGTGGTCTATATCGATTGAGTTCCAGCTGTACTTCTTGTTCCCGTTACTCTGCTTCGCCCTATGGCGGTGGGGTGCACGAATTGTCCTCCCATTGGTCGCTGCCGGCATCATCCTCGTAATGCACGAGAATGTCGAGAGCACCAAGCTTTATGTTTGGTACTTCGGCTTATTTGTGCTCGGAATGGCGGGCGCAAAGTGGGCCTTCGACCCTCGTACCCTCCGGCCTCCGGCTCTTGCCATGTCGGTGCTAGCTTTGGTGGCGATGGCGGCCGCAATAATGAGTATTAGTTGGACCAAGCAATTGGCCCCACGCGATACGCTCATGGGCATTGCCGTGATCTCTACCTTGGTTGCTGGAGCTGTGAGACCGACGATGCTTTGGGTTCGGCTACTTGGCGCCCGCCCCTTGGTCGGGCTAGGAGCCTTCAGCTACAGCCTCTATCTGGTTCACCACCCGCTCTTGCAGTGGTTCACCCATATCAAGCCAACCTGGGTCAGCACGCCCGTGCGCTTGTTCGCCTACTTGGTTGCTTGCCTACCTCTCGTGCTGTTTGCATGCTACTGGTTCTATCGCTGGTTCGAAAAACCATTCGTTAATCGCGGAAAAGCGCAAATCTCTAGCCAACTTTCATAAAAGTTCCACTACAATGATGGAAAGCATCATGAGCGACAGCCTGCACCCCATAGCCATGGCATTGCTTCAAGCCAACGAGGAAAACCGCCTTGTCGCGTACAGCCGTGATGATCAAGGCGCGGATAGCTTCTGCTGTGGTTGGTTTCTTCGCTTTGATGATGAATGCGCGGTCTTCTTAGATGTGCCGGCTGATGTGTTCGGCGGGCAGGAAGTCATGGTCGACATTTCCTCAATTGAGTGGATAACTATTGACTCCCCGTATCTTCGGGGCCTTGAACAACTCTGGCTCGTTGGCACGCCGCCCGATCCCGTCCCATCCCGGGCATACACCGAATTTGAATATATTGAAACCGTCGTGAAAGAAGCATGGGAAAATGGCCAGGTGGTGTCCGTACAGTACAAGTACAGCTCGGATGAAGTTCGGGTTCAAGTACTCGATTTGGAAGGCGACATTGTCTGCCTGCAGGAACTAAGCGATGATGACGCCTCAAGCCAGGGGGCACGATGGTGCCGCATCCAGGACCTCATTTGTATCGAGAAGGACACGGTCATGTGCCTCAAGATGGAGAGCTTACTAGGTTTGCCACGGCGTGCAACCCAAGTCGCTGAACGGTAATGGCCTTTGATGAATTGGGTACTGATGAGCGGCTCGATGCGCCGGTCAAGCCCGAAGCGGACATGGATGTTCAAATGATAGGGGGCTGTTCCAGCTTCGTGGCCGCCGCTCTGATCACTTATGTACTCTCGATCTGGCCGTTCTTTGCCTTACACTCCAGAATGCATGAGTTGGGCGCACTCACATCCGCCTGCGCCTTGGGCCTAGTTCCGGCCTCCGCCTTCGGGGCGTTCGCGGGTGGTCGCTGGGGCTTACCCACAGCCTGCGGATTCTTTGGCGGGGCTATGACGACCGCAGTCTTTCTGTATCTCATGCTGCAACAAGCTTCGCTGGGCCATACAGTTCGAGAACTACCCGTACCGGACTACCCAACCACCTTTATCTGGTGGATTCCGCTGGGTTGGCTCGTGTTCGCCCTCATGATTGCCATCATTTTTTCGGCGATTGGAGAGCACAGGCATGGGCTCTGGGCCGAAAGCCGCCGATAATCAGCTTAGTGCGCCCGAAGGTCAATCCGTACGTAGAGTCATATCGGCAGAATGCGGTTCTTACCGCATCGCCGTTACAGCTGGTCATCCTACTCTACGATGGTGCTCTTCGGTTCCTCCATGCGGCCAAAGAGGCCATGCATCGAAAAGATCTATACGAGCAGAACGCGAACCTGCAGAAAGCTCAGGCTATCGTGAGCGAACTCTCCGCGGGCGTTGACCAACAACAAGGCGGTGAACTTGCGGAGAACCTTCTCGGGCTCTACACCTACTGTTACAACGAGATTGTTGAAGCAAACTTGGGCGATAAGCTGGAAAATGTAGAACGCTGTATCGCGGTACTCTCTCAGCTTAGAGAAAGCTGGAGCGAACTCGAATCAAAGCAACGACAGGGGCAATCCTCGGAGGACCTACCCCTTGCCAGCTAAGAAGATTCTTCTCCTTACCCGCACACTCTTGGCCTCCCCAGAATCCGAGTGGCAGGCGCTCCTTACTGAGCGCGAAATCGCCATAAACGAACTCAGCAATGTAGAAATGAATCCCGAGACTAGGGAAATATTGGCCGAAGTTATCGCGCTGGAGAAAGAATGGCAGTCGCGAATCTCCGCCGAGTCCAACGAACTCCGCCAAGCCCTTGTAGCAAGTTTCTTTGAACAGCGACAAATCGCACATTACCATCGCCAACCTGATCCGTGTGTTTCTAGCATTGAGTGCTGATCTCGGCTCGCTGGCGACTCGCAGGTACAATTGAACCTAGCATGCTGAACTTCGAACAGCTAGACTCTTTGTCCAAGGCGCGTGGCCGCTTGGACGCGATTAGGGGGCATCTTTGACGTCCCTGGAAAACAGCAACTGATTGGCGAATTAGAGGATAAATCCGCCGAACCTACATTCTGGGATGACCCCACCGAAGCCAACAAGCTCCTGCAGAAGCTGGCGCGCTTGAAAGATGTAGTGAACCCGTGGAAGGAGTTGGATCAGCGCGAACGTGATGTCCAAGAGTACTACGTGCTCCTCAAGGAGGAACCTAACGACGAGATCGAGGTCGAGACTGACCAGATGGCGCTCAGGCTCCTAGACGACCTCGAGAAGTACGAACTGCAGACCCTCCTCAGCGGTGAACATGATCACCGAAATGCGATTCTGGAAATCAACGCAGGGGCCGGCGGAAGCGAAGCCTGCGATTGGGCAAGCATGCTCTTTCGCCTATACACGCGCTACTGTGAACGCCATGGGTACAAATATGAAATCCTCAGTGAGACCCCGGGCGACGTCACGGGCTACCGCTCAGTCCAGCTTCAAGTCCTTGGCACCAATGCCTATGGTTACCTAAAGGCTGAGAACGGGGTGCATAGGTTGGTCCGGATTTCGCCGTTTGATTCGAATGCCCGACGCCACACGAGCTTTTGCAAGGTTGAAATTCTTCCCGAGATTGAAGAAAACGAGGTTCAAATTAACCCTGACGAGATCAAAGTGGAAACCTTGAGAGCTGGCGGAGCGGGTGGCCAACACGTCAACAAGACTGAATCCGCGATCCGGATCACGCATATCCCGACCGGGATAGTCGTGAATTGCCAGAACGAGCGCTCTCAACACAAGAACCGCGCCGCCGCAATGTCAGTCTTGCTGGCCCGGCTAGCTGAAGTCGAGCGCCTCCGGCAGGCCGGCGACTTGAACGCGATGAAGGTCACCGGGCCGGCAGAATGGGGACGGCAGATTCGCTCGTATGTATTGCAACCCTATACGCTCGTAAAGGATCACCGTACTGGCTTTGAGAACGCGAATACGACGGGGGTACTGGATGGCGACATTGACGGATTCATCGAAGCGTTTTTGAAACGACCGCCAAGCGAAGGGACCTTTATTGAGTAGCAACCCAGTTCACCCGGGAAAATACTTCTGAACGCTGGGGTGATCCCAATTAATCAGGATCACGCTGTAGTAGTTTTCCCCGCCATCGCGTTTTTCCACTTCGATGGCACCGGCGTCTTCAAGATTTCCGAGAAGCGCCTTTCGCTCGTACTCTGCGAGATGACCCAATGGTTTCTGAAGTTCATAGAGATACGGTTTGAGCCATACTTCCGCTTTCCCCTTGAACTTGTCGTCAAACAAGACTTGGAGTGCGATGAGTGTATTCTCATCATCAATAGCGACCATTCGCCTTACGGGCTTCTTTGGGACCTTGGGTTCAGCTGCCTGCCCCTTGGATGAGGGGTTAACTGCGACTACTGGCTCTAACGAGGGAAGAATGTACGAGTTCACAGCCAGTTGATCGTCCTCGCTTAGGAACTGAAATGTATCAATGAAGGACTTCTCTTCAACCAGATTGAGGAGATCTCCGCTCGTGGTAGCTCTAAAGGAGCACACCAACAATTGCCGCCCGGATTGCCTCAGGTGCTGAACAAGGGGGATGTAATCTCGGTCACCAGCCATGAGAACGAAAGTGTCTATCTCAGGGCGTGTGTACAGAGTCTTCATAGCTTCAATACATAGCCCCATATCAGCCGCATTCTTATGGTCAGTTCCGACCACATTGTGAGTCTCGATACCCATCAGGAAGAAGGACCTCAGGAATCCGCCCTCGAGTCTTTCGAAATCGCCGTACGCTGATTGAACGATACAGCTCAACTCATGCGCCTCATTAAGATAAGTCCTTAGCTTGCGAACCGATTCGCACACAGAGGCCACGAGGTCACTCGAAATCCTAGGCTTCAAAAAATACGCGATATTTTCTACATCAACAAAGAACGCACACGACCGCATGGACCTAAATGCTATCACCTAGCGATTTGGTGCGCCTAGCTCGCGTTGGAAAAAGGTCACCACCCCATCTTGAAAGAGGTCCCACTTGGCTTCATGCTTGAGCCCAGCAAGGAGCACGAGTTGTCGCCGCACTTGAGCCTTGCCTAGAAGCGAAGCCAAGGTCTGGGATTGTTGAGCCGGGACGGTGTCGTCGTTCACTCCATGGACTAGCCAAGTCGGAGGGGCATCAGGAGAAACATAATTGACTGGAGAAGCGGCACGGGCTAGGTCCTGTAATTGCTCCGGGTCGCCGCCCAAGAGCTGGGCCTCGGGGGAGGATTGCCCAACCAAATCAGACCGCACATTCCGTTGCGCTAGGCGATACCGATAGATTCCCAGCACATCGGTGGTCGGCATGACCCCAGCCACTGCTTGAACTCGAACGGGATTCGTGCCCTTTTCGGTCATCGCATCCCCCGCGTAGGCGGTCAATAGCGCCAAGTGCGCACCAGCACTCATTCCCCAGACGCCGATTCGACTGGCATCTACGCCCCAGGCCTCGGCATTTTCTTTGATCCAGTTTATAGCGGCTCGGACATCGTGCAGTTGCGCAGGAAAAGGGGATTCCTGGCTGAGGCGATAATCGCTCTGAAAGCAAACATATCCACGTTGGGCCAACTCGTATTGAATTGGGTTTGGGAGGTCCCGACGCCCATCACGCCACGCGCCCCCGTGCAAGAACAAGATCGCCGGAGCGGCCTGTCCACCCAGAGAGCGCCGTGACTTGATCACGTCAATCTTAAGCTCAATCCGATCCCGGGTCGCAAACGTGATTGATCGTGTTGCCTCCAAAGAACTTGGCAACGACGATCCCGATCCACCACTCGCAAGCGCCAGGACAGCCCCGGCAAAACATAACACGTCCTATCCATTCTAACACGCGCCAGCTATAATAGTGCGGTGGCCATGACCGCGGACGCACAGGGAATATGGAGCGAGGTTCTGCCCGAGGTCCGCAATGGCGTGACCGGCGTGGGTGTTTGGCAGGCATTAAACAACACCGTAGCCGTAGCCTCGGAAGGAGATTTCTTCGTCATCGGGCTCCCGCCCGAACTTGGCGACCTAGCGGGGCACCTTCGACTCCCCCAAACCAAGACGCTCATTGAACGACTTGTCGGCCAGAAGCTTGGGCAATCCGTAACGCTTCGAGTTATTGATGGAATCACGGCTCAAGACTGGGAGAACGCGAAGCGCCGAGACGTTGAGGCAGCTAAACTTCAAGAGCAGGCCATGGCCCGCCAGCGGGCGGACATTCAGGCCCGCAGCAATTGGGAAGTTGTATACGAGCAAGTAAGCCGAAAGTATGCCAGCCTCGCAAATAAATCCATGCCTCAGGTCCGAGCTAAGTTTTTCGACGAGTGCGTTAGTCTGATGGTTGAAAGCCTCAAGACGATCCCGAAGGACGATGAGAACGGGGAACGCAATTACGCGAGATGCATTGAACGCATCGCCACCTATGCTGATTTGCCTTCGACCTTTGTCGCGCTTCGGGTGTTCGAGAAGACTGCTAGCCCCTAAATTGGTAGCTCGAGTCCGTCATAGGCCAGGCGGATGTTGTCGGGTAACTCATCCCTCTCGACAAGGTCGTGGTCGTAGTCATGGCTAAGGTGGGTGAAGTAGGTCATTCGTGCCCCAATTTCGCGCGCGACTTCAAGGGCTCGCTCAAAATGATAATGGTTGGGATGTGGCTTACGGCGTACTGCATCGAGGATTAGGGTGTCGAGCCCCTCAAGGAAGCCCCGGGCCTTTTCGGGAATCTCGTTCACATCGGTAAGGTACGCAAGACCCCCCACGCGTAAGCCCAGCACAGGGGTCGGCCCGTGCATGACGACGAAGATCCGAACCTCCATCCCGCCCACTCGTAGGATCTCGGGGACATCACGAAGTTCGAAGGTGGGGACGTGAACATCACCCAGCGGGGGCTCAAAGGCATACTTGAAAACTCGCCGCAGAACCTGCTGGTCGTGCGGCTGAGCATAGATGGGCATGCACCTCTGCGACCGCAGTTCAAAGCAACGAAGATCGTCCATTCCCATGATGTGGTCTGCATGGGTGTGGGTGATCAGTACGGCATCTACCATCTTCACTTTGGCCCCGAGGAGTTGAAGGCGCATTTCTGGCGTGGCGTCCACAAGCAGGTTTCCGGTGGGCCCTCTCAGCAAAAGGGAGGAGCGAGTCCGCCAGTTTTTCGGGTTAGCAAGAAACTCTGGCGAGTAGTCGTAGCCCAAGGAAGGACAACCATTGCTGGTCCCCGAACCTAGGATGACTGCCGTATTCACCTACTTCTGGCGAGCGGCTTTGATGCGATTCATTGCGCGGTCCATCGCCTCCGCAGCCTCATGGAGGCTGAGCCGGCTGCTTTCGCCACGCAATGCACGCCGGGCCTCATCCAGTTCCTGCTCCGCTTCGCGGAGGTCAATCTCATTGGCCAAGGCGGCTCCCTCTGCGATAACAATGACTTGCTCACCGCTAACTTCCATGAATCCGCCATCCACAACGACCGAATGATTGAGATTGCTCGTGTCCTTAAACTCTAGGATGCCTGGCTTTAGTGAAACGATGACGGGGACATGCCCCCTTTGGACACCTAAGTAGCCCTCGCTGCCTGGTGCGATGACCGAAGATACTTCAGTCTCCACGACCTTGCGGTCGGGCGCAACAACAGAAAGGGTAAATGAACTCATATTGGAGTCTATTGTACCGGACGCCTAGGGCGAATCTCGGTATACTTGCGTCCACATGTCTGCCGACTGGATCGTCCTGCGAAATGCACGCGGCCACAACCTAAAGGGGGTGGACATCGCCATCCCAAAGGGATTACTTACGTGCGTCACGGGCGTCAGTGGAAGCGGTAAGAGCACGTTGATCCAAGACACCCTCTTTCCTCGGCTGATGTACGAAATCTACGGTACGCGGGGTGCATGGGAGCCTCATGACAGTATCGATGGCTTCGACGATATTGATAAGGTCATTGACATTGACCAGTCTCCGATTGGGCGAACTCCGCGAAGCAACCCGGCAACCTACACGGGCACCTTTGATATGATCCGGGACCTGATGGCCATGACCCCTGACTCCAAGATCCGGGGCTACAAAGTTGGCCGGTTCAGCTTCAACGTCAAGGGGGGACGATGCGAGGCGTGCAAAGGGGATGGAATCCTCAAGATTGAGATGGTCTTCCTGCCCGACGTTTATGTACCGTGCGAGGTCTGCAAGGGGAAGCGCTACAACCGCGAGACGCTTGAAGTTAAGTACAAGGGCAAGAACATTGCCGATATTCTGGCCATGACCCTTGAAGAGGCCACAGATTTTTTCGAACCCATTCCAAAGGTTTACCGAAAACTTCAAACTCTGCTGGATGTGGGCCTCGGGTACATCCGGATGGGCCAACCTGCAACAACTCTATCGGGTGGAGAGGCTCAGCGTATGAAGCTGGCAGCCGAACTTAGCAAACGCGATACGGGATCTACGGTCTATATCCTTGATGAACCCACGACCGGGTTGCACTTTGAGGATGTTGCCAAGCTCCTGCAAGTGCTCAACAAGCTTGTGGAGCGGGGCAACACCGTGATCGTCATTGAACACAACTTGGACGTGATCAAAACAGCGGACTGGATCATTGATATGGGGCCCGAAGGCGGAAACGGGGGTGGAACAGTGGTCGCCCAGGGCACCCCGGAGCTCATCGCGAAGACGGAAGGCTCGCACACAGGAACCTACCTTCGGGCCATCTTCGAAAAAACCCAAAGCTCCAAGAAAGCTGTCGTCCAGTCTCAACCAAAAGCCAAAATCAACTTGTAGAACAAGCTAACGCTTATCAACTTCGTCCTGGCGACCTCGGCGGACAACGAGGAACTTGATTCGGCCTGGATTGAAGCGCTCCATGAGGACATCAACTGCCTTATGGACATCAACGGTGCCTCCACAGTAAAACAAGTCCACCGCAGCGTATCCATGCTCTGGCCAAGTGTGGATTGTGTAGTGCGATTCTTGGATGACGACCGCGCCGGAAACGCCCCAAGGCTTAAACTCATGAAAACTCTCAGCAACAACGGTCGCCTTTGATTCAACCGCGGCATCGCGCATGGCGTTACCCACCCCATCTTCGTATTTCAGCGACTCACCATCGCAATCAAAGAGCTCTATGAGCACATGAGACCCCAACGAGGGCGACTCGCCACTCTTGAACGGCAGACCTTCTTGGTCCTTGCCAAGCCAGTCAAGGAACGAGATGGCGTCATCACATTGGATGAGGGTCCAACCATCCGAGGTATTGACCCGTGGCGGCGCTACCGCTACCGACGGATTCACGGGCGTACGGAATGAAAGTAGGCGCGACAACCAAGATGGTCGCGCCTTTGCAACAGGGACGAATGCGGCGCAGCAAGCGGCGGCAATGATACTGAGGAGGATTAATGTGGCCAAGGCAGTTTCCCGACAAAAGAAAAGGCCCGATCCTGACTGAATCGAGCGTGATGGCGGCACCGAATAACCTGCGTAGCGTTGTGGAAAAGCCCCATCTTCTTGGTGTAAACCGCCAGATTTCTAACCAGCCCCGCGGCATTACCCGCGTCAGTACCCAGTCGTTGCTTTTCCATCTACTGCTAAGTCATGTTCTCCGGAACTTGCATCCCCAGTTCGCCAGGTCTTTCGTTCGGAAACCCACGGACCCCCTCAGATGCGGTTTGGAATTGTACCTACAGCAACGTGATCTGTCAAGTAATGAACCCAACTTAGACCTTTGCCAAGGACGAATCCAGCAATTTGACGAACCTCAGATGGGACCAGCGAGCCTTATGGGGCCAAGTGCCCATCTTCGAGCCGAACGATCCGGTCAGCCTCCGCCAACATGCTCGGATCATGAGTTACCATCACCAAGGATCCGTCGCCACGGTGTTGATTCAGCAATTGAACGACCTGTATACCATTAGCGTGGTCTAGATTGGCCGTTGGCTCGTCAGCAAAGATCACCTTTGGTTTGCCCAAGAGGGCTCTAGCCACGCAAACGCGTTGGCGTTCACCGCCAGAAAGCTCATGCGGCAACCGGCCCAGCTTTGATTCAAGCCCCAACGAGACTAGTAGCGCCTTGGCTTGTTCTCGAAAGTCGGATTCGGGACGAGCCACCATTACGTTCTCGAGTGCGTTGAGATAGCCTAACAGATAAGGATATTGAAAGACAAACCCAAAACTCGTCAAACGTGTTTCTGCGCGCTGGGCGTCGTTGAGTTGGTGCAGGTCTTGCCCTTCAAATGTGATTGACCCAGAGGTTGGCATTTTGAGACCACTCAAAAGATAGAGTAGCGAGCTCTTGCCGCTTCCGCTAGGTCCGAGGATGCCCAAGAACTCACCCGGTACCACCTCAATGTCCACGGAACTGCACGCGAAGACCTCACGTTCGTGATCTCGGTACACCAAGCTCGCACCAACGGCACTGATCACACCAACCTCCGTTCCACAACGCCGACCGGGTCGAATCGCCGAAACCTTGTCCATAGGGTGAGTAAGGCCGCCGAGAAAATGGCGATGGGAACCGGGATGGTGTAGGCTAGGGCAGTGCGGTCCGTGATATCTAGGGCATAGGCATTGGGATACATCAGCCAATGATCCACCACGTTGAGCATGGCGATTGAACACATCACTCCTAGAAGCCAACCCCCCATCACCACCAAAGCCGTTTCCTTGATCACACGAATCACGAGGGCCTTTGTGCTGTAACCCAGGGCTTGCAGTAGAGCAAACTCATGTGTTCGTTGGCCCAAGTAGATGTTGATTAACATTCCCATCATCAAGGTGATCACAACCACCAAAATGCCAATAACAACATCTAAGATTTTGTACAAGGTCTTAAACATTTCATTGGCTTGCCTTTCGATTTCAAGGTAGCTGATAACTTGCGTCCGGTCGCCCTTAAAGCGGCGCAACGCCCATCGGTCCATTTCGGCTTGCCGAGCCGGATTCTTGGCGGTGACGAGTATGAAATCAATGGGTGGGAAGTGATTCGCAGTGTAATACTCTCGGTCCGCGAACATGAACCAGTTCGCCGTCTTGGCAATCCCTACAACCTTCACATTCTGGGGGGAGTAGGCATCCTGTCGATCTGGTCCGAGGAGGATATCCCCAAGTTTCAACTTCAAATTTCGACTCACGGGTTCGCTAATGACAGCTTCTGGACGCCCAACCTCAGGCAGTCGGCCTACTAGGCTGGTAGTCCCCATTCGCTTGAGCACATACTCGAGGTCTGGCCGATCAAAAGCAATCACAACAAATTGCCACTTCCCTACGAGGGCTTGTACCTCCGTGCTACTAGCCCTGCAAAGCGCGAGCCGGCCAATCGGAACCGGGCATTCGTTCTCGATGATGCGCTTAATCTGGGGTGTTCGATCTGCTTCACCTCTGGGCGTCACCCCCATCATCAGGCTTGTGTACTTGTAGATCGTCTTAACGCTAAGGGGAATTGAGTTAATGAGGCTTACGATCGCACAGATCAGCAGTACTGCCAACACGATGACGCCCATAAGGGGCAAGGTGCGGCTGGCATTTCGCCGCAGGTAGATGAGCGTACCTAGAGGGTTCATCTTCGGTAGCGCAGGAAAACCTCATCGCCGACCTGCTTTGAGCTCACTATCTTCCAAGGTTCAACACGCTCTCGAGGAAATGCCTCACCACCAGCTATGGTCGGGGAGTGCTTGCCAAGCTTTAACTTCGCCGTCTGGGTTACAAACACTTCATCTACCAATCCGGCTTGGAACAAGGATGCATTGAGTTCGCTTCCCCCCTCACAGAGGAGCCGTTCGACGCCGTACTTCTCCTTCAACATGGATAGAGTCTGTAGCCAATCCGCCGTATCGTTTGGACCCAAGGTGACCACCCGTGGAGCTTTAAAGAACGCGTGGTTCTGGTCAAGGTTGCCGGATCGAGTAACCACAATCCTGAGGAGGCGATCATCAAACCGGATGTTTGGAGTTGCCCGAAGGGTGCCCGCGCCGATCATCACCGCATCAGCGCAAGACTCAAGATAGCGCATCGTTGCATGGTCAGCCTTACTGCCGAGATCCATCACCGGCTCGTCACGCTCCCCTGTGATGATTTTGCCGTCTATCGTCGTTGCCATATTGATGAAAACAAAGGGGCGATCCTTGGGGGTGTTAAAGTCCAAACCCGCATAAACACTCGTTACCCCCGAGTCTCCCAATGCCGAAATCACGGCCTGCTTTAGGACAGCATAAGGTTGCTCGGCATAGCGCACTCCGTCGATCCAAAAGGTCGGTACATTGTAAACGCCAGTCGCATAGGCTGGGTCATCAAAAACAACTACTTCAGACCGGAACCTTTGATCTGTCACCGCACCCTCAAGCTCATCAAGGTCATCCATCAACCCGGCAGCTAGGAACTTCAGTACTGGTAAATCATTGATGCGAAGCCCCTGCTTCCAATAGCCTTCATAAAGGCGTTCCAGATACTCTTGCCCAACTCCCTTTGCTTTGGCGTATTCCAAAGCTTGGTGAGCACGAAAGGTCCGCATGCCAGGCGGTCCCTTTACCGGGTCCAATCCTTCCGCTGCCAATGCGAGGTCGTACCTTGTCGGAGTTGGGGGCCTATTGCTCGTCTCCGCAACTGAGGTCGAGGGCCAAGCCATTCCTTCGGGGTAAAGCTCATATCCTCGCCATTCAAACTGAACCCCAAGCTCGGCACGAAGTCGCCGAGCTTGGCTCAGGCCAATCCAGCACCAAGGGCATATAAAATCATGTGCAACGGGGATCACCATTGGTGCGCCTCCATTTTACTTGCCGGAGTCGTTGAGGCGGCGGGATCGCGTAAGATGATGCTTTGCGCAATGAGCACTTCAAAAGCAACCGTCGAGAGGATTCTGGCCCAGCTGGAACAACTGCCCATCCGAACCCGGCCAATGTTTGGAGAGTACGGAATCTACTTTGACGACAAGATTTTTGGCATAATTGCCGACGATATCCTCTTCGTGAAAAAGACGCTCGTTAGCGATGGCCTTGTTGGCGACTCACAGGATGCACCGCCCTATCCCGGCGCCAAACCGTATGTCAGGGTTACCGATGACCAGTTAGCAGACGCCACTTGGCTTCGTACGTTCGTTATCGAAACAGCAGGAATGCTTCCAGCAAAGAAGTAGCTCCACAAAGTTGACCACTGCTTGGGTGTAATCCCGGTATGGAACGAATTTGGGCCGCTTGGCGGGCAAGATATGTCACCCATGAGAGAGAAGACAGAGATGGCGGGTGCATTTTCGAGGCCCTACCTTCCCTCGGCAATGACCGTGAGGCTCTCATTTTGCACCGGGGTGAAACTGCCTTCGTCCTCATGAACTTGTATCCCTACACGAGCGGGCACCTCATGATCGCGCCCTATCGTCACACCGCCGACCTTCAGTCCCTTACGGACGGCGAACTCCTGGAGATCAATCAACTGGTCACGAAATGTGTGGGATGGATCTCCACTTGCTATCGGCCGCAAGGGTTCAATATTGGGGTGAATTTGGGATCCGCTGGCGGAGCAGGAATACCGGATCATGTGCATTGGCATGTCGTACCTCGATGGGCCGGCGACACAAACTTCATGAGCGCCATCGGCGAAACTCGCGTTCTGCCCGAGAGCTTGCAAGATAGCTACGATCGATTACTAGCAGCAATCAGAGCTTAGAACCTTACGTCCCTCTTGTGTTACCAAAGAGGTCAATGTGAAGCCGCTGGCCAAGCGTGAATCCGCGCTCCTTGCAAATCGGGTCGAGCAGCTTGCTTCGACGATGCAAGGTCTCAGTATCTGTCCCTTCCGGCATGAGAATTACCTTGGCTGGGTCGGCGTTTAATGCCTGCAGGAGTTCCGTTATCTCATCAATTCCCGGTTCTTCATGCTCGAGGTTAACCACGAACTTGAGTTGATGATCATAACTGGCGATCAGGTATCGAAGGACATCCAGATTTAGCCGCCTGTCCTCGTGTCGTGCCTCCCACGACGTTCCGACGGGAGTGGAATGACGCAACTTCGGCGAGATGGACATGAGATCGCAAGACAGGGTACGTGCAACCGTACCCGCCGTCTCGATCGTGATGATCTTCCCACCTTCCCGAAGTCCAGCACACAAGGGCTCAACCCCCTCAAACAGCATTGGCTCACCCCCCGTGACGACCACATCCATGATGGGGCTAGCGAGAAGCTCAGCCAAGATACCGGGGACGCTGCGCAACGGTCCTTCGGGCTCCCAACTGGCGTATGGAGTATCGCACCAAATGCACCGAAGATTGCACCCGCTGATGCGGACAAAAATACTACGGCGACCAGTCCAGAAGCCCTCTCCCTGGATACTCTCAAAGGTCTCTGCTATACGGAGTTTCATGTTCTTCGCAACCCAGCGGCCGACGTGAACATTGTGCCTCAACTCATAATAGAGGCATGATCCGAGAAGCCCTAGCCATGAAGGTGGCCAATGTGGTCGCAAACTTGCACGCTAAGGGCAAGATCTCTGTCGCTTCCTTGGGCCCAATCGAAATCGCCGACACAAAGCAGCCAGAACACGGGGATTTCGCTTGCAACATCGCAATGGCGGGTTCAAAGTTGGCGGGAATGAACCCGCGCGCAATTGGGGAATTAATCGCTGGCGAACTCGCCGGAGACGAAGCGTTTGAATCAATTGAGGTCGCAGGCCCAGGCTTCATCAATTTTCGACTTCGCGGCACCTACATCTCACACTTTGTCACACTTGTGTCACTCAAGTCTCTCCTTCCGACTCCGCTGAACCCACAGAAGATCAATGTTGAGTTTGTGTCTGTTAACCCCAATGGCCCCATCACCATCGGCTCGGGGCGAGGTGCCGCCTACGGCTCCACGTTGTGCAATGTCCTCGAAGCGGCGGGCCACCAGGTCCATCGCGAGTATTACGTCAACGACGGCGTTAACAGTGAGCAAATGCGACTGTTTGCGGAGTCGATTAAGGCAATCTTGGAAGATCAGCCGGTGCCAGACAATGGTTACAAGGGTGACTATGTCCAGAATGTGGCTGAGATCCTCCGTACGGATGTCGGGCCGGATGCCAGTCTTGCCACACTCAAGGCATATGCCGAGAGGCTCATGGTTGCCAAGCAGCGGGAAGATCTCCATGCCTTCGGAGTTAGCTTCGACACGTGGTTCAGCGAGCAATCTCTTCATGACGGCGGCGAGGTTGAGACCGAGGTGACGGCCCTCCTCAATAGCGGCATTGCGGACACCGAGCCAGTGCGCGTCAAACTCAAACTTGCCAAAGGTGGCAAGGTAGAAAGTGTCGAAAAGGAACCCCAGGATGAAGGGGGCACGCTATGGCTACGATCAACAAAGTTCGGGGACGACATGGACCGAGTTTTGCGGCGGCGCGACGGACGATTGACCTATATCGCGAGCGATATTGCCTATCACAAGGATAAGTTCAATCGCCCGCACCCTGCCGACAAATTGATCACAGTATTGGGACCGGATCACCATGGGTACATCGGGAGACTTCAGGCCGTGGTTGCGGCATTGCTGATTGCAGATGGTCAAGTTGAAGGGGAAACAGGCAACGCCCAGCTCGGCGAGACGGATGCGCAGCTCTTCAGAAACGGTAAGGAACGCGATCTGTGCTTGGCGGCATCCAAGTTGGCTCGGGAAATGCTTGATGTCCAGATTTTTCAACTCGTGCGCTTCCTCAAGGATGGCAAGCCGGCCCCGATGCGCAAACGCGACGGCAACATCTTCGCACTCATTGACCTTATCAATGAAATCGGTGAGAAGATGCGACCGGAAGGAACGCCGGAAGAAAAGCAGCAAGCTGGATCCGATGTTGCCCGGTTCTTTTATCTCATGCGTTCGCACGACACGACGTTTGATTTTGACCTCAACCTAGCCGAAACCAAGAGCGACGAGAACCCCGTGTTCTATGTTCAATACGCACACGCTCGGATTTGCTCAATCCTGAAAAAGGCCGAAATGGAGCCGAAAGCTGGGCAGTACACGGAAAAGCCAGAACTTGAGCTAATCAAGAAGGTGGTTGATCTGCCGAACGAGATCAGTCGTTGCGCAGAGGACTACGGTGTGCACCGTCTCGTCACCTATTCAATCGAGCTCGCGCGAGCCTATCACCACTTCTACAATGAGTGCCGAGTAATTGACCAGGAGAACATTGCAACCACGCAATCTCGCTTGGCTTTATGCCAAGTGACGCAAATTGCTCTGCAAACAACGTTAGGACTATTAGGTGTCTCTGCGCCAGAGGCAATGTGACGGCTCAGCACATGTTGAAGGAGTATTTGTTCAGAGGCTTGGTTGGTGGACTGTTTGGAGGGCTCACCGGATTCGGCTACCACTCATATGTGGTCAACAATTCCAGCGTATGCATTTCTTGCGATAAGACGCCAACACCCATCATTGCGGGCACGATAGCGGGCGTTATTCTCGCCTGCTTTGGCCGGCGATGAACGCCGTTGCCGTCTATATTCACACACCGTTCTGCCCTTCGAAGTGCGGCTACTGCGACTTCAACTCCTATGCAATGTCGGGCCAAATCGTTGACGAGACCGTCGCCGCAACGATCAAAGAAATCAGGAGTTCTCCGTGGAGCGGTCGGCCCGCTAAGACCATCTTTTTCGGCGGTGGAACACCAACCTTTCTCTCCGCCGATCAGTTGCATTTAATTCTTGATGCGGTCATATCAACGCATCCGCCAATCGAGGGTTGCGAGATTTCGAGCGAAGCGAACCCCGGCACCGTAGACGCCTCCAAGTTCAAGTCTATGCGACAAAGTGGGTTCAATCGCATTAGCCTCGGAGCTCAAAGCTTCGTCCCCGAGGAGTTGACCCGTCTCGGTCGAGTCCATGGGCCGACAGAGATCGGCCGCGCCGTCCTTGCGGCAAGGGATGCTGGCTTTACCAACGTAAATATTGACCTCATGTTCGCTTTGCCGGGCCAGAGCCTCAGGGTTTGGGAGCAAAATCTTGAAGCGGCTTTGTCACTAAAGACCGACCATCTAAGCCTCTACTGTTTGACCATTGAGCCAAACACCCGATTCTATAAGCTGAACCTCAAGGGCATGCTTGATCTTCCCGATGATGAGCAGCAGGTTTCGATGTACGAAATGGCGTGTGCGATGACGGCGGGGGCAGGGCTCAACCACTACGAAATCTCAAATTTTGCAAAACCAAACATGCAGTCCCAGCACAACCTTTGCTACTGGCGCTGCGAAGAATATCTGGGCTACGGCCCGGGGGCAGTTGGGCGTGTTGGAGACACTAGATACACGAACCTTAAGCATCCGAGCAGGTACGTTTCGGCCGTCAGTAATGGTGAGAAGCTCTGGTGTGAGGAAGAGAGTTTGGATGAGGCTACCTTGCGCCTTGAGCGCATCATGTTGGGGATACGACTCGAAGAGGGACTAGGAACAGGATGCCTAAATCTGGATTCAATCCATGGCCTTGAAGCAAAGGGTTGGGTGGAGCGAAGGACTGACCGCATTCGACTTACCCCCGAGGGCCGCCACTTCTGCAGTGAAGTCGCGCTCGCCTTGGCATGAGCCGCCCCGCAGGTTGCCTGCCATAATCCAAGCAATGAGCCAAATCGTCATGGACGCGGCTGGCATCAAGCGCACCTTGGGGCGCTTGGCCCACGAAATCCTCGAGAGCAACGGTGGTGCCAAGGACGTCGTTGTTGTGGGCATTCTCCGGCGAGGGTGGCCCGTCGCAAAAAGGGTTGCCTTCATGATGGCTCAGATTGAGGACGCCGCCATTCCGCACGGGAAGTTGGACATCCGCCCTAGTCGTGATGACCAAAAGACGACGGAAGACGACACTGACATCCCCTTCAGCATAGAAGGCAAGAATGTGGTCCTCGTGGATGAAGTGATCTTCACGGGGCGCACGATTCGCGCCGCCATGGATGCCCTGATGAAGCATGGGCGGCCCGCCAAAGTCCAGCTCGCCGTCATCATTGACCGAGGACACCGAGAACTACCCATCCAGCCAGACTTTTGCGGTAAACAACTGGAAACAGAGCCCACCGATTTCATTGATGTTCTGCTTACCGATGCGCAGGGAGAGGATGCGGTGGTGTTAATGTCAGCCGGAGAAAGAACATGAGCCGAAATTTGCTGAGCATTCGCCACCTCAAGGCCGACGAGATTCGTGACCTCATCAAGACTGCTCAGGATTTTAAGAAACACGTCACGGCGGGTAAGCCAATTCAGAATGTCCCTCGCAGGACGGTCGGGCTGTTGTTCTTCGAGGCATCAACCCGAACTCGCGTAAGCTTTGAGCAAGCAGCTTCGTACCTTGGCTATAACATCAGCGTCTTTGCCGCCCAATCAAGTTCATTGAGCAAGGGTGAAACGCTCAAGGACACCGTACTCACCCTCAAGGGGGAGCGGATTGAAGCCCTTGTGATTCGGCACAGATCCAGCGGTTCGCCCCAGTTGGCCGCGAGGTTCTTTGGCGGACCAATCGTGAACGCTGGTGATGGCGAGCACGAACATCCAACGCAAGCGCTCGGCGATGCGCTGACCATTCTTGAGCAACGTAAAACCATCAAGGGATTGAAGATAGCCATCGTGGGCGACGTTCTCCATAGCCGAGTTGCGCGTTCTAACGCTTGGCTCTTGAGCAAGCTCGGTGCAGAAGTCCGGTTTGTCGGCCCAAAGATTCTGATGCCCGCCAGTAATGCCCTTCTTCCGGGCATGATTTACAACGACCTGCTCCCTGGGATACAGGATTGCGACGTGGTGATGTGCCTTCGCTTACAGAAGGAGCGGATGGCGGACGGATTACTCAGTTCGATCGGGCAGTATCGCAGATCGTATCAAATCAACCGCGAAACATTGAAGATCGCGGCGCCTGACTGCTTAGTCATGCATCCAGGCCCCATCAACCGTGGAGTGGAAGTGGATGACTGGGCTGCCGACGGCCCCCTCAGTGTGATTCAACGGCAAATTGAAAATGGCATCTTTGTACGGATGGCGGCTCTTACCTGGGTCTTCGAAACGAAGACGAAACCAAAGGCAACTAAAACCAAGAAGGGGGCAACGGTATGAAAATCATCCTGAAGAACGGTCGCATTCTTGACCCATCCACCGACCTCGACGTGATCGGTAATGTGATTATCGAGGACGAGCAGATCGCCGAAATCGGCGACGATGTCGAGATCGAAGAGGATGCAGATGAAATCATTGACTGCACTGGACTCTGGATCACTCCGGGCCTTGTGGATATGCACACGCACCTTCGGGAGCCAGGTGAAGATCACAAAGAAACGATCGTAACCGGTACGCAAGCAGCAGCAGCGGGAGGGTTCACAACGATTGCTTGTATGCCCAACACAACCCCTCCGTTAGATACTCCCACCCTCATTGATTACATCCTAGATAAAGCATCCGCTCCGGACGCGGGAGGAGTCTTTGTCGCCCCCGTTGGAGCGCTCACGCTAAGGAACCTCGGTGAAAAAGTTGCGGACCTCGCGGCACTCAAGAAGGCCGGCGTTGTTGCCGTCAGCGACGAAGGTTGCCCGACCCAGAACGCCCTCGTTATGACCCGAGCCATGGAGTTCTGTCAGCAACTTGACCTACCGATCATGGCGCACTGTGATGAAGCCAGTTTGAGCGAAGGCGGGTGTATGAATGAGGGACCGGTATCTTCACTCCTTGGCTTGAAGCCACTACCGCGAAGCGCAGAGGAGATCATGGTGATGCGCAACTGCTTGCTAGCTCTGCACACTGATTGCCACGTTCATATCATGCGCGTGAGCACATGGGGGGCGGTTGAAATGGTGCGCCAAGCCAAATACCTCGGCGCACGAGTGACCTGCGAGACCTGCCCGCAGTACTTCGCCCTCACCGATGAGTCCATGAAGGACTTCGACCCGAACTACAAGACCACGCCACCGCTTCGCACGCCGACCGATGTGGATCTCATCGCCCAAGCGCTGGCCGACGGCACGATCGACGTGATCGCCAGCGACCACTCGCCGCATGCGGCCTACGAGGTTCAGGTCCCCTTCGACCAAGCTCCGTTTGGCATGGTCGGGCTTGAGTCCTGCGTGGGGGTCACGCTGACCTTCCTAACGCATCCGGGTCATCTGTCTCCGCTCGAAACGATTCGTAAACTCAGCACGGCCCCCGCACAGATACTGCGATTGGAAGCAGGGACCCTCAGCCCTGGCGAGACGCCGGTCGCCCAGGTCACCTTGATTGATCCTGAACTGGAATGGACCTTCGACGTAAACAAGACCTTCAGCAAGGGCAAGAACACGCCATTCCATGGCGAGAAGTTGAAAGGTAAGGCAGTGTGGACCCTCTGCGGCAGCGAGATTTACCGCGACCAGAGCTTCGACGAAAGTCGGTCACAGGTGGACATGAGCGAACAGTCAATCGAGAACTAGTAATTGTACGAGTACCCAGTTTTGGCAAAACTGTTACGCTGGGGAATCATGACTTTTGTTTTTGCCCGATGGGCAACTGGAGTTGGGCTTGGCATTCTCGCGGCAATGAGTTCTGCCACCTACATCGTCAACACAGACTTTGAGTCGAATCCTATCGGAGCCTTGAATGGGCAGGCATCAACCGGCCCCAATCCATGGCTATCAACTGGCGCCACCGTTGTCAACACGGGGCCAACCCAGGGCTCTCAAGCAGTCAACTACACATCCACCTTGGCTCCTGGAGCTTTTGACCACCATTCGCGCGTGAACCTCGTTACAAGTGGCGGTGTGACGATCCCGCCGGGGTGGACGCTCAAGGCAAGTGTTGACGTCTATAGCGATCCCAACACACCGGATAACTTCACTGGGTTAGCAATGTGGTCGAATACTCACACGGCGGAGCACTCTCTCTTTGGCATCAGTGGAGGTTGGGCTTTTGCCGGCGGGCGGCATGGAACAGGACCGACAGCCCCAATCCTTGGTCATTGGGCAAATCCACCATATCAAGGTTGGCGTACTATTTCGTTGTTGGTCACGCAAACCAGCGCTAACACGCTGACCACTACCTACCTCTTGGATGGCAACCCATTCACTTGGAACGGTGCGGTCTACAACACCCATGTTGATAGTGTCGGACTGTCCAATCTGGCCTTCGACTTCAGCTTGGTAACGATGAACTTTGGCACCGCTTCGGGAGCCATCACAGGGATTTACGATAACTATCGGGTCGAACTTGTTCCGGAGCCGACCGGCTTTGTGGCAACAGTTCTTGGGTTACTAACCTTGGCAAAGCGTAGACGGTCGAAACAGTTGTGAGCTTATCATCTTAACTTGGGACATTCTTCGAATAGGCACTCAACTTCTTCCAATAGATTGTGAGAGTATTCGATTAGAAAGTGCATTCCTTCAACAAGATCGAGGTTTCTTCACCTAGGAAGAGAGATCCTTCCAATGAAAACTCCCTTCCTTGGCATGTGATTTTCGTCGGTGTCGCTCAAAGGAGACTCCGCAGAGCCTCTGCGCTCTCAAGAAGATCACAAGACACCGCATCGAGGTAACCCCAGGCCGCGATCCGGTTCGGTGGAAGCACTAGCAAAGCCGAGAACATCTCAACCCTTCGCCTCAGCAGTCTCCCCAGTTCCGGTCCGGATGGTAGCCTGCCAGCCGGATTTCGCAGGAACGCCGCACACTCCCAGGCTGGGTCGCCGAGCATCCCTTTTGGATCAATGGCGAGCCACTCGTCACCCGAACGCAAGAGGTTAAAGTGATGCAGGTCACCATGCAACGGGCGCGGTTTCATCGTCGCCAGAAGATGCTCATAGAGCACCCCATCCGAGCCCACAAAGACCGTATCCGAGTACCACCCGACCAACGGCGTGGTAGCAAATGCAGGCGCCGACCAAAGTCGCTGGATCGCCTCGGCCGCGATCACGACTGCCTTCTCTTCCGGCTCCGATTCAAGATTCTCGCCAAGCTGAGGCATGAGCACGGCGCTCGCCTCGTCGTCATGCCGCAAGACGGGTACGCCGCCGTGCCCATCGTAGGCAAGCATTGCCTGATACCCGGTCGTCAGTTCTTCGCCGATCACGGGCACCTTCATAATGCCGCGATTAGTGGCATACACCAGCGAGCAGTAGACCTTCGTGAACCGATTCCCAAGCTCCAGATCCCACTCACGAACTAGCCGCGCGAGATGACCCTGAGCTCGAGCCAGTGCTTCTTCAGGCCACTGGGTTGGAAAGCCGGTCTCGGACTCGCTTAAAGGCATCGAGGGCAAACTCCAAATCCTCTTGTGTATGGGCCGCGCTCGGCATGGTCCTAATCCGTGCCTTACCTCGCCCCACCGTGGGGAACACGATCGAAAGCGCGTAGACGCCCTCATCCCAGAGCATGCGCTCCATGGCTTGCGCCTCGCCCTCATCGCCCACATAAACCGGCGTGATCGGCGTTTCGCTGCCCATCGTGTCAAACCCGGCTTCGTTCAAGGCGTTCTTCCACCAGCGCGTGTTATCCCAAAGGCGTTTCATGGGCTCCGGGTCATTCTCCATCACGTTGAGGGCAGCGATCAATGCGGCCGCAACCATCGGCGGAAGGGCTGTGCTAAACAAATAGGGACGGCCCCGGTTAATCAGCCATTCCTTCAGGTTCTTCGAACCCGCGATGTAGCCTCCGACGGCACCGAGAGCCTTGCTTAGGGTGCCGAGTTGGATATCCACTCGCCCGTAAAGGTCGAAATGTGATGCGGTACCCGCACCGTTCTTACCGAGTACGCCGCTGGCGTGCGCATCGTCCACCATGACGAACGCGTTGTACTTCTCAGCAAGCTCCACGATGGCGGGTAAGGGCGCGATGTCGCCGTCCATACTGAACACACCATCGGTGATGATCATTCGCTTTTCGAAGTTCTGAGTCTTCGTCAGGATTTCCTCGAGTTGCCCCATGTCCTTGTGTCCGAAAACAAATCCCTCAGACTTCTTATATCTGGCAGGTGAGAGACGGACACCATCAATAATCGAAGCGTGATTGAGCTCGTCACTGATCACAACATCTTTGTCCGTCAGGACGGCCGGAATACATCCCGAATTGGCAGTAAAGCCACTGGTGAAAGCCAAGACGGACTCGACTTTTTTGAATTTGGCCAACCGTTCTTCGAGTTCGTCGTGCACGGACATCGTGCCGCCGATCCAGCGCACAGCACCCGCGCCAACACCCCATTTTTCAATCGCCTCGAGAGCCGTTTGCCGCACCTTGGGGTGGTTTGCAAGGCCGAGGTAATTGTTAGAAGACAGATTAACGACCTCCTTGCCGTCCATCATCACGCGGCCACCGGCGGGCGATTCCAGAATCCTGGGTTTCTTGTAAAGGTTCTGGTCTCTAAGGGTTTCTAGCTGACCACCTAGCCATCCCTGCAACTCTGCATTCATAGGCTACAGTGTAACCCGTGTGGCATGAAGAGATGCGCGAAATTTTGCGGGGCGACATTCTGGAGGCGACCCCTGCAATGGTGGGGGTGGACATTGTTTTTGGTGAGCTCCGAGCGCGAATTGTTGAAGCCGAAGCTTATGCCGGTGATCCCGGCAGTCACGCATTTCGCGGCATAACCCCCCGCACAAAGGTCATGTTTGGGCCGCCGGGTTTCGCTTATGTCTACTTCACCTACGGTAACCATTGGATGCTCAACGTTACGGCGCGGCCCGAGGGGTTACCGGGAGCAATACTCATTCGGGCCGCCCGGCCATTGGGGGGCCTTGAACTCATGTTCGAACGGCGTGAAAAGGCCTGGCGCGAGGAAGACCTGATGAGCGGTCCCGGCAAGTTGGCGCAGGCTCTTCAAGTGAACAAGACTCACTATGGCCTTGATCTTCTAGACCCCGACGGGATGATTCGGTTGGAGTCCGGAGAACCGACGACCAACATCCTCGTTGGACGCCGGGTCGGCATTGCCGCCGGCAAAGGTGATGAACTGCCTTGGCGATTTATGGACGCGAACGCTCTGCCTTACGTCAGCTCGCCAAAGCCGCGAGCACCTTAGGCAACTTTAGACGCAAGCCGTACCACACTGAGAACTAGCGCGTCTCGTATACTTGGCAACATGAACCGATTGGGATGGGTTGGATTAGCTTGTTTGGCTACTACGCAAGCATGGGCTTGGGGTGATTTGGGGCATCAGACAGTTGCGGCAATCGCGTGGAAACGTTTAGATCAGAGGGTAAAGATTGAGGTCGCGCACATTCTAATGCGTGGTGACTCCGTTGATGGCCAAAGAAATAATGAGCCGTTTACTCACAAGCTCACCGTTCCAACCATTCCGGATGCTCTTCTGACAACGGCCTACCTCGATGAATACGTCCAACCCGCCTTCGTTCAATCTGCGACTTGGCCCGACGACATCAAGAGGGGAAAGAGCCTGAACTTTGACAGCTTCATTGATGAACTCAATGTAACTTTCTCGCACGATCACGTTGGGGATACGGAGAAGGAGCGCTGCAAGTCGTGGCACTACCTGGATTACCCCCTCGTGATGAACGCGGATGGTACGGTCATTGAAGGAAAGGTCGAGCAGTATCCATTCTCCCCCTCAAATGCCGTGAGCGCTCTGAATGAGGTGATCAAGCCTCGACTCAGCCCAATTCCCATGGACGGAAAAGCCACGCCGGACAAGCGGGCTGTCTATCTGTTCTTCTTAAATCACATCGTGGGGGACCTGCACCAGCCCCTTCACTGTGTTTCCGTCTACGGGTCTCAGTTTCCAAAGTTGGGAGATGCGGGAGGAAACCTATTCACCTTGGCCAACAAGAGCAACTTGCACCGAGTCTGGGACGGTGGGATTGACCAAGCCGCAAAAGATGCCGGATTGCAGCGCCGGGGAGCAATGACGGCCTTTGCAATCGAAGTGGCGGGAAAGTGGGTGGCTAAGTCGGACGAACAACCAAGAATTGCCGAGGTGGAGAAGCAGGATCCACTGCGCTGGGTTATTGAGGGCCGCGACCTTGCCATCTCCACGGCCTATGCGGGCATCAAGATGGGTGACTCGCCCTCGCCAGAGTACTTGACGAAAGTTGGGGCAACCTGCAAATCCCAAGCCATAGTGGCGGGATATCGCCTTGGTGAAGCAATAAACCGCTTGCTAAAGTAGGGCCTACTTTAAGGCAACCCACGCCAAGCCACGCCCAGTTGTGATGAGCATGGTCTTGCCATCCTTTCCACCTAAGGCAATATTCGTCCCTCGGAAGGGCAGATGTCCAAGATAGCTACCCTTGGGGCTCAGGGCCCAGATTCCACCCGGTCCGGTTGAGAAGATGTTTCCCTCGTGATCACACCGGATACCGTCGGCGCCTCCTTGCCCATCAATACCTTTCTCCTTTGCCAGCGCATTGAGGTCAGCGAATAGGGTGACTTCGCCAGTCTGGGAACCATCCTTCCCGATCTCGAAACTCATGATCCGACCTGCTGAATACTCGGTGACGTAGCCGCGATTGCCGTGAAATGCAATACCATTGGGTCTACTCAACCCCGGCGTAAGGAGGGAGACCTTACCTTTTTGATCAACTCGAATGACGCCAGAATGTACAAACTCGAGCGCGTCCGGGGAGACAAACCAATTGGCATGAGTGACGTATACCGAGCCGTTCGAGTGCAGGGCAAGGTCGTTCATTCCGCCAAGCCTTTTGCCTTCAAAGGACTTCCCAATGACCTTTGTCTCGTTTGGAGTCCTTTCGTTCCAAGACACGACCTGCCGATTGGCCGTGTCAACCTGATAGACTAAGCCTTTACCATCGGAGGAAGAACCCACCGCCTTGCCGGACGGCTTGCGAATCTCACGCGGGGATACTTCCCCAGGCTTCCATGCGTAGACCGTGTCGTTGGCCATGTCACAAAAAATAAACTGTGTCCCAGTCCAAGTTGGACCCTCAGTAAAGCCGTATCCCGTTTTGATGGTGATGGGTTCGCCAATGAACGGACTCGTGACACTCAAGGTCAGAAGTAATGGAATCATTGTCGCCATCATACACGCCCCTCAATGAGCTTTTGTGCCGCGGCCCACGACCTGGCAATATCCGCGACAAGAAGCGAATATCCTCCATCGCTTTCCGCACTTTGTTGGCGGAGGATGTAGGCCGGGTGGAGCGTGGCCACAGCGGCTTTGGCATAGGTGCACGGGAAGTACTTACCCCGTTCTTGGGTGATTTTGAAGTCTCGCTTGATTAAGTTCCTGGCGCTAGGGGCACCCACACACAGGATGACCTGAGGGGCAAGAATCCCCAGTTGAGGTTCCAACCATTGGCGACAAGCATTTACTTCAATATCAGTTGGAGGGCGATTCACGGGCTTTCCGGTACCCCAATCGCAAGCGCGGCACTTAACGGTGTTGCAGATGTAAACATCCTCCCGGCTCAGGTGATTGTCAGCAAGAGCTCGGTCTAACATGGTGCCCGCCTTTCCCACGAATGGGCGTCCGGTTTCGTCTTCCTTATCGCCGGGCCCTTCACCCACCAAAACTAGGGGTGAATGAGGGTTGCCTTCTCCGAACACGACATTGCGCCGTCGTTCGCTGAGCGAACATGCAACACAACGCGACGCCTGCTCGCGCAAGGTATTGAGAAGTAAGATATCCGCCATCAAAAGCTATTCTATCTCTGCCCCCGCACTCTGAATCTTTGACTGATGGACCTCGCTCGACTTAGCATTTGGATCAGCCTCGCTTGGTGCATCACCCTTGTGGCATGCGGTCGAGCCCCTGCACGACCCGTGAAGAGAAATCCAGCCAAAATGCGAACGGCCGATCCGACCTGGAAACAAGCGGCCAGTGAGGCGCGGACCATCAGCCCCCGAAAATGGACCCAAGACCAACTGTCCGAATTTGTTCTCCATGAAGGCGGAGAGGATCAGAAGATCGTTGCCCTGACCTTTGACGATGGCCCCCATGCATCAAGTACCCAAGATATTCTCGCGATCCTTCGTCAAGAAAACGTCCGGGCCACGTTCTTCGTTGTTGGATTTATGGCCAAGAAGCGCCCCGATTTGGTGCGGGCAGCGTTCCGAGAGGGTCATGAGATTGGCAATCACAGCTTCAGCCACGCAAGCCTACCTAAGGTTCCATACTCCAAAATCATCACCGACTACCTAGCAGCGAGCAATGTGATCCGAGAATTAACAGGATCAAACCCACGATACTGCCGCCCACCAGGAGGAGACTCCAGCCCCATAGTTTTGGAGGCCGCGGCCGACTTGGGAATGACGTCTGTCTTTTGGACAAACAACCCAGGAGACACTAATCGTTTGGGTGACCATGAGGTCTTCCGTCGCAGTGTGAATCGGCTTACGCCGGGAGGGATTATCTTGTTACATGATGGGCCCAAGGATACGCTTAGGGCGCTTGTGCGACTCATTCGGACGGCGAAAATGGCGGGCTATCGTTTCGTCAGCCTAGATGAGTTAAAGAATAGCGGTGCAATAGCGAAGTCCGCCAAGAAACGAGAAGCAACCATGTCTTGGTAAGATGACCGAATGCGATCTCTCGCAACTCTTTTCCTTGCCCTCATAGCCGTTTCAGGACAAGCTCAAGACCGAGCAACCCTTGACCGAATCATTGATGAAGGCAAGAATCATAGCCAAGCCATGAAGCTCTTAGGGCACATCTCCCATAAGATTGGCCCGCGCTTGAGCACAAGCTACGGGTTGGATAATGCCTACAACTGGACCCAGAAGACCTTCAAGAGTTTCGGTTGTAAGAACGTGCACTTGGAGCAGTGGGGAGAGTGGCCCGTTGGTTTTCAAAGAGGTAAGAGCTCCGGAAAGATGCTCGGCGACCATGCAAGAACTTTTGAGTTTACGACCCCCAGTTGGACTCAGGGAACCGATGGGCCAAAGCGAGGCAAAGCGGTTCTGGCACCCAGAACCAAGGAAGAGTTAGAGCAACGAAAGGGTCAGCTCAAGGGAGCGTGGCTCATCTACACAACGCCCCCACCAAGAGTTATGCGAGGGCAAAATCCGACCCCAGAACAACAGGCCGCTCTTGATCTGCAAAAGGCAATATTCGAGGCTGGCATCCTCGGAACCGTGCAGGCTAGTAGCAACGAACTGGTCATTACGAGTGGGTCATGGCAAGACAAGACCTTTGAGAACCATCCCACCAATGTTTCCATAACGGTACGCAAGTCGGATATGGACGCCATCGCGAAGGCGATGGAGGGGCCCAAGCCCGTTGAACTGGAGTTCAACCTCAAGCACACCTGGATTAAGGGACCCCGCAAGCTCTATAATGTCATTGCTGAGATTCCTGGCTCGACCAAATCCGATGAAGTCGTCATTGTGGGAGGCCATTTGGACTCTTGGGATGGCCCCGGCAGCCAGGGTACGGCTGACAATGGAACAGGCGTGACCGCGGCCCTAGAAGCAGCGCGAATACTGAACAAGGCGGGAGCCAAGCCGGCCCGTACCATTCGGTTCATATTGTTTACTGGCGAAGAACAGGGACTTTTCGGATCCCGCGAGTACGTAAAGCAGCATGCTAACGAACTCAGTAAGATTTCCTGCGTTTTCATTGAAGATGGAGGGGCAAACCCCGAGAGTGGCACCTATGGGTTAGCTTCCATGGCGCCGTTTCTGCAGGTGATTGCCGACATCAGTACCGCAGCCTTCCCTGAGCTTCCAATGAAAATCCGTACGGTTGATCGAATGCCGCGCGGTGGAGGGAGCGATCATGCGCCATTCAATCAGGCCGGGGTACCAGCCTTCTTCTGGGACGAGGAGGGAACCCAAAGTTACACCTTTGTGCACCACACCCAGAATGATCGGATTGAGCACGTCCCAGCGAACTATATGATTCAGTCCGCTACAAATGAGGCCGTCGCCGCCTTTGTAATGGCATCCGTTCCTGAGATGATGCCTAGGGAAACCCCGGCACAGTGAATGCCCATAACTAACTGACCAAGAAAGCCCGAGTCCACCCTCGCACCGAGTTCACGTGCCAGACCTCTTCAGCCCGCGCAAGCTCATGCCGAGTGATAGCCTGAACATGGACAAGCCCCTTGGCGATGGCGTTCGCCCTTGCTAGGCCGGGAAGTAAGCCAGCCGACTCGGGTGGAGTCACCCGAACCCCATCTAGTTTCGCCACCACATTCCCAGTGGTGAACTCCGTAACTTCACCCCTCTCATTCCAGAGTAATGTTTCGTCCACATCCGGACAGCACCTTCTCGCTCGATCAAAGAGCGCTCGCCGCGTGGACTTATACCCAAGCTTGGGAGCGCAAGAATCGACCGGCCATGGACAGGGCCGATATGTGAGTTGGTCGGGAAATGCCGATACGCGAGCGACCTCAGTGCCCAATTGTCCCTCCACACCGCACTTTAGTCTCACTAGTAATGGCGGCTGGCCGAAGTCCTTGGGCTCCCACTTAGGTGCGACAAATCCGCAGTGGGCGGCCGTTGCCCGCATGCGGCCCAGCCGCGCTTCAGCGAACGAAACTTGGTCGCCATTCCAGATGGCAGTTTCCAAGACCTGGCATGGGGCCAAGGGGTCAAGCGCCCGCATTTTGGAATGACACTCCTCCCATTCTTCCAAAGGATCGCTATCCCAAACGATCCCGCCACCCACACCATATTCAGCCCGCCCGTCTTGCAGTACTAGAGTTCGAATTGCAACGTTGAAGTATGCTTTTTTTTCTGGTCCCATCCATCCAATAGCTCCGCAATAAACACCACGTGGCGTATGTTCAAGCTCAGCGATGGCTCGGGTGGTTTCAATCTTGGGTGCCCCGACTACCGAGGCGCATGGGAACAGCGCCCTGAAGAGTGAGGCGGTGCTGTGGGTCACATGGGCGGTTATGGTTGAGGTCATTTGCCAGACGCTCCCGTGGGCAGCTACCTCGAACAGTATCGGGGCTTGAACTGAGCCGACTTGGGCAACCCGACCAAGGTCATTGCGGATCATGTCCACGATCATCAAGTTTTCGGCATGATCCTTCTCAGAGCTAGCGAGTTCATCAGGAGCCAACGAAATGGGCCGCGTACCCTTCATTGGCTGAGTCGTGACCAAGTGGCCATTGCGGCGAAAGAACAGCTCAGGACTCAGGGACAGTATGGTGAGGTCATCGTAGACCAGTAGGGCACCGTGCTCCGGAACGTGGTCCTCGCATAGGGCGCAGAACATGTCGCCAGGGTCACCCTGCAACTCTCCTTCAAGGCGGAACGTGTGGTTAACTTGATAGGTTCGCCCCTGCCGGAGCATGGCCTTGATCCTCTTAATATCGCGGAAATAGGCGTACTTCGGGATGGCCACCTTCAGCCCCGAGCCAAAGTCCGCCAAGCTTCCGTGAGTCAGGAACTCAAAGGGCTCTTGTCGTTCGTAGGTCGCGAAACGAGCAAGCGGCGCGGAATTGCCCGGTACCACCTGGAAGTCATCAAAGGCGGGGGCCGCATCATACGATACAAACCCCACGACAAAACGGGATTGGGCTTGAGCTTCCGCCCACTCTAGGATTGGAACGACCTCATCAAGCGTCGTGGCCGAGCGTGTTTCGATGGGCCCTCGAAACTCCATCCATCCGGCCTCCGAACGCACTAGGGCTACTCCGGAAGAACAGCGATCCGGCCTCCAGAAACTATTCATCGTTCGATACGCTATCTTCAAACATCTTACGGAGACGCTCTTGCTCAGCCCGCTTGCGTTCTCGGTCGCGAACGTCGTCAATGTACTCATTGAATTGTTCGCGTTCGCGCTTGGCGTCTTTCGATGATCGCCGCATGCCGTCTTGTACGGTCACGCCTCGGCGGTAGCGAATGGGCAACAAGTCCGAGGCCCACGCCCAAGCAAGCGCCATCGGAAGCCCGCACGCCAGCCCGACGAATGGAGAGTTGCTGGACCCAATAATCAGGATTGCTATAACCGCCGTCAGTAGACAGAAAGTCTTTGCCGGGATATTGATCCCCCAAAAGCAGATCACTTGATAGGAGTTACGGGCACCCCAAATCATTGTGATAGCCGATGCAGGCAAGATTGAGCCATAAAGGGTCGCCCCATTTGTTGCCATCCCGGCGAGCCCCGCTGAAGCCGAACCCAGAAGGGCAAACACGAAGAAGCCCACGACAAAGGGACCCGACCGCATGTCGCTCTCGACCTGCTGACCAAAACTCCAAAGCCACCAGCAACCAAAGAGAATCGAAAGTACCCCTGAGCTAACCATGGCAAATGGGTAGGTGAGGACAGTCCAAGGTTGAACACCAGATGTGTTTGAGTCGAATGCGAGCCAAAGGAACACGCCACGATCTTGCGTAACCCAACTTGCTAAGAAGCAAACCACGATGGCAATGATTAGGCCAAGAGTGGCCGGTGCCTTCATGCTTCGCAATCTCATCATCGGGTTCATTTGTAGATTGTGACGGATCGCGCAGCCCCGATTCGCTACACTATTAGTTCACTATGAAGTTGGCCCTATGCCTTGGATTCGCCCTGCTAGCCGAGTGCTCCTTCCCCGGCACCATCTGCATTGACCCTGGGCACCCGAGCGAGGTAGGGCGAGGGACGACGGGAAAGCGCATCAGCGAACTTGAGGCTGTATGGCTCGTTGCCAAACAGCTCCGGCCGATTCTCGAAAGGCAAGGGCATAAGGTCGTTATGACCAAAACTACAATGACCGGATTAGTCAAGAACCAACGCCGGGCCGAAATCGCGAATGCCGCAAAGGCAGACCTCCTTTTGCGCTTGCACTGCGATGCGGCGAACGAATCCGGCTTCGCCACTTTCTTTCCGGCCCGCCAAGGCACCGTCGGCGGTGTCACCGGCCCCAGCCAATCGGTCATGGACGCGAGCCGAGCATTGTCCCACCCTTTTCATCAAGCGGTAATGAAGGTCCTTAAAGGTAACCTCAACGACCGCGGCGTTCGAGATGAATCCAAGACCGCCGTCGGGGCGAAACAAGGCGCCCTGACCGGTTCGATCTTCAGTAAAGTGCCCGTACTACTTGTCGAAATGGCGGTCCTCAACAAGGAAAGCGACGACAAGTTCATGGCGAGCGCAAAAGGGCGGCTTCTCATGGCCAAAGCCCTCGCCGCAGGGGTCAATGCCGCCCTCAAGGCACGCGCCAAATGACGTACTGAATGCCACCCATGAACGGGGTAGCGCCTTGCCCAATCAATTGCTTCTTGAGTTCAGGCGTAATGCGACTGACCCGAGTTAGCAGAGCGTAAGGCCGTTTCAGTCTCTCCAAGTCTCCCGGTGACTCAGCGACCCCAACCACATCGTTGGCATAGTAAACGACCGACGGGTGGCTCGTCTCCTGCAGCAGGGTTTGGGCCCCGGGTCGCTTGCCCATCTGATAAACCACGATCGGTAGCTTGCGATTCCGCGCAACTTTGGTGCAAGAGTGCAGTTCCTCCTGATAGGGCGCATTGAACTTTAGCTCCTTACCCGGCATCGCAAATGTCGCTCCGCCGTAGTACCACCACTGACCGACATTGACCAGCAAGGTCGTAACTAGAATTCCAACTATCGGAGCAAGCAAGGGGCGCATCGGCCGGACCTCACCTCGGGTCCGCCAGCGATCCGCTGCATAGATCGCCACGATAACGATCATCGCCGGCACCGCCGGCAAGACGTAGTGCATTAGCTTCGCACCCGTGACGGTGAAGAATATGAAAACAGTGATAAACCAACGAAAGTTGTAGCGAACGAAGGGGTCGTGCGCCGCCAAGGCTTTCCATGCTTTCGGAAGGGCGAGGGACCAAGGGAATGCGCCGAGCAACAAAATCGGGAGGTAAACGAGGAGCCCTGCCAGTCGGTTGGGTGTATGAGCGATGTCGCCGCCAGCGAAGCGGCCTATGTTCTGCCGAATCAAAAATTCCTGAACGAAGAACTCACGATTGGTAAGGAAAGCCGGCACGGTCCACGTAGCTACCACCGCAAAAAAGATCAAACCCCCGAGCCCCCAGTACCCGGCAAACTTTGGGCGGAGTGCAGGCTCGCGCCAATAGGTACAACCCATCAAGATTAAGAATAGGATGACTCCTACCGGACCTTTTGCGAGTACTGAAACTCCGAGCCAAAACGCCGTGAGCAACCGCCAATGCCGCCCTTCGGTCAAGGATCGCCAAAAAGAATAGCTCGCGGCCATTTCCGCAAGAACCAATGGCATGTCCGTCATCAACTGCCGACTGCATGCGACAACGAGCAGAGAACTGGCCAGCATGAGCGCGGCAAGAT
>JADZDX010000102.1 GCA_020850835.1 Fimbriimonadaceae bacterium
ACAAGAATCAGGGGCTTCGTATCGGGGGATTGGTGCCCAAACAGATTGCCCTGCGCGCTCTGCCGCAGCTCTTGGCGGATAGGCATGCCTGTTCGCACGACTTTGACCTTGCCGAAGTGCTCATGCCCCGTGCGGAAGGTGGTTGCGATTGCCGCGGCATGGCGACCAAGCAGGCGATTTGTCCGACCCGGAACCGTGTTTTGTTCGTGGATGACGTACGGGATGCCCGCCACCTTGGCGGCTTGGACAATAGGCGCGCTACTGTAGCCGCCAGTTGAGAAGACGACATCAGCGCGCCAGGCTTCAAGCTTGGCACGAGCCTTTCGCGAAGCTTGATAGATTCGCAAAGCGGCGCGCCAGCCACGGGGCTTGCGCCAACTCGTAATTGGCTCGCTGGCGAACCCGGCAAACTCGAAGCCGCTTTCGTGGCACAGCTTCCCTTCCTGGCCTCGGAGGGAGCCCAAATAGAGGACTTGATGCCCAGCGGCCTTGGCAGCACGGGCGATCTCCAGCGCGGGATAGACGTGCCCACCGGTTCCGCCGCCGGTGACAACTAGACGCATTGGGCTCCGGAACGGTCAATCACGCGGCTTCCCTCATACGAGAGACGCTTTGGCAAAGGGCCACGCCAATAAGGAGGGCGATCAAACTGGACCCGCCGGAGCTGATGAATGGGAATGGGATCCCGATGGGGGGTAGAAATCCATTGGCCATCATCAGGTTCACGGTCGCTTGGATTGTGAGCCAAATCGCCACTCCGAAGCAGAGATTCTTGGCGAAGGCATTGCGGCACTGAAGGGCCTGGGTCCAGATGCGCCATACCAGAGCACCGACGAGGCTGAGGATCGCCATGACGCCCAGAAACCCGGTTTCCTCCGCAACGGTGGCAAACACAAAATCGGTCGTGGCGGCGGGCATGAGGTGCTTCACCCGTCCTGATCCTGGACCAGTCCCAATCAGCCCGCCGCTCGCCATGGCGATCTCGCTTTGGACGGTCTGATAGCCTACGTCGTCAATCCGATCCGCCTCCCAGCGATGGACATGGTTGGTGACGCGCTCCATGCGGAAGGGCGACTTGAGCACAAGGCCTCCGACTAATAGTAGAGCAATAGCGGATACCCAGAGTTTGGACTTGGTTGTGATGCCGCCAAAAAGGAACATGAAATATCCGGTGGCACCGATCACCGCTGCCGTACCGAGATCGGGCTCGAGTTCGATCATCAGGACCGCGGCGAGGATCGCAAACATCGGCAGGAACCGGACAAACTTGACTACCGCCACCCGATCCAGCCACTGGGCCCAATCCTTTGTCTTTGTTCGCCGCCAAGGCTTGCGGTCAGCCAGCACGCTGGCCACAAATACGATGGCGGCGATTTTCATGAACTCGGCGGGTTGCACTTGGATGGGCCCGATCTTGAGCCATCGTTGTGCGCCATTCATCTCTTGACCGAAGACTTTGACGGCGATGAGCCCGAACATTGAGACAACGAAAATAGGCAGAGACAGACGACGCCAAACGTTGCCGGGCACGCGGCTCACCCCATAGGCAATGAGGGCGGCAAGGAGCCCAAAAATGATTTGGCTTTTGAATTCGCCGGGAACGACCCCATCGCCCTTTTGGATCGAGCGGGCAAATCCGGCGTCGAAAATGACAAACGTGCCGATCGTAACGAGGACGGCAGTGAGCCAATTGATGGCCGGATCGGGGCCAGGTCCGGGACGGGCGCTTACCAAAGCGCGCTCAACCGTGTCTACTGAGGGGCGATTCCTTTCGATGATCATGACTTATGGGCATCCAGCCAGTCGGCAACAATGGTGCGAAACGCGTCACCGCGTTCGCGGAAATTGAGATAGGGGGCCGCGGATGCGCAACCCGGGCTGAGCATGACTGTATCGCCATCCTTGGCTCTTTCCATGGCCAAGTCAAAGGCTTCAGCAAGGGTGTTGGTCCGGGGCCAAGGGCGGTTGAGTTGCTCTTCTAGGTCGGAATCCGGCCCGAACAAGATCACCTCGTGGTGCTGTGCGGCGAGGTATTCCCGCACCGGCGAGAAATCCAGTTCCTTGGTCACTCCCCCCATAAGGAGAATCTGGCGCCCTTCGGTCGCTTCGCTATTCGCGATCACGGCGGCCGGGTTGGTGCACATGGAGTTATTGACGATGGCAACCCCGCGGTAGGAGCCCAGCCTTTCCATTCGATTGGCGAGACCCCGAAACCCCTTCAAGGCGGCGAGCATCTGCCGAGGGTCTGCTTGCTCGCCCAAAGCGGCGCGGGCGATTTCCCAAGCCATAGCTGCGTTGACTGAGTTCAGCATCCCCGTCCAAGGGAACTCGCTGAGGGGCACGACGCCCATGCCACTCAGTGTTAAAGTTGTTGGCCCAAACTTGGAGCTTCCGTCCGTATCGCCGATGAATCGAATGTCAACCCCGCTCGGAATTGCGCTCAAGATTTCGACGAAAGATTGTGCATTTTGATTGACGACCACGGTGTCGCCCTCCCCCATATTGGCAAAGAGGCGGAGCTTTGTATCGCGATAATCGGCGAAGTCGGGATGGCGGTCCAAGTGATCCGGGGAGATATTGGTGATCGCAGCAACCTTTGGGGCGAAATCATGCACCCATTCAAGCTGGAAGCTGCTGATTTCAGCGATCAATACTTGGTCGGGGGTACTGGCGTCGGCGGCTTCGGTCAAGGTGAGTTCCGGGTAGCCCGAACCACTGAGATTGCCGCACAGGACAGCATTCGATCCCGCCATGAGCCAGGCCATGACCACGGTTGTGCTCTTACCGTTCGTGCCCGTGATGGCGGCAATCGGAGCTTCGCTGATTTGGTAGGCGAACTCAACCTCACTCCAGATCACCTTGTTGGCGGCTTGAGCGTCACGCAAAGCTGGGTGATTTCTCCGAAAGCCGGGAGAGGTGACGAGGAGGTCGAAAGTCGGGGATTCGAAGCGGCCGTGCCAGCCTGGTACGACTTCGACTCCGTGGCCTTGGAGGGAGTCAACGAGAGCAAATTGTTCGGGCGTTTCGAGGGTTTTCTCGTCGTAAAGGGAGACGACGGCGTCCCGTTTGGCGGCGGCAATGGCAATCGCGACACCGCTCCGCCCCATTCCGGTGACGGCGATACGCGTTCCCTTCACGCGCCGAGCTCCTGCATCATGAGGACGGCGACGATTCCGCATGCCGCTTGCACCATCGTGAACATGAAAGTAACCCGCGTTTCGGGCCAACCCGCCTTCTCAAAGGCATGGTGGATCGGAGTGTACGGGAAGAGCTTCTTCTTGAAGACCTTGACCGAAAAGATTTGGAGGGGCACCGGCACGAGCTCAGCAATCATGACGAGCGACCAGATGGCCATGATCCAAAAGCGGCGGCTCAAAATGTACTCAAGGAAGGACCCACTATTCGGGAGGGTGGCCTGCATGAATAGGAGTCCGAAAACGGCACCAATGGCAAGGGCTCCAACGTCGCCCATGAAAACCTTGGCGGGAGGAGCATTGTAGATCAGAAATACAACCAGTCCCCCCAATAGGGCGAGCGGCGCGCTGGTGGGGTGAATCATGAAGATGGTCAGGGCCATGAAGATTCCGAGGAGCCCCGCCAACCCGTCAAGACCGTCGGCAAAATTGTAGGCGTTGGTGAAGAACAGGATGAAAAAGAGGCCGGTTCCAAGGGCCCAAGGCGCCAGGTTGAGTTGCCATAGGGCGGCAATTCCAAAAATCACCTGCATGGCGAGCTTCGGCATCCACCCCAACCCTCGCTTGCCCGACATCATCCGGGGGACGATGAAATCATCGGTGAAGCCAATCAGCCCAAAGCCGAGCAAAAGGGTTAGCATGGGCCAAGACTGAGCAAGAATCAGTCCGGCGGCAGTCCCCGCCAGAACCATGAGGCCACCCATTGTGGGGGTACCCGCCTTCATTTGGTGGGTCTCGGGCGCATCCTTGTGAATGGTCTGGTGGCTCTTGAGGGAGATGAGGAGCCGCATGATGAACGGCGAGGTGATGGCCGTGGTCAACAGCGAGATGAGGAACACTTGGAGCGCATTGACCACTACGAAACTGCCTCCTGCGGCAGGGCCCGCTCTAGTTCAAGAGCTCGGCTACCTTTGATAAGTACAAGGTCGCCCGGCTGGAGCGCATGAACGATGCTTCTGATTTCGTCCAGCGATGAAACCTTGACAATTCGCGTCGCGGGGAAGCCTGACTGCGTCGCTTCGTCTTCCACGAACCGGGTCTCTTCACCATAGAGCACGAGGGATTCAATTGGGCTCACGGCGACTTCTCGGCCCACTTGGCGGTGGCCGAACTCGCTGATTGCTCCTAACTCCTTCATTTCGCCGAGGATCGCAATTCTCCGGCCTTGACAGGGGAGCTCGGAGAGCGTGCGAAGAGCCGCGACCATCGAGTCCGGGGATGCGTTGTAGGTATCAAGAAGGGCGGTCGCGCCTTGGATGTGGCGAACTTCCATTCTCATGGCGGGAAGGGCAACATGCTGGATTGCTTCGACGGCGTCGGATAGCGGAACATTAGCGGAGTCGGCGACCAATAGGGCGGCGGCAGCATTGAGAGCCTGATGGCGTCCGACAGTTGGTAGCTCGAATTTGGCTTGTGCGGATCCGAGCTGCACAAAGACCTCGCATCGTTCGAGGCCCAACGCGCGGTAACCGAGTAACCGCATTTCGGCATCGGGGCTCTCGCCGAAGGTTCGCACCCGGCCGGGAGCCTTCTCCGCGAGGAAGAGCGCAAAATCATCTTCAGCCCAGATGTGGGCGGTGCCTTCTGGCGATATTGTCTCAAGAATTTCGGCTTTCGCGTCCGCGATGCCTTGCCGGTTCCCCACCATCTCGATGTGGGCGGATCCGATCATGGTAATGAGGGCGAGATTGGGCTGGCTAACCTGAGCCAAGTGGCGGATCTGACCTAGGCCTCGCATCCCCATCTCGATTACGGCCGCTCGGTGCCCTTCATTCAATCCGAACCAGGTCAGAGGAGAGGTGTACTCGCTGTTTTGATTCCCCTTGTTCTTCAGCACGGGCCCCAAGGGCGAAAGGGTGGCAGCGACCATCTCCTTTGCGGTGGTCTTGCCATTGCTCCCAGTGACACCAACAACGGGGCCATGGAACTCAGCCCGCAATGACTTGCCTAGATTCGCGAGAGCTGTCACCAGATCGGGCACCAAGATATGAGGGCCCTCGACGGGTCGTTCTACGATGGCGGCGACGGCCCCAGCTCGAAGGGTCTGGGGTACGAAATCGTGACCATCAACGCGGGCGCCCTTGATTGCGATAAAAACTTGTCCGGGCTGAACTTCGCGACTATCCAATGCAAAACCGCTGAAAGACTGGGCACCATCAGGGCCCTGGAGCGAAGCGCCTTGGGTACCGGCAAGTCGAGTCGCCAGTTCGCCCAATGTCATCGGGCGGCTCCTCGCTTTGCGCAGGCTTCGCGGGCGATCTCGCGATCATCAAACGGGATCTTTTCGCGACCGAGAATCTGATAGGTTTCATGGCCCTTACCGGCAATCACGATGAGGTCGCCTTTGGCGGCTTCTTGAACTGCCTGTTCAATAGCGGCTCGGCGGTCGGGCACCACGACGTAGTTCGCACCTGGCTCGATTCCGCGCTCAATACCCTTGAGGATGGCCATGGGGTCCTCGGTCCGCGGGTTATCGGATGTCAAGATGGTCTGATCGGCAAGACGAGAACTGATCGCCGCCATTTGAGGGCGCTTGGTGGCATCCCGGTCACCACCGCAACCGAAAACGCAGACCAGCCGCTCGTGATCCACTTCCTGGGCCGACATCAAGAGCTTTTCTAGAGCATCGGGAGTGTGGGCGTAATCCACGATGATGCCAATTCCGGTCTCGTTGGGAACGGCCTCAAACCGTCCCGGGACGGCAGTGACGGCCTTCATGGCCTTGGCGGCATCCTTCGGCTTCACGCCCATTGCGGTGAGGGTAGCGACCACCGTTAGGGCATTACTCGCATTAAAGGTGCCGCCGACACCGACAAGCACTTCCTGCTCAGCAACTTTAATGGCCAACTGATCGAACTCGACCGCCAGTATCTCGCCCTGCACGTTACCACGCTCGAATCCGTAGGAAAGAAAGGCGGGGGAGATGGCGGAGTTCTCCCACTCGCTCAGCCAGAATGAACCCATAAGATCATCGGCATTGATCACGGCAACGAAGGGGTCATCATAGGCGGCGGTAAAGAGGAGCCGCTTGGCGCTGGCATACTCCTCAATGGTGCCGTGGTAATCCAGATGGTCTTGGGATAAGTTGGTGAAGACCCCGATGTTGAATCGCACCCCGGCCACACGATCTTGCTCTAAGGAATGCGATGAGACCTCCATCACAAGGTCTGAGATTCCCTCTTCACGGGCCCGCTGGATCAGGGACCACAACTCCACGGGGAATGGGGTTGTGTTGGGGAGCTCCTCTAGTTCACCCCCTCCTTGATAGCCGAGGGTGCCCAAGTAGGCAGCATTGCGCCCCATGGCTCGCAACGCTTGACGGAGCATCCAAGCACAGGTGGTCTTCCCATTCGTGCCGGTGATGCCAATGATTCGGATGTCGAGGCTGGGGTCGTGGAAGAGCTCGCGGCAGACAAGGCCTAATGAGTGGTTGAACTTGGGCAGTTCGCTATCAAACTGGGCAACGGACAGGCCCAGGGCGAGGGCTTTGTCGTAACCCGCATCGTTCCAAACAATCGTGGCGACCGCTCCCTTGAGAGCCACGTCATCGAGAAAGGAGTGAGTGTCAATTGAGGTGCTAGGCATGCAGACAAAGCACTTACCCCTGACCTCCCCTCGCGAGTCGGCCACGATCTCCGAAAATGGCGCGTCGCCGGTTACGCGAACCGGCGACACTTCGCTCAATTTCAGGAGTTGGGGCAGAGAGATCATTCGGACTTCGGGATATTGAATCGTTTGATGACGGCCTGGGCAATTTCCTTGAATACGGGCCCCGCGACAGAGCCTCCATAGTAATCACCGGACTTGGGATTGTCCACCATGACCAATATGACGGCGCGAGGCTGATCAATCGGAACGTACCCGACAAAGTTCGCGACATATTTGGGACGCTCCTTGTCCCAACCCTTTCCCAGTTTTTGGGCGGTGCCTGTCTTACCGCCTAGGCGATAGCCGGGGATTCGAAGGCGGTGCCCCGTACCGAAGTCGCGCTCAATCGTGGCTTCCATCATGTGCATCATTTGGGCCGCGGTATCCCCAGAGACGATTCGCACTTGTTTGGGGGGAGCAGTCTCGCGATCGCCGACCTTTTTGATCAAACGCGGGTTGATTCGAATACCTTCGTTGGCCAAGGCGGCATAGGCCGAAACGAGGCTCAGCGGAGCGAGATTCAGAGCCTGACCGAACCCCATGTTCGCGATCTGCAAGGTAGGGCTGCCGTCATCGGGATTGTATTTTCCCGGAATCTCACCGGGTAGGCCAATATTCGTTGAGTCAAACAACCCGGCCGTTCGCATAAAATCTATGAACCGGTCACGACCAATTTTCCGAGCCCAGGTAACGGCGCTGATGTTACAGCTCTCGGCGATAGCCTTCAGACCATCCACGGTTCCGTGGGCTCCGTGAGAGCACTTGATGTCCTTGCCAGCGACCCGGATGACCCCGCCGCAAGAGACGGTATCGTGGGCGCCGACCACGCCATCGTCAAGCGCTTTGGCGAGGGTGAGAATCTTGAAGGTTGAACCTGGTTCGAACCGCCCCAGGACGATTGGGTTGAAGCCATTGGCTTTGTTATCGGGTCGCCATGAGGCAGCCGCGAGCACATCGCCAGTGGCGGGATCAACGGCGATGGCAACGCCTTGATCGGCATTATTGGCCTCTACGGCTTTGCGAATGGCCGCTGCGGCCGCCGTCTGCAATCCTGAATCGAGCGTCAAGGTGAGGTCGCTACCGTCAATCGCTTTGCTGGCGACACCCTCCATTCGCATGGGCAGAAAGGCGCCGGTGCGGTCAACCATCCCGGTCAGGGATCCGGGCGAGCCCGCGAGCAGGTCGTTTTGTGAGCTTTCAAGCCCCGTGATTGGCTGGCCCTCCTGCGAAGTTCCAACGATGGCCTCGGCAACGTCGCTGAGGGGATACTCCCGGCGTGGGACCCGGCGCAACGAGATACCGTCGGCTCGCCACTCGCCCTTGACAAGCTTTATCTTATCAGCGCGTGAACCGCTCATCGGTTGTTTCCAAGTGCGCGATTTGCCACCTGACTCGGCAGGGACCAGCATTTCGATCGCGGGGATGCCGCTTGCCTCCGACATCGCCATGAAGAAGGCGCGGCTCTTGGGAACCTTTTTATAGTTTATGGACAACTCAAAGCAGTCGTTGCTCTGGGCCAAAACCTTTCCGTCACTGGAATAAATTGAACCCCGTTGAGCGAACTCAGTTCGGGTTACGACAAAACGATTGGTTTCCCGAGCTCGGGCAATGATCTGGCTATTGACGACGACCTGCTTGTAGGCCTGCGAACCGGCAGCCAAGACAAAGGCGCCGATCAACACCGAACCGAGCCCCCGCCGGTCAGTGGATGGTCTCATGATCTCCGAGCTGCGCTACTACCGAATCGCGCCGAGCAGTCGGCGCCCCGCTAAGCTCCATCCCTTGGGCGGCTGCGTACTTGGAAACGGCATCGAGGCTGACCATGCTATCCAAGACGCGGCGCAAGCGAGCAACGTCTTCGCGACTGCTCTGAGTTCGCTCGACCGACCGGATCCGGTCGCGACGCGCATTCTCCAGCAGGGTATTCCCTGCGATGCTGCTCACGATGTAGGTGACCATCGTGACAACCCCAACAAGAAGCAGGCTCTTTGTGATTGCTCCTGATCGAGGGCGCCGCACAGGGCGCGGGCGTGTGCGATAGACCGGTTTTGCGGCCGGGACGCGGCGCGCCGCAACGCGCCGAACGACTGGACGTTCCTTAACGAGACTCATGATTTACCCTCCATGCGTCGCACTGCGCGCAATTTCGCGCTGCGACTCCGCCGGTTCCGGTTGATCTCCTCTTGAGACGGTTCCAACGGCTTACGAAACAGGTCTTCGAACTCGCCCTCGCGGGCCAATTCTCGAAACGCACGCTTGACGGCGCGATCTTCCAGCGAGTGGTAGCTCAGCACCACCATGCGCCCACCAATGGCGAGACATCGCGCGATTTCGGCAAGGGCTGTTTCTAAATCTTCTAACTCATGGTTGATGGCAATCCGCACGCCCTGACTGGTGCGAGTGGCCGGATGGATGCGCTTATCGCGGGCGGCGACGGGCACGGCGGCGAGGATACAATCCACCAGATCTTGCGTTGTGCGCAATGGCTTTTCTCGACGACGCTCCACGATCACCTTAGCTATTCGCCGACTCCACTTTTCTTCGCCGTACTCTCGAATGACCTTCTCAATTTGGTCTTCGCTGGCTCGGTTGAGGAAGCTGGCTGCGGACTCACCCCGGCTTCTATCCATTCGCATATCAAGCGGGCCATCCTGCATAAAGCTGATGCCCCGTTCGGGGTCATCAATTTGGGCGCTGTTCAGCCCGAGGTCAAGGAGGATTGCATTGGCGCGGCGCTCGCCCAAGATTTCCGGGATTTCTCGGTAGTCGGCATGAACAAACTCCGCCGCTGGCAGTTCGGACTTGGCTTCCCTCAACATGGACTCATCCCAGTCCACGCCTAGGATTGAGGCACCAGCTTTGGCCATTTCTTTGGCATGGCCGGCAAGGCCCAGGGTTCCGTCCACGGCGAAATCGCCCGGCTGGATCGCAAGGACCTCGAGAACTTCCGACAGCATCACCGGCTCGTGCCTAAGGGCCGCCATCATGGCAACCCTCGCAGCACATTATCTGAAACTCTAAACTTGTTGTCCGAAATCTCTTGCCAGAACTTCTCGGTATAGGCGCGGCGGTCGGCTTTGTAGATTTCGTACTCGGCGGCAGGCCAAAGCTCCACCTTATCCTGTGCCCCAATGAGGAGGCTGGACGATCCTTCTAGCTTTAGCAGGCGGCGCAATCGTAGCGGCACCACGAAGCGCCCTTGCCCATCAAACTCGATACCGTCCTCGGCTTCGCCGAGCATGATTTCGCGCAAGGTATCGCTGCCAAGGTCAATGGCATCGGGCGATTGAAGTTGAGTGAGGAGTTGCTCCCATGCCTGCGCCGTATAGGCCACGAAGCAACCCTTCACGCCGATTCCTACGGCGAAGGATGCTCCTAGCCGGTCGCGCTTCTTTTTGGAGACCAGGACGCGGCCCTTTGCATCCACCGTCACCTCTTCGGTGCCGATCAGCGGTTGCAACAGTTGCGGGTTCGGCGTTTCCACGATATGTCTCCGCGGGTGGACTTAAGGCTTTGTGAGGCCGGCTCCTCAATCCTTGAGTAACCGGCCCCGAAACCAGGACCCCCGCCCTGCGGATGTCGCCGCGTCCTTCATGGACCTAGCGAATCATCTGAAAGCAACTATATCAGGGAACACTATGGGACTTGCCGCCACTTTTGGCTCATTTTGAGACTTTTTTTGTATTTTGTTGCAGAGATGTACTACTGACATAAATACGTGCGTTTATCTTTGTCTACTGGTCATACGGCATGTCTAGGGGAAAGCTGGGAATTGCTGGGAATTGAGGGATTTGGCTGGGTGTTGTCCTCTTGATGATCGGGAGTCATACCCAGCTATCTCTCTACTACCCACGATGTGGAAAAGTCACGCGGAAAGTGGAGCCGCGTCCCAATTCGCTATCAATCTCGACCGTCGCGCCATGGGTTTGCGCCAATTCGAGCACGATCTTGGTTCCCCAGCCTGAGCCGGCGGACTTATTCCAGACCGAACGGGCATTGCCGCCGAGAATGCGGTCGGCAATCTCTTTGGTCATGCCGGGGCCGGTGTCAACGACCTCTAAGACGTGCTTCTCATCGTGGTGCGAGTAGCGCACAGTGACGGCCTCGTGGACGTCCGGGTCGGTGTCCATGGTTTCGGCGACGGCTTTAACGGCGTTTGAGACCAGATTCTGGGTGATCCTAAACACGTACATCGAGTCATGCTTTGTCGCGGGGGCGCTGGCTTCGATATCGTAGTTCAGCTCAAGGCCGTGCTTGCGGGCCTCGCTGGCCAAGAATGAAGCGGCACGTTCGATGGTCTTGCTCATCGGGGCAAGAATGAACTTGGGCTCGAGCTTCTTGCCCGCTGAAAGGTCGCTCATCAAGGTGGTGTAGTCCTTGATTCGGTCAATGCTCTCGTGAAGCTCGTTGATCATCACGTCCAAGGTGTCTACATGAGGCACCATTTCTGGATCGCAGTCGTCCTTGTCGGCCAGTTTCTTGATCTCTTGCATGGTCTCGTGGCTGAAGGTGAGATTCGCCTCCAGTGCGAAAGCCATGTTCTTGATATCGTGGGCAACGCGGCCCATACCAAGGAGTTGCGATGCGCGGGTTTGCTCATCGAGCAATTCCCAGTTGAGGTAAGCGAGGGTTGAGACCGCGCTCACCGTCTCGAGGACTGTGCGGTCATCGTCGGTGAACACATCACCGTCCTGCTTGTTGACCAGTTGGACGACGCCGATTGGGTCCGTGTCTTCGAGCATGAGGGGCACAGTAATCATGGTGCGCACGTTCATGCCGGTCTTCTCAGCGATGGCAGCCGCCCGTGGGGAAACGGGCTCGGTGTGGGTCAACTGCGTTCGACGTTCGGTGAATGCTGCTCCGGCTACACCCTGGTGGTCGGGAATATCGCTGAATTGCAGGGCCTCGCGGCTCTTTTCGGGCAAGACGTGGCGGAACTCGAGGGCCTTCTTCGTTCGGTTGTGAAGGTAGATCGTGCCACCTTCGGCGCCCACCGCTTCGACGCAGATGCTCAGAACTTCGGGCAGCACGTCGTTGAGCTTGCGGCTAGAGGCAAGCTTGCGTGTCGCCAAGTGAACGGCGTCTAATAGAGGTGTAAGACCTGAGTCCATTCGAACTGGGACATTGTACCGGTTCAGGTCTGTGACAAACGTGGCAAATCGGCGCGTCTATCCTATGTGCGCCGTGTCGTTGCCTTGTTCCTCTTGTTGTCTCTTTCAGTGGCGGCCTGGCCTTGCCTTTGGGACAACGACACGCTGGCCGCCGAGGCAAGGGGGCTTCCGACGGTTCTCGATGCCATTGTTGGGCGCATTCCGGTCAATCCGCCCGAGTATTACAAGCGGCGGATTGAGATTTCTGAGGCGGCGATCAAAGCCGACTCTTCCAAGCTTGAACATTACGACAACCTCGCCGTCGCTCACGACAAACTGGGCAACTTCGAGAAGGCGATGAAGGCCATGATCGAAAAGCAGGCCGCGATGGCGCAAATGAAGTTATTGAATGACGAGCACATGTACCGTTATCACGCGAACATCGGCACCATCTTCGCCCACGAGTGGGTCCGACAGCAGCCGAACGGCGAGCCTGCGATGTTGGAGCTTGCCATCGCCGAAATCGCGAAGGCGATCGAGATCAATCCCGACGCCCACTTCGGGAGGGAGAAAGTGCAGCTTCGTTTACTCGAGACGCTCGCGCAGGTATCCGGCGTCCGACCGGAGGGCGATTACAAAGAGCTGAGTAGCTGGCAGGAGTTCGCGAGGCAAATGGGTCCGAAGGAATGCGCTGAAGCCGTCATTGCCATCATGTCCTTTGGAGGGAGCCCGGAGAATCGAGACTTGCTTGCCGTGTTGAACGCCACGATCCCCAGTTTGGACGGTCATCTCTTATATATGGCTGAGCTCCGCGAGAAGGAGCTCAAGGCGGCGGGTAAGAAGATGTGGATAGAGGACAATTCAATCCATGGTTACGTGATTCGCTACAAAAATCGGGCTAAAGATCAGTACAAAGAACTTCGAGAAGACGCAAAGCTGTATCAAGCCACCTACTCAAAGTTTGTGTTGGATCAAATCGCTCTCGGTCGTCATCCCGACACGCATGCGGACTTCTGGAAGACGTACGTGGAACGACCCAGGCTGCGGATTGCCGAGCCAAGCTGGGTCCAGCAGTTTTTGGAGACCAGAAGTGTCGAGATATTGGTCGGCTCCATCCTATCGGCACCAATTCTCATTTGGGCCGCATTCCGGATCCGTAAGAGACTAAAGGCGAAAGCGGCTTAGCCGAAGCGGCCGCTGATGTAGTCGTCGGTCTCCTTCATCTGCGGCGCGGTGAAGAGTTGCGAGGTCTCCGTGAACTCGACCAGCTTGCCGAGCATGAAGAACGCCGTCTTGTCGCTCGTGCGCTGGGCTTGTTGCATGTTATGGGTCACGATGACGATCGTGTAGCTTTGCTTGAGCTCGGCGATGAGTTCTTCGATCTTCGCGGTAGCGATCGGGTCGAGGGCCGAGCAGGGCTCGTCCATCAAGATGATCTCTGGCCCGACGGCAAGAGTCCGTGCGATGCAAAGCCTTTGTTGCTGGCCGCCCGAGAGCGCACCGCCGCTTTGCTTCAGCTTGTCCTTGACCTCATCCCAAAGCGCGGCTTGGCGCAATGAAAGCTCCACCAATTGATCGAGCTCGGCCTTCCCTTTCATGCCGTGCAATCGCGGCCCATAGGCGATGTTATCGTAGATGCTCATCGGGAACGGATTGGGTTTTTGAAAAACCATTCCGACCGATTTGCGCAATGCGACCGCGTCCACGTGCGGCGCATAAATGTCGGTACCCTCGATCTCGATTCGGCCTTGCACACGCGCGCCGTCGATGAGGTCGTTCATTCTGTTCAGGCAGCGCAGAAACGTTGACTTACCGCAACCCGACGGGCCAATAAACGCGGTGACTTTGTTGGCCTGAATGTCCAGGCTCACGCCATGAAGGGCTTGGAACGTGCCGTAAAACATGTCCACGTTGCGCGCAACGATCTTGGGCGGGTTCAATCCTTGCCCGACGGGAGATGCCACGACGGGCTGTTCGATCGTCGGCGCCGGTGCCATTGCCATGTCTTCTGGCATTTTGGTTTCCATACGTTAAGAGCCCATTAAGGCGCGCTGCCGCAAGGCGTGGTCGGCCAGAACCAAAGATACCATGGCCTCGACCATCGGCACGGCCCGCGGTAGGACGCACGGATCATGCCGCCCCTTCCCCTTGATCGTCGTGTTCTCGTAATTCTCGTCCACGGTGTCCTGCTCCATCATGATCGTGCTGACAGGCTTAAAGGCGACGCGCAGCGTGATCGGCATGCCATTGCTGATCCCGCCCTGGATTCCGCCGGAGTTGTTGGTGGTGGTGTGCACACCAGTCCCCCCCTCACTTGTGAGGGGGGTTAGGGGGGAGTCGTCCACGCCACTTTCTAACTCCCCCCTGGCCCCCCTCACAAATGAGGGGGGGATCGAACTCCGCATCGCATCGTTGTGCTCGCTCCCCTTCAGTAGCGTCCCGGCGAACCCGCTGCCGATTTCGAAGCCTTTGCTCGCGGGGAGGCTCATCACGGCCTTGGCGAGGTCTGCTTCCAGCTTGTCGAACACAGGCTCGCCCCAACCGGCTGGCACGCCACGCACGAGGCACGCCACGACACCGCCAACGGTGTCGCCTTGCTTCCTTACTCCTTCAATGAGGGCGATCATCCGCGCCGCGACCTCGGGGTCAGGGCAGCGCACGGGGGTTTTATCAATCTCGGACCTGTCGGGCCAGTCCGACCAGTCGGTCGCAATATCCTGCACCGATTGCACATACGCCACAACCTCCACCCCCCAAATCTCGCGCAGCAACTTTTGCGCGATCGCGCCGGCGGCCACGCGCCCAACGGTCTCACGCGCCGAGGACCTGCCCCCGCCGCGCCAGTCCCGCACGCCGTACTTCATGTGCGTCGTAAAGTCGGCGTGGCTCGGGCGGAACTTGTGCCGCATTTCCTCATAGTCCACGGAGCGGGCGTCTTCGTTGCGCACCAGCATCGCAATCGGCGTGCCGAGGGTCTTCCCTTCGGGCGAAATCCCGCTCAGAATCTCGACGCGGTCGCTCTCTTTGCGCTGCGAGACGAGGCCGCTCTGCCCGGGCCTTCGCCGGTCGAGCTCTTGTTGAATCTCCTCTAAGGATATCTCCAGTCCCGGCGGGCAGCCATCCACCACCACACCCACCCCCGCCCCATGGCTCTCGCCATAGGTCGTCACGCGGAACAGAGTGCCGAAGCTGCTGGACATGGTTTCAGTTTGACAGAGAGCCTTTGGACGCTACGATTCCCCACCAAAGTAGGTTTTCTTCACTTTCGGCTTCTTCGCCGTCAGCGGGTCTTCATGATAAGTACAGAAATCCGCCACAAAGCCCTCACGCAGACAGCCGAGCCATTGGCCGTCGCGGCCCGCGATGGCGGCGCGGTGGGTGTAAGCGTTGATGGCCTCGGCGCGGGTGAGGTTTTCGCTCGGATCGAAGCCCTTCGGGCGGTCGCTGGCGGCGAGGATGCCCAGCCAGGGGTCGCCGGAGACGATCGGGCGGTCGCTGCTGAAGGCGAGCGGGATCCCCTTATCCCACACGCTGCGGGCGCGCTTGAGGAGCGGCGCGCGGTCGCCGAGCTGCTTTTTATAGGCGTGACCGAGCGCGGAGAGAAATTCGGGCTGCATGGTGACTAAGCATTTGTCGAGGCCGATGCGCGTGATTTGCGCGTCGCTGAGGATCATCGCGTGCTCGATGCGGTGCCGGAAGGCTTGACCGCTCGCTTCGAACGCGTCGAGGGTACGATCCACCGCGCGATCGCCGATGGCATGAACGGCGACGGGATAGTTGCGCCTTGTCGCCTGCACGACCATATCGGTGAGCCTTTCGGGGGAATAGATGAGCTTGCCGGACTCAGTGCGACCATCATCGGGATCGGTCTCGAAGCGGCCGTAAATGGCGGCGGTTGCGCTTCCGATGGCGCCATCGGAGAATATCTTGAGTCCGCCAATGCTACATCGCCGGGGGTCCATTCGTTGGACAATCTCTTGGATCTGGTTCTCCTTGAATCCGCGGGGCCCGAGAACGGTGCCCCATTGCAGCCAAAGCGTGTACCGAATCCGCGATTTTTCGGAGGCGATGCGATACGCCTCGAGCTCCTTGAGCAAATGGAATTGCCCGGTCATCATGTCGCTTGCCGCGGTGATGCCGTAGGCCGCCATCGCCTCGCTGGCTCGAAGGATGAGGTCCACCATTTCGTCTAGGCTCGGCTCGGGAATCTTGGTGAAGACCTTTTCGTGGGCCTTTTCAAGCAGAAGCCCATTCATGCGCCCGCTGACATCGCGAACGAAGGTGCCGCCAGTCGGGTCCTCGGTGCTTTCGGTAATGCTCGCGGCTTGCAACGCTGCCGTATTAACCACGCTAGCGTGCCCGTTCGTGTGTTTCAGCAGGATGGGCACCGACTCGCTGATCGCGTCAAGCTGATCGCGCGTGATGTGCGCGCCGCCGTCCCACTTGTTCTGATCGTAGTGCACAGCGAGCAGCCAGCCCTCGACGTTGGGTAGGCGATCGCGCACCGCGTCGAGAACGTCTTGCGCGGTCTTGCAAGAATCAAGCGACAGGCTATGCAGGTCGAGGCCAGTCGGCAGCACGTGACAGTGGCAGTCATTGAAGGCGGGGAGAATGTACGCCCCGCCGAGGTCTTCGACGGTGCCTTCGAGAGAGGGACCCTCCTCATGAAGCGACGAGATGACACCGTCCTCAACCCGCATGACGGGATGTTCAAACCCTTCGAGCTTAAAATTAGTGAATGTGTGACGCAAGGTTAATGTCCTCCGTTACTCGCTCGGCACTTTCGAGCGCCCCTTCGATCGTCCCGATCCAACGGCCGCCATAATCGCCGGCGAAGTAGAGACCATTCTCTGGCCGGACCAGGGCTTCATAGTGGTCTAGGACATAACCCGGCGGTAAGCAGAAGAAGCCACCACCCGCAAAGTCATCGTGAACCCAATCGTGCAGGGTTGCGCCCGTGTAGTGGTCCTTTGCCCCAGGGTGGACCTGCTCGAGCTCGGCCAAGAGGGTCCGCCCCGCAGCTTCCTCACCCATCAGGGCGAGGTCAATCGCAGCTTGACCTCCAATATAGGTGAGGAGGGTGTACATCGGAGTTTGGAGTTCGGAGTTTGGGTCTTGGGCGGACCAGGCTTGCTGGAGGAGTCCATCCGTCAGAGTGCGCGAAGATCCCGTCCAGAACTTTGCGTCAAAGTGGAGGGACACTTTGATCGTGCGACTCATTCGCGCCGCCTCAAATGCGGCTTGTTTGGCCTCACTGATGCCCGGCTCGAAGGTTATGTCGCGAAGGCATCCCGCCGGGATGGCTAGGACGACGCGGTCGAACCACTTTGGTTCTTCGCTGTTGAAGGTCAGCCCGATTTCGCTTCCGTTGATTGTGACCTGTTGCAGGGCGGCCCCGAAGGTGATCGGGCCACATTGGTCGGCCATGGCCTCGCAAAATCCTTGGGCGCCTTGGGGGAATCGGGCACTACTCATTTCGCCGCCCGTTCGCTCAAGGTACGCAAGCCGGGCGCATAACCAGCCGAGGAGACCGACTTCATGCGTGTCTTCACCCTCGTCGCTTCGATAAACGCTCTCGAGGATGCGCCTCGGGATGCTCGCTCTTCCTGCTTGTTGGTCGAGCCATCCACCTAGAGTTTGCGAATCCAAGTTGGCGTAGAGGACATTGTTCCAAGGAACGTCGTCGAGGTCGAGCGCGAGCTGGTCTGCCGCCTCCTCAACCCGATCCAAGACGGCTTGGTGCTCTTGATACTCGTCTTCAACGTAGGCCTTCCCCGCCATCCATACCATGCCGGGATAAAGGTCGGCGATGACTGGCGATTGGCCGAGTTCCTTAAGGAGGGCAATGAGGCGGTGGTGATCGGCGTCAATCCACTCTCCGCCACCTTCATAAAATCCGGCCTCCGTACGGATGGTCTTAAGGCGACCACCAACTCGATCCCGGGCCTCGAAGCCGTGGACGTCGTGCCCGGATTTTTTGAGGAGCATCATCGTGCGTAGGCCAGCGGGCCCCATTCCCACGACGGCGACCTTCACCGGTGACCTCCTATCGTCATCGTTGGGACCGGAGTGGAAGTTCGTCGAAGGACCGGGTTTCCTTCGATTTCCAGTTCGCGAATCAGGGTACCGACTCTTCGGTCGTGGGCCAGTGGGCCGAGGGTTGGGAACGAATTGGGAGACATTAGGATGGCATCGAAAGCATCATGAAATTGCCACATGGCGAGGGTGGCGAGATCGTTCCCGCTGGCGTTGAGGCCGGCAAAGCGGATGAGCCCCTCTGTCCTCGCGGACTCCATGGCCTCCAATGCGCCGTTTATTTGCGCTTCTTCCCATGGCCCGGCATAATCCAGGAAGAAGAAGTCGAGGTGGTCTTGGCGAATACAACTCAGGACCGAGACAAGTTTTGCTTCGATGAAATTCTTGGCCCAGTGCGCATCGGGAGCACGGGAGCAGTCACCACCACCGACCGCCATAACGAGCGACCCTCGACCCGCGATCAGCCCCCCAAAGAGCCCCGGGCGCTGGCTTATATCTATTACTGTTTTGGCGGCTACCGCCGAATCGCAGAGGGTCTGCGCCCAACCGGGCTCCGGGTTTTCGGGCTCGGATAGGGAGAGCCATACCGGGGGAACCGGGATATTCGTCCGACCAAAGAGTTCCACGTCCCTATTTTGAACTAGAATGGAGCCATGCGACATGGCAACTTGGTGGTTGGCGTTACGGGTGCCAGCGGCGCGATCTACGCGCAGCGGTTCTTGCTGCGAGCGTGTCGCATGTGGTCGCGGGTTCTTTTGATCATGAGCGATCAGGCGTTCCAGGTGGCCTCGACGGAACTTGGGATCCACCTCTTGCGAGAGGGATTTTCGCCGAGCGAATGGCTGGGGTTTGACGCGCCAAATCTAGAATTGCTCAGTAGTCGTGACTACTTTACGCCGCCCGCCAGCGGGAGTTTTCGCCACGACGGAATGGTCGTGATTCCTTGCAGCATGGGAACGGCGGGACGCATTGCGCACGGCATTAGCGACGACTTATTAACCCGGTCGGCGGATGTTTGCCTGAAGGAGAAGCGTCCGCTTGTAGTGGTACCTCGGGAGATGCCCATGAACCTTATCATGCTTCGCAATCTGGCGACGCTTGCCGAGGCAGGGGCGACGGTGTTACCGGCTTGCCCGGCGTGGTATGGGGTTCCCCAGTCGTTAGAGGAACTCGCGGATACGGTCGTTGCTCGGGTGTTGCAAAGCCTTGGGGTTGAGCAAGACATTGTTCCTCAGTGGGCTGATTAGGAGACGCTCTCGGGGCTGAAGCCCATCCTCCTTGGGCTATCCTCTGGTATGGGGCGCGTGATTATTGCCGGCGGGTCGGGGTATTTGGGGCGCGTTATTGGCAATCACTTGGCTGAGTGCGGATGCGAAGTTCTCACCCTGGGGCGAGGGGAGGGCGCCGATTTGCTATGGGACGGCCCTTGGCAGGGGGCGATGGAGGGCGCGGATGCGATCATCAACCTTACTGGGGAGACAATCGCCCAGAAATGGACTCATCAAGCTCAGCTACGAATCATTGGAAGTCGGGTAGGGCCTACCCGATTGATTGGGGAGGCCATTAGCCAGGCACAGCGGCCACCAAGGATATGGATCAATGCGAGTGCGGTCGGGATCTATGGAGACCGCGGTGACGAGACTCTCAGTGAAGAGTCCAGCCTCGGAGACCCCAGCGACTTCCTTGTGAAGGTATGCCGTGAATGGGAAGCTTCGCAGGATTCGTTTGATCTCGCGGAGACCGCAATGGCAAAGATACGGATTGGCCTTGTGCTGGGACAAGGGGGCGCTTTACCGAGGCTGGCCAGGTTCGCTCGGGCCTTTCTCGGCGGTCATGCGGGTAGAGGGAAACAGTTCATGAGCTGGATTCACGAGGACGACCTCGCGCGGCTGATCCTGCATGTGATGGAGCGCGGCAAGCCGGGGGTTTTCAACGGCACCGCGCCGAATCCGGTCACGAACGAAGCGATGATGCGCGAACTTCGCGCGATGGTCGGGCGGCCTTGGTCCCCACCGGTGCCGGCCTTTGCCCTGCAAATCGCCGGCGCCCTCGGCGCGCCCGATCCGGAGCTGCTTCTACACGGGCAACGGGTGCTGCCGAAGCGGGCGGAGGCAGAAGGGTTCGCGTTCACTCACCACACGGTGACGACGGCGCTGAAAGCGCTGTCCTGAGCGCGAAAAGTCGTCCCGGAGTTCGCAAGTTTCACCCTGAAGTTGGCACAGTGCGTCCCAAAGTACGCAAGATCCGCCATGAGGTGTGCGCACTTCGCCGTAAACTGGGCAGGTTCCGCCGAAAGTCGTGCGATATCTGCCGAAAAGTTTGCCCATTCCGCGGAAGAATGGGCAAACTCCAAGACGATTCCGGCGCGCTTTTGGACGCCGTCACACCAAAACTAAGCCGAGTCGCCGAATTGGACGATGCCGATTGATGAGCCTTCGGGGTCGTTGAATTGAGCGGACCAGCCCACGCTAGGAACCGGGTACTTCTCGCAAGCGACCGTGCCGCCGGCCTCGGTGGCGCGGGCGAGGACTGGCTCGATGTCCTCGACTTGAATCCAAACCGACGGGCTATTCCCAGGCTTTACAGTGTCGGTCTTCATGAAGCCGCCGACGTGCGCATCCCCGACGCCGAAAACGACCATCTCATCGCCAAATTGGCGAAAGGTCCAGCTGGGAAAGACCTGAGCATAAAAGGCTTGCGCCGAGGTGAGGTCGCTCGTCATGATCTCGATGTGGCAAACGGTGTTCATTGCCCCGTATTATCCGCCTAGTCCGGAGGCTTCGACTTGACATTTCTTGCTAAAAGCAAGCGGCGAAAGGCCATGTTTCACTTTGAAAGCCCGTGAGAATGCGCTGGGCTGAGAATAGCCTAGGGTGGCCGCGACCTTCTCGACTCTTTCGCCCATTCTAAGGCGGTCGGCGGCGGATTCGAGTCGAACTCGACGCGACATCTCGCTGGGCGACTCTTGATAGACACTGGTGAATAACCGTTGCAGATGCGAGGGCGAGATTCCGTAGTTCTTTGCAAGGATGCGGAGTGACGCAGGTTCGAAGCGTTCGATTGCGAGTTTGATTTCGGCGAGGATCGCCGTCAGTTCCGCCCTCGTGCGCCATTTGCGCGCCGGGACCTTGATCGAAGCCAGGGCAAACTCGCAAGGCATCAAGCGTAGCCTACCCTGGTCTCGCACCCCGCCAAAAGCGGTACCTCAGGAGGGTCCAGAATGCGATTGGGGCATCGGTCCAGCGGATTTTTTTGCCGGCGAGTTTATTGCGCGGGACATACTTGATCGGGATTTCGTGGATGGTCTCGCCAAGACGGCTCACCTTGGCCGTGACCTCAGGGCAGAACTCAAAGCCGGTGCATTGGAGAGCGACAGACTGAAGCAACTCAGTGTCCACGGCCTTGTAGCAAGTTGCTTCATCGGTGATCCTCTGGCCATAGAGGATGCGAGTTGCGAGGGCGAGGCCCCAGTTTACGATCTTGTTGGGCAAGGCCATGCCAAGCGGAAACCCTGACGAGAAACGAGTGCCATAGACCACCTTGGTCTCGCCAGCGAGGATGGGGGCGACTAGGTGAGGGATTTCCTCGGGGAAATACTCCAAGTCGGCATCTTGAATCACCACGACGCGGCCGGTAGCGATTCTGAGCCCGCTCCGAATGGCAGTTCCCTTACCGCTCTTCTTCGTATGGGTGACCACCTTGATTCGGTCTCCGACCTTGTCTAGAATTGCGGCCGTGCCATCGGTACTCCCGTCGTTGATGACAATGATCTCCAAGTTCAGGGGAACGGCCGACAAACGCTCAATAACCTCGCGAATTGTGTCCTCCTCGTTGAGAGCGGGCACCAGCACAGTAGCATCGGGGTGGTCAAGATCGACGATAGCGCCTATGATACTTGGCTGATCGATTTTGGTAGCATAGTCAGATGCTCCAGCAACTCATATCCGCCGAAGAAATCGAGGCGCGTACCCGCGAAATCGCGGCCGAGATTCGGCGCGATTTCGGGGATGAAGAGTTGGTTTTGATCGCGGTGCTCAAGGGATCGTTTATCTTCGTGGCTGATCTTTGCCGACACCTTGGCGGCGATGTAAAGGTGGACTTTGTACAGACGAGTAGCTATGGCGCCGAAAAGTCCAGTAGCGGTGTCGTGCAGATTCGGAAAGACTTAGACACCAATATTGAAGGCAAGAATGTCGTCGTCGTGGAGGACATCATTGACACCGGGCTGACGCTCAGCCATCTGCTCCAGGTCTGGCAAACTCGAAAGCCCAAGGCGATAAAGGTGGCTACCTTGTTGAGCAAGCCCGCGGCTCGAACCCATCCAATGAACGTAGATTACATTGGATTCGAGATTCCGAAGAAGTTTGTGGTAGGATATGGATTGGATCACGGGGATCGGTATCGAAACCTCCCCTTCGTCGCCGAACTCGTTGACGAAGCATCCGCCTGAACCCAAGTGCGAAAACTTTTTGTAAGTTCTCGCGTCTCAACTCCCAGAAGCGCCCTTCGTGCCCTGTGAGAACGGTTCAACCATTCGTTTCCTCTCACCGGAAGCTTCAAACACCTTAGGAACACATCAAAGCGCATGACGCACACATTCCGCCCTCGGAAGTCCAGTGGCCAAAACCAAGGCCAGAATCGCAATCGCGGTCGTAGCCGCAAGGAAGGCGGTCTACCGCAGGTAGATCAGGCCGAACTTGAAGGTCTGCCCGAAATAGACTTTAATCACTTTGACAAGATGACGGCCGCCGAATTGGCGAAAGAATGCAAGAAGCATAAGGTCAGCATGGATCAACATCGCTGGCAGGTCATTGAGCAACTCTTGCAAGCCGTTAACCCGGAGCACCTCTATGGAAAGGGGGTTCTAGAACTCGCAAATGATGGTTGGGGATTTTTGCGGCGCGACAATTACGTTCCGTCATCGCAAGACATTTTTGTCAGTCAGAACCAGGTTAAAAAGCACAGCCTTCGGGCAGGCGACACTGTGTTTGGCTTGGCGCGAGAGATTCGTGAAGGCGATAAGTACCGGGGCATGTTGCGGGTGGAGAGTTGCAATGGATTTGGGACCGCCGCACCGGAACTGCAAACCCGTCGCGACTTTGACAAGCTCACCCCGTTGTTCCCGGACGAGCGCTTTGTCATGGAAACCGACCCCGATAACATTTGCGGTCGAATCATTGACCTTATTTCCCCGATTGGTAAGGGCTCGCGTGGCTTGATTGTTGCTCCACCGAAAGCGGGTAAGACCACCATCGTCAAACAGATTGCGCGCGCGATCGCGGTCAACGATCCCGAAGCGGTTCTATTGGTCTTGCTCGTAGACGAACGACCCGAAGAAGTCACCGATATGCGGCGATTTGTTAAGGGTCAGGTCATTTCCAGTACCTTCGATGAGCCCGCTGAAAACCATATGCGGGTTACGGACCTTTGTTTGGAGCAAGCCAAACGCATGGTGGAGAGCGGCAAGGATGTGGTTATCCTATTGGACTCCATCACTCGTTTGTCGCGGGCGAGCAACCTCACGATCAATCCATCAGGACGGACCTTGTCCGGCGGTCTTGATCCAGCGGCCCTTTATCGCCCTCGTCGGTTCTTCGGGGCGGCACGAAACATCGAAGAAGGGGGATCGCTAACGATTATTGCGACGGCCTTGGTCGAGACAGGCTCCAAAATGGACGAGTCCATTTTTGAAGAGTTCAAGGGAACGGGCAACATGGAAATCGTGCTCGACCGCGAACTCGCCGAGCGCCGTATCTGGCCCGCAATTGATGTCAAGCGATCTTCGACTCGACATGAAGAAAAGCTCTTCAACAAGGCGTCCCTCGAGGGCGTCGTGCAGCTACACCGCCTATTGGCGAATCAAGAAAAGAGCTACGAAGCGACTGACTCAATGATCAAGCTTCTTCGGCGCACGCCTAATAATGCGGTGTTCCTTGAAGGAATTGTCAGCAAGCTCAAAGCCTAGCGCTTTGGGTAGCGCTCCCCTTGCGTCCGCCAGCGTGGCCGTGCCATACTGAACGTCCAACGCGGGTGTAGCTCAGTGGTTAGAGCACCGGCCTGTCACGCCGGGGGCCGCGGGTTCAAGTCCCGTCATCCGCGCCAGTGTGCCGCGGTAGCTCA
>JADZDX010000103.1 GCA_020850835.1 Fimbriimonadaceae bacterium
GACCGGACAACACTCCGTACTTCGAGAACGATCGCTGGGATGATGGCAAGTACACCATGGACGGCATCCAACTGGGTTGGGAGTTTGGCGACAATGCCAGCCTCAGCATCACGGGTGCTCGAAATGACTACCGACTGACCAACAATGGCACGGAAATCAATCCGTTGAACCTCATTCCGTTCGGACCGTACGAGTTCTTCCCATTGGTACAGAACTCGCTCCTTTCTGAATTGCGCTTCGGCCTTTCGGATCGAGGCGGTGTGACCTTGACCTACAACCACCATGGCCTCAGTGCTATGGGTGAAGGTGTGTTCAGTGGTGAAGATAGCCTCGCTACCTATGGTATTGGCGCCAACTTCAAGCTCACTGACAATGTCACGTTGAACGGTGGTTGGGCGGAAGCCGATCTGGCGGACGATGACAATAATGCCTACTGGTTTGGTCTGGATTACCAAGGAAGCAACTTTGGTCTCAACCTCGGATACCGAAACATCGAAAGCGCCTACGTCGCCCCCGGCGAGTGGGAGCGCATCGGTACTTGGTACAACCCTCGTGGTATTTCCGACTTCCAAGTCGGATTGAACACCGGTGTTGGTGGTGGAACGAAGCTGAACTTCCGTGGCATCATGGGCTCCATCCAAGATGGTGGTCCTGACTACTGGAGCATGAAGGCGGACGCCAACATGGGCTTCGGTGGTGGCTGGAACGGCATCATTGGTGCCGAGTGGGTCAACTTTGAAACATCCGGTACCGATGCCCGACAGCGATGGTACACCCTTGGGGCCAGCAAGACCCTCGGTAAGGATGGACTGTTCAAGTTGCTGTACCAATACGGCGACCACAATATGAGCCCATTCAGCGGCGCATCACGTGGCGATGATGGTGACTTGAGGGGCCACATGCTCTTCAGCCAAGTTACCGTTAAGTTCTAACGCCAAACTGGTTGCTTACCCAAGCCCCCACCCCGATGGGTGGGGGCTTCTCTTTTGGCTTACCGAACGGAAGCAACAAAGTTCACGGTGACCATGTTTGACCTTTGCGAACCGCGCCACACCCTGATGAACCCATTCCCGGCCCCCTGAGGGACTTTGAACCGGCCACGACTCTCATCCACCCCGTCTAGGGCCACGAACACCGAGATCTGCTTGACCGTAGAGTCCTCATTGCTCGTTGGCTTACCCATCCAACTGACCTCGACCATGTCGCTCTCGCGAAGCCCATTGGCAACGACGTAAAACGTATCGCCCCACACGCCTCGATCCGCCGTACTCCAGTCCACCCGGGGCACATTCTGATCACCACTGCCAAATCCAAAGAATGGAGAGTTTCGGAGAATGAGGGCTTCATGATGCATCAACTTCGTATTGGGATAGGCTTGAAAGCCCCCGACTAGGCTCATCCCGGATACGCCTTCCGGCATCAGAAGGCCGAAGGCTTGGCCCATCCTCGCGGCGAGGACGCCTGATGGCACTGTCGACTTGGTGCTGGAGGGCATCGGAATGGCCATCGGGTCTTTGAATCCACTTTGGGCCTCAAGGATCCAGTCGCCCACGATCGCGACTCCAGCATCATCGCCCGAAATCGTTCCGGCGGAGTAACCACCGCCACCGGGCGTGAAGATGACGGACACCTGCTTGGGGCGGAAGCTCCCACCCATGGCCTCGCGCACCGAGGCGAACCAGTTCGGCATGAAGGTCTTGTTGGCTTGGTCTTCCGCCGTCGCATTCGGCCCGACCCGCATGGTCACGTAGTCCACCTTGGACTTCACCTCAATGAGGGGCTTCAGAGTGAATTGCGCACCGACTCGGCTGTAGAACCATCCGCGCATCTCGTCCATGGTCCGTTCAATGGCAACTTTGTGCTGGCTGTGCGATTTGAAATCGGACGGCACTAGGTAGTAAGGCTGAACAACGTAGGGATTGGCCTGAGCGGCGACGGCAAGGATGACCGATTGAATCACGCTTCTATGACGTCTGGAAAGGTTCGGATGCTACTCGCCCCGCTCTAATATCCCATCCGCTACATAAATTGGGGCGGACCATCGCAGGGCCAAGGCAATCGCATCGCTCGGGCGCGAATCTATTTCCACGTCCCCATCATCGGTTTCGAGGTGGAGCTTGGCATAATAAGTCCCGTTCCATATGTCGTCGATCACTACGCGATGCAAGGTGACATCCAAGCGTTCGAGCAAGGTCTTCATCAAGTCGTGGGTATTCGGACGGTCGGGCTGAGCCCCTTCGAGGGGCAAAGTTATCGATCCCGCTTCAAATGAACCGATCGTAATAGATACCTTGCGCTCGCCATCGGTCAAGAGAACAAAACGCTGAATGGAGCCATTGCGATCAACAAGGAAGACACCCTCTACCTGGACTTCGACAGGCTCCCCGAAATCCTCGCTTTCGGTTGCGGGCTCTTCACCGGGCTCGTACGGGAAGAACGACGGCGGACTTTCGAAATCGTCGGAATCGCCTTCGCGCTCATTGGTCATGTTGCTAAAGATACCGCTTTCGTAACTGATCATGACCTTGTGGCGTAATATGGTCATAACATGTGCATTGCCCTTCCCTTGCTGGTTGCACTCTATACCTCCGCCCCGACTCGTCATCTGCCGGAGAGCATTACCTATGAGACTCGAGCCTCGAATGCGCAGGCCGTGTTGCGTGATTTGGGGAAGGAATGGGGCACCCACATTACATTGTCACCGGACCTCTCGCGCGAAGTCGTCGTTATCAAGGTGAAGGGCGTAACCGGCGAGGCGCTCTTGCAGCAGCTCGCCGAGGCAATGCAAGCGGAGCTTCGACAGACGGATGACGGATGGCGCATCGAGCGTACGGGGGCCCTCCGGAAGACTCAAGAGGAATCAGACCGGCAGAAAATGGCGCAACGGTTAGATGATTGGCTAAGGGAGTTCAACGAGTCGCGTGAGCAGAAGGAAGGGGAAGCCATGCCCGAAGGGACCCCTCCCGAAGAACAGCCCGTCGCCCCCCAGGACCAAAAGGAGCGTCAGCAGACGATTGAGTTCTACCAAAAGAAGGGCGTGCTGGACGAAGCCCTTTGGAAGACGGTCCGCAACAGTATTTCTGGCTCCCTGATCGCGAGTATTGGCCTGCAGCAACGGATTGTTTGGAGCAGTTCTCCCACCCCTCGGCAACGTCCCCTTGCGCCCTCCATCCAGACTGCATTCCGCACTTATAACAGCGATCTGGCGAAACTCTCCAAGACCGTTCCTGATGGTTTGAAGCTCGAATTTGCGGACGCTTTTCGCCCCATTCAGAGACTCCTGCTTATCGTTGAGCGCACCAGCCCCTATGAATGGAACATCGTGACTAAGGCCCTGACCCAGGACAACATCAAGCTTATGCACCAACAAAGCGGGGCGAGCCTCCTATGGTCAAAGATGCAGTTGGAAAGCGGCGATTCTAAGAACCCACCAAAGCCGACCGCGTCGCAGTTTAAGCTGAATAATCCGGAAACGGCCATTCCAACGCCGGAGGCATTCAAGACCCTTTCGGTCTTCATCAACGCGGTGAGCCAAGGGTCTCCCCCGCCCATGGTGGATCAGAAGGAGATGCTGTCGTTCTTCCAAACTCCGGCTAAGAACGAACCCTTATCCTTGACGACATCCTCGGCTCTTCTCGCCCTGGCGGATGATCAGAAGGCAAACCTAGTGGCGATCGTGCCCGACGATGCCTTTGCGCTCACGGAATCGGTGCTCACCAATCAGACTCTCACCCTGGGGTCGGCGATGGAACAACTGGAGAGCTTGCCTACATTGGACTTTGATTCGCACGGCGGATGGATCCGCCTAAAAGCGAGATACCCATCCATAAGCGAGGCTTGCCGCTTGGACCGCGAGGCCCTACAATCCTTGATTGCCCTGGAAGCAGCCGATGGCGATGTTTCCATCCTGGCTAGGGGGCAATTCTGGCTCACGTATCCTGAGTTCAGCCCGACCTTGTGGCAATTGTATTCGAGCCTAGCCCTGCCATCACTTATGGGCAGCATGTTTGAAGGGGGTGGGGAACTGCCGGACGCCTACCGATTCTTTGCGACTTTGAACCCGCCCGACCGCGCTGAACTCTTGGCCGGTCGCCCCGTATCGGTGCCCCGGCTTTCGCCCGATGCAAGATATCACCTAGAGCGATCCATTAAAGAGATTACGACCACAACAGGCGACAATCCCGAATTGCAGAGTTGGTTCATGCGGTGGACCGGTCGCGATACAGAAGAACAGCCTGATCGCCCCCCGTTTGAAGATGTCACGGACTTCCCGCCCCAATCCAACGCGGAGGCGGTCGTTCTTGCCACGGTTCACCGGGACAATGTTGTTCGCCCGATCGGCAATGACCTCAGCTTTTTCATGGGCAATATGTCGGCCGACTCTTTGGCGATGATGCGCCAAATGAGAAACTCCCCTGATGCAGGCGAGTGGAGCTCTATGATGCCCAAGTTTGACCAGTTTCGAGTTGGCGATCGCACGCGCCTGGACCTCAAGTTTATCATGGCCGCCCCTTATGGAGGCCGGGCTATCATCAGCGGAGTTCAGATGACGGGTGACCCGGCGGGGGTGCCGTTCAATCGCCTACCCCAGCCATTCCTTGATGCGGTTCGTAAAGCCGAAGAGGCTTTCCGAAGAATGACGGAAGACTTCTCCGATCCGGCTGAAGGGCAGCCGTCCACGCCCCCCGGGCAAAAACCCTAATAAGCGGTATAGGGTTGGCAACTCGCCAGGGCGGGGTTCTCGAAGAGGTCCAGAGCGTCGCATAGGGCGAGCGCGGTGTCAATGCTAGTGATGCAGGCAACACCGGTTTCTATGCAACCACGGCGGATGCGCTGCGCTTCTACCGTGCTCTCCAGCCGTGACCCCGGGGTGTTGATCATGAGGCCGATCTCTCCGGCCATAAGGAGATCAAGTAGATTAGGCGAGCCTTCCTGAAGCTTGCGAACGGCTTGACTCTTAATACCATGTCGTGCCAGTTCGTCGTGCGTTCCCTGCGTGCAGACGAGGTCGTAACCCGCCCCCACGAGTTTGGTCGCAATGGCTTTAGCGTGCTCCTTATCGGCGGCGCTTAGGGTCAACGCGACCTTCTTCTGTTCCTTGAATTGGATGCCACTGGCGATCATCGCTTTGTAGAGAGCGGCCTCGTATCGGTGGTCAATGCCCAAGACCTCACCGGTGGACTTCATTTCTGGCCCGAGGCTAGGTTCAACTCTTGAGAGCTTTTGGAAGCTAAAGACCGGCGCCTTAACCGCATAGAGATTGCTCTGCCGGAAGCCATCGCCGAGATACTGCGCGGCTGTAGCCGTGATTCCCTCGATGCGCGGTTCGTGAGATTCGAAACTTGAGTTGCGACCACCAGTGGCGCACCAGAGTCCGGAGCCAAATCCGAGTTCGTTCAGGGTTTGGCCCATCATGCAGCGCGTCGCCAGTTGCACCATTGGAATGCCGGTGACCTTGCTCAAATAGGGCACTGTGCGACTGGCCCGAGGGTTGACTTCGATGACAAACACTTCCCCGCTTTCGTCTACCACGAACTGGATATTCATCAGGCCCTTTACCCCAAGCGCCTTGGCAATCTTGCACGCGATATCCACCATTCGCCATTCGGTTTCGCGGCTCAGGTTGACCGGTGGGTAGACGGCCATCGAGTCACCCGAGTGGACTCCCGCACGCTCGATATGTTGCATGATGCCGGGCACGAGCGTATCGGTGCCGTCGCTGATCACGTCCACCTCGGCCTCGGTGCCGAGCATGTACTTGTCCACCAAAACGGGCTGCCCAGGGTTGGCTTCTTCGGCAAACGCATAGTAGCGCGCCAGATGGTCTTCGCTGGTCACGATCTCCATCGCCCTCCCGCCAAGGACAAAACTCGGGCGGACAAGAACCGGATAGCCAACTTCCCTCGCGACCTCCATAGCCGCATCAAGACTCCTCACAGCCCTGCCTTGGGGCTTGTTGATGCCCAGATCAATCAGGAGCTTATCAAACTCGTCGCGGTCTTCGGCTTTACGAATGGCTTCGGCACTGGTGCCCAAGATGTTGACGCCGCGCCGAGCAAGGGGCTCGGCAAGATTGATCGCCGTTTGCCCACCAAACTGAGTCACGACGCCGATCGGATTCTCGTGCTTCAGAATGCGCTGGATATCCACCAGAGTCACCGGCTCGAAGTAAAGTCCGTCGCCGGTATCAAAGTCGGTGCTCACCGTCTCGGGGTTGTTGTTCACGATGATCGGCCGGTAGCCCATCTCGCGCAAGGCCCAAACGCAGTGAACGCAGGAGTAATCAAACTCAATTCCCTGGCCGATTCGAATAGGCCCAGACCCAAGCACCAGAACGGTTCGATTCACTAAGCCAGTAGGGTACCAGTTGAGGGAAACAAACAACCCCCTCGCCCCTGAAGGGGAGAGGGGCAGGGGGTGAGGGGTTCAAACAAGATTCCCCCTCGCTCGCGAGGGGGGAGGTCAGGGTGCCACAGGGTCACTCCTCGAATATGGCTATGATGCCGATAACCGCGTAACGACTACGGAAGACATTGCTAAGCGACTTGTCCAAACGGAGTACAACAAGCGCGGGTTGCGAACGACGCTTACCTACGAAGGTGGGCGAGTGCAGCTCTTTGCGTACGATAACGATAGCCGGGTGAGTAGGATTCACGACACCGTCAATGAGGTCATAGAGCAAGTGTTCACCTACACCTATGACGCGAATTCGAACCGAAAAATTATTGAGGACTTAAACGGGCAGGGTGGCCGGGGTGAGTTTCGTATAGCACCTACTTTGGGTGGCACTGGTGAAAGGTCGCGCCGTCCTTCCTCCTGCGCCAACTGGTCTCGACCTTACACCAGTGTCAAAACACCACATGATCTCATCTTACAGCAATTCTCCGTCAAGCCAATCGATGGAGACTGGCGGCGGCTGGGTGGCCGGGGTGAGTTTCGTATAGCACCCACGTTGGGTGGCACTGGTGAAAGGTCGCGCGCCCCTCTCTCCCGCCCCAACCGACCTCGACCTTACACCAGTGTCAAAACACCACATGATCTCATCTTACAGCAATTCTCGGTCACGCCAATCGACGGCGGGCTGGGTGGCCGGGGCGAGTTTCGTATAGCACCTACTTTGGGTGGCACTGGTGAAAGGTCGCGCCGTCCTTCCTCCTGCGCCAACTGGTCTCAACCTTACACCAGTGTCAAAACACCACATGATCTCATCTTACAGCAATTCTCCGTCAAGCCAATCGATGGAGACTGGCGGCTCGCCTTCCTCATCGCAATAGGCAAGAGCACTTGAAAACTCCCATTGATGCACGAACGTGCAGAGCCCGCGCCGAATGGGATTGCAATGGATGTAGTCCAGCGAGTAGCGCAACACCGCATCCGATACCACGTTGCGATCATGGCCTCCCCCTGCTTGCCAAAAACCGGTGGCTCTCCTTGCCGTCTGCAGAGATCAGTGAACCGTTGCGAATAAGTGGGCCGCGCCTCTTCGAGGTAGCGCAGAATCCGATTGGCGGCGGGCTGCTTGACGGCCCTCAGAATCTGCGCCACTTCGCAACCGGACTTGGGCTGAAGGAGCAAATGGACGTGCTCGGGCATCACTACATAGGCGAGGAGC
>JADZDX010000104.1 GCA_020850835.1 Fimbriimonadaceae bacterium
AAGTTTTGAAAAGAAACTCATAGCTCGATGCGCTCTTTAAGTTCGCCATCAAGCGACCAGACAAGAAGCACCTTTGGTTCTGTCGGTAAACCGATTGCGCGCCTCGGATTATGACAGCAAGCGCGAACCGCTACCTCTGCTCCGAAGTCTTCAACGAAGTTTTTGAACGCCGTCCGGAGGGTAATTGCGCTCCCCGCTAGGGCCCCGGTTGCCTTGATGCGCACGTCACCGTCGCCCTTTACGCACTCGTGACCCCACATTTTCAGCTCGGTCCCCGGTGCAAGGCCCGTCGCCATCGCACTATCGCTGACGGCAATCACGTCTTGGGAGGACTTGATTTTCAACAGAACCCGCGCGGCATCTGGATCAACATGGAGTCGATCGTAGATCAGCTCGGTCTTGAGGCCATCTTGGGCTAGAGCAAACCCTACTGCACCCGCTTCTCGATGGTGAAACGGTCGCATGGCGTTGAAGGTGTGAGTCGCATGCCGGAATCCGGAGTTCCACCCTTGGGCAGCTTTCGCAAAAGTGGCATTGGTATGCCCCATACTCACGCGTACCCCTTGACCATGGAGCCGAGAAGCTAGTTCAAGAGCCCCCGGTCGCTCTGGGGCCATGGTGATTACGCGAAGGCGAGGATCATCCAGAATAGGATCCCACTCTGTGCCCGAAGATGGAGGATCAATAATGAGCGATGGAGGCTGGGCTCCCGCAAACTCGGGGCTAATAAATGGACCCTCTAGATGAAACCCAACAATTGAGCGATGTTGGGGAAGGTTTGCCAAGGCCGATCTAACGTCCCCCGGGGTCGCGGTTACCGTGGTCGGGAGCCAAGCTTCATAGCCTTCGGCCTCAAGGCGATCGGCAAGAATCATCATGTCCTGTCGCGAGGCCGACATGAAGTCAATGCCAAAGGCCCCATGAAAATGAATATCCACGAGGCCTGGAGAGATAATCCCGGTTGGCTCCTCTTGAGCGGGAATCAGATCCTTCCCGTCCCAGCGATGCGGGCCAAATCCGGATTCACCGAGGGCAAGGAAGACCCCCATCATGGCTTGCGTGCGTAGCCAATCCCATCCCGTAAGATCAGCCCCTCTAGTTCTAGCAACGTTAGCTCACTGGAGACAACCGCAACATCAAGCCCAGTCCGGTCCACGATTACTTCTGACGAAATTGGATCATCCCCTAGCACCTGGATTATTGCTCGTTGATGCTCGGGCAGCTCTTCCAGACTGACATTTGCCTGCTCATCCGCCTCAATCCCTAGAGTTTCAACGATCTGATCGGGATGGTCAACCAACATGGCCCCGTCCCTAATCAGTGCATGGGAACCACGAAAGTTTGTAAGGCTAATGTTGCCGGGCACGACAAAAACCATTCGGTTCAAGTTAGCCGCATCTCCTGCCGTCCTGAGCGCGCCGCTGACCTCAGGGGCCTCGACGACGAGCACCGCATCAGACAGCGCAGCGATCATCTGGTTACGCTGAAGGAAGCGATATTGATCCGGTTTCGTCCCGCAGGCAAACTGACTAATCAAACAGCCCTGTTCTGCAATCTGTTGAAAAAGACTCCGATGGTTGTGAGGATATGCCCCGTCAATGCCCGTTGCCAATACGGAAACCGTCTTCCCAGCCACGGACAAGGCACCGCCATGAGCGGCCGCGTCAATCCCCAGTGCGCCCCCACTGACGATCGTGATTCCACAAGCGCTTAGCCGTTCGGCAAACTTCTGCGCCACGGCTTTGCCATAAGTTGTCGCCGACCGAGTGCCGACAATGGCAACCGTGGGAGCGCTTAAGACGGATACATCGCCCCGCACCCAGAGAGCCGGGGGCACCTGACCTGCCTGGGCTAATGTCTCCGAGAACTGGGACTCTTCCCACACCTTGGCACCTTGATCTAATGCCCTCTCCATAGCCGATGAATCAGCGTTCGCCATTCGCTTACGCTCTGCCTCAGAGAGCAGAGGGCTCTGCCGTAACATGGCAATGGGATCAAGTGATGTTTCCGCAATCGCCTGGCAAATAGCGCGAGCCCGCTTTGGCGGAGCTTCGCTCGCAAGCAATAATTGCCAAAAAGTAGCCGGAAAACTCAGGGTTTACCTGCGCCGCTCATTCCTCCGGCACCTGGGCCACCGCCGCTATTCCCGGAGCTTCCGGTGGCCGCCTTAAGCGCAGGCAACGTATTGTCAATCATCACCCGAAACTGAGACTTTGCCGAATTACCTAGCCAGTCGGAAGCGGTAACAGTTAGTGTCTTCGGGCCATCACTCAGACCCGGGTTGTCGGATCCATTGATCCGAACCACCAACTGACCATCGCGAGTTAGAAAGTGCTTCGCCACACGTCCGTCAATGTCCACCTTTACGGTATCCATTCGCACACCTGAGGCCAGATCGTCAACATCCCACAGGAAAAACGGGGGTTGTTCGCCAGCGCGGACATTCGTCCTGCCCGACATTTCATATCCATTAACCGGGAAGACAAACGACACGGTTGGCGGTGTCAAATCCACACCTGACTTGTTGTCAAAGGCCAGAATCTGACCATCGCGCCCATTCAGGAAAAGGGTGTTACCGATGGCCGAAACGGATGAAGCAGCCGTCATGTAGTTTGGCGGCGTCTTGCCGCTTGAGTCAGCCGCTGGTTTCAAAGTCGGGCGCAGGATGTAGTTCCAAATGATTGAACCGTCGGCGGGCTCAATCATATTCATTGATCCATTAGAGGTATTGACAAGGATCTTTCCACCGACAATGCTCGGAGAGTTTACAGCTGATGACTGCAGGTCAACTGGCTGGTGAGTGGGGCGCCCCTGTTTCGTGAACGATCGCACAGAACCCTGACGTGTCACCACAGAAATGGTGTTTGCAGCGACAGCCGGGCCAAAAACGGCTTGTTCGCCAACGGACACCTGCGCCCTGAGTCCGCCGTTCTGGCGAGCAAGGCCCATCACATAGTCGCCCGAAATGATGTACACCGTGTCTTCGTACACAACGGGAATCGCATCCGGATTTAGCTGCGTGAACTGGACTTTCCAACGCTTGACTCCTCTGACTACATCGAAAGCCGCCAGCTCAAAATTCGATGTAGTGAGGAATACATCATTTCCAGAAGGAGTCAGCCGACCCAATATGCCGCCCTCCACGGCTAGCGGCTTCGCCCAAGCGGCCTCACCATTACTGGCATTGAGCCCTACGAGCGTGTCATCTCCCATTGGCAGGACAACCATGCCACCAGCTGCGACAGGATTACTCGCAAGCCCTCCAGTTAGGGTCTTCTCCCACAGGGGCTTCCCCGAGGTCGCGTCAAACGCATAGACCGTGCGGTTGTCAGCGGCCGCAACCACTACATCACCAATAACCAAGGCACCTCGGTTGAAATTGCCCTGAATACCCTCCGCAGGCCAGCGCCAGAGCTGATTGCCAGTCTCTCGGTCAAGGGCATAAATCCTGCGACCAACGGCTGTGATTATTGAATTGCCATGAGCGGCAAACTCCCCCGGAACAACCGAAGTGGCCTGCTGCCACTTCCAACTGAGGGGCACCGGCCCGGCTAATTGGGCCAGTGCGGCCGAAGAGAGTGCGGCGAGTCCCGCCACGAAATAACATCGCTTCAAGTTCATCATGCTTGGGCTGATCCTTTTCCCTGAGCCTTGCAGTATATCCCTGCGCCCAGTCTTTTGACGCAACCTATGGACGCTTGAGCTTGGGATGTGGTATCAATAAGGGCCGAACGGTTGGGCTTATAGCTCAGTTGGTTAGAGCGCACCCCTGATAAGGGTGAGGTCACTAGTTCGAATCTAGTTAGGCCCACCAACCGAATTCTGCTGTGA
>JADZDX010000105.1 GCA_020850835.1 Fimbriimonadaceae bacterium
CCTTCGGGCTCATCCCAGGTGTGCGAAATCTCGTACGGCGACGCCATAGCAGTGCAGCAATCCGTGCCGCCTGCGACATTGAAAGCGTCTCGGGCTTTAATTTTAACCTAGTTAAGCTCATCTGGACTGAAATAGCGAGTAAAGCAAATTCAGGGCCTCAAAGGTAGACTCCATTCTGACGATGAGCGAGTTGATCCAACTGGGGGCAAATCGGCCCAAAGTACCAAAGCCCGAAGACCTCAAGCTCCAGTTCAGCGACACCGCAATAGCTGAGCTAGAAGCGCTCCTGACTCACTACCCCGATCGTAAGAGTGGCATCTTGCCGGGCTTGTGGATTGCCCAACGCGAGTACGGGGGCTATCTGTCGCCCGAAGCCATTGCTGAAGTTGCCTTTCGATTAGATCGTAGCTATGCGGAAGTAGAGGGGGTGGCTACTTTTTATTCAATGTACAACACCGCCCACAAGGTCGGAAAACACCTGATTGAGGTCTGCACATGCCTGACCTGCCAAGTTTGTGGTGCCTATCCAGTGGCGGAATACTTGACCCAAAAGCTTGGTGTTGGGTTCGGAGAGACGACCAGCGACGGAGTATTCACCCTACATGAGGTTGAGTGCCTAAACGCATGCGATCGTGCACCTCTTGTTCAGGTAGGCGACCAGTACTACGGCCCCGTTGATGAGAAGTCCCTCGATGCGCTACTCGAACAGCTTCGCCAATCTGACACAAACACCGTGATCCAAATGGCGGACTCGATTGTCCAAGTTCACCTAGCTGATTTCGAGAAGCCTGGAGGAAAAAAGGTTGAATCCGCCAAGGCTCCACCTCCCGCAGCAACTACACCGGCATCTCCAAGCCGTGTGCGAATCCGAGTGGAGGAGACGTCCTAATGGCAGAACTCAAACTTCTTTTTGAGAATGCCGGAGATCCAGCCTTTCAGACCTTGGAAGGCTACAAGGCAAAGGGCGGCTACCGAGCCCTCGATAAGGCCGTAATGATGGACCGCCAAGCGATCATTGATGAGGTGAAGAAAAGCGGTCTGAGAGGTCGTGGTGGCGCAGGCTTTCCAACTTGGATCAAATGGAATGGTCTTCCAAAGGAAAAGACTAAGCCCCACTATATTTTGTGTAATGCCGATGAGGGCGAACCCGGGACATTCAAGGATAAGCAGATTATGGAGGAGACCCCGTTTCTGCTCATTGAAGGAATGACGCTCGCAGGCATTGCTTGTCAGGGGGATGCGGGTTTCATTTACATTCGCGGCGAGTTTATTGATGCAGCCAAAGCACTTCGGAAGGCGATCGACGAAGCCTATGCGGCGGGCTATCTTGGGAAAAACATCCGCGGCAGCGGGGTTGATTTCGACCTCTATATCCACCTGGGAGCGGGTAGCTATGAATGCGGTGAAGAGAGTGCTTTGATGTCTAGCCTAATGGGTGAACGAGGCATGCCGCGGCTCAAGTTTCCCCACGCTCCGCTACCCACGGTTGCCGGCCTGTGGGATCGCCCGACCCTCATCAACAATGTTGAGACCTATTCATGCGTGCCCTTTATCTTGAACAAAGGCGGCGAATGGTACGCCACCCTTGGTGCAGCAACCAAGAACTCACGCGGAACGAAGATTTTTAGCGTGAGTGGTCACGTCGCGAAGCCGGGCAATTATGAGATCGAGTTCGGTACCACTCTCATGGAGTTACTAGAGTTAAGCGGAGGTATGACTGGTGGAAAGTTGAAGGCGTGCGTTCCGGGGGGAAGCAGTGTTCCCATCATGACGGCCGCAATGTGTGACGGGGCGATCATTGGCTACGAGGAGATGATGCAGGCTGGCTCAATGGTCGGGTCGGGCGGGTGCATGTTCTTGAATGAAAAGACTTGTATTGTTCAGTTCATCTGGCGAACCGCAATGTTCTACGCCCTTGAAAGTTGCGGTAAGTGCACTCCATGCCGCGAAGGCACCAAATGGATGCTCCAGATATTGGAGCGGATTGTCCGTGGGAATGGGCAGCCCGGCGATAAAGAACTGCTCCTAGACATCACGACCCAGATTGATGGTCGGTCATTCTGTGGGCTCGGCGACGCCGCGGCTTGGCCAGTGGCTGGTGCCATCAAGGCGTTTCCCGAAGAATTCGATTTCTACATTGCCAATGGCAAGTCTATCGTGAACTCACCTTTACCCATGGTCCCCGCCTAACTTCACAAGCTAGCCGCTCTGGCGACCTTCAATACTTGCCAACAATACAGCTGCGGCGAGACCGAGCCGGCGATCAAACTGGGCAGATGGAACGAGGAAGTCAATATTTAGGTGGTAGGTAAAAGGGTTGAAGTTCTGCTTGAAATCCACAACCTTCGTTGATCCAATAAACATGTCGTAGTTCTGCGGGACCAAGGCAGTCAGAAAGCGTCTTACTAGCGCAAGAAGCATCGAGTCTTCGAGCATGGACCCTACTGCGACTTCATTTGCGTCGTATACAACCCATTCATCTCGCACAATACTCGCCCATCCCTTCCTTTTTAGGACCCCAATCCTTACGCTTGGTGTGGTGGAGAGGTCGAATACGTCATAACTGGCCTTGAAATCCATGATTTGCCGGGCAAGAATGTGGATTTCTTCTATCCCATTGCGAGAAATCCTTATATCTTCCTTCAGCTTAAGGCCCTTCTTGTTGGCCAAGAAGACCTCTTGACCACTCCCTGGCTCATGAATGTGATACTGCGCGCCAACGAGTTTCAGAAGCTTTCGCTTCAGGTAGAGGCGATTCAAATCAAGGGGATGGCTATGAGGAATGGGCGGTGCGTTCAATGAACGAGGCCTTTCAGAATGCCATTAGGGTCAACAAACGGGGATAGCTGTGACCAAGTGAGATCAACATCAAAAGTGCCTTGGGCATAGTAGCCCATGTCGTATGGAGGGAAGATAAACTGCAGGCCCTTCTTACTGATCGTGAAACGATCACGTTGTTGTTGGTTTAGGCCAGCGACCCCATCTTCCACAACGGAGTATGCGTTCTGATTCCTCAAACTGGCGATCACGAGGTCATCAACCCAGTACCCACGGACACCCTCCTTCAAGAGATCTTGAAGTCCAATGCGCTTGGGTTTACCATTCACCATCGCAAAATTCAGCGTGGTGTAATTTGTGTTTGGATGAGCTCCTGCCGTGTCCCAGAAGATCTGAGTTCGGACCGATATCACGGTGCTTGAAGCATAGACCACATCATTGGTTTGTTGATAGCTGTACGGATAGCGAGGCTTATCCATGCTGGACGACTCACGCTTGAACTGAGCGACCGCCTGCTTGGCCTCGGCCTCAAGCGTGCTGGTGGCAAACTTTCCGAGGATCGAATTATCTAGAACCGCATAAGTCGCCTTGGCGTTGAAGAACCCTGGCTTACTGGCCGTGATCGTCTTGAACGAGTTAGCGACGCCGATAGAAGCAACAACTAAGAGTGCGATGAGACCGAAGGGCTTCATATTCGCATTATATTCCCGGCCCGTGGCCTTCGTGATGCTCGGGCGGCTTTGCATTTGGATCAGCCTTATAAGGAGGCGGGATCATCGTCCCCATTTTGGTTGTCCGCTTGGCGGAATTAGCAAAATCCACTCCAAAGAAGAAGTTCAATTCCACTTGGTAAGCGGAGCGGTCAGGGGTGGCGCCCTGAAGAACGCCATCGTTGATCCCGCCTCTGATGGTCTTCCCTTGACCCACCTCGCGAGAAAATATCGATTGCAAGTAGCGCTCCAGATAGAAGTACATCGAGTCCCAGGCGGCTGGGGATTGAGCAAACTCCGGGGCACTCCTTGAACTTCTCAGGCCCTCGACGGCGAATTGGCGGAACAGGTTCTTTGCCATCGGACTAAGTGCAACATAAGGGATAGCCTTTCCCCGAGAGGCATCGGCTAATTGATTCGCCGTTAACATCGAAAGGAAGTCAAACAGCTCAACGTCATCAATTAGTTGGCCCAATTCTGCCTGAACTCGGAAGTTGCGGTACCGAGAACGCGTCATTCCGTTCATGTCGGTAATGAACTTAACCAAACTTGGTAAGTCATTGGCCCCACCTCGCTCAACAGCTTGAAGAAGGTCAATATCGCACGACGTTAGCCGCTCGATGGCGGCGGCTTTTGGAACGTAAGTGATCCAGTTCCCCTCCAGCCGGAGTTCTGCGGCATTGCGCCTTGCCAACTCGGTCAACCCACTCAAGACATTCTTGATTGGCTGGCTAGCAAGGTCATTGGACAAACCGCGAGTCAACAGCCCTTCTGACACTGTATCAATGCCCAATTCACGGTGCGCCGTCTCTAAAACATCAAGATCTCCGGGTGAGAATGGGATGTCCCGCCAACTCCCGTCCCGTCCCCTAAACTCTCTCGTGATTCCCTTTCCCGGCCCAGCTGGCAAAACACGGATCGATGATTCATCGGGCCAATCAAAGGAGTCAATTGCGCCCTCGGCCCCCGAGTCTGAAGTGGATACCCGACCACTAACAGGGTCACCCACGATCCAAAACCACTTACCTCCTGCCAGCCCCTCTTGGGCTAACCAAGCACCAAACCGCTTGCCCGCGACCATCTGATGCCAGGTTGTCTCAGGCCAATCCCGGGCCAACCGCATAAACGAGTACAGCCCTGGCGAACGCTCAAAAGCCTTGAGCTTGTCAATTCGCCGCTGGCCTGCCGTGAACTGGTCCCCCCAACCGCTGGGGCGATCGCGCCTCAGGTCGTTGATCACCTTCTCAGTTCGAGAGATCTCGTCGCGAATCGATGAGAATGATCGATCAGACTCCTTGATGAGCGCTAGGAAATCTGCTAGCAACAACTTCTTGCTAGCGGCGAGGTTCTTGCCGACCACATTCTTTTCGTACAGAGCAACATCTTCCCGCTGCGTCAGCCTAAGCCCCACCCACTGGGCCCCGAGCACTTCGGCCATGCGAGTCATAAACTCGCGACGTGGCTGATCGGTCACAAGCGCCGTTAGGCGGCGATCTGCCAAGCGAGGATCAACTTTGATTTCTAATCCTGTTTCTTTACGCAATTGAGACAGAACTTGAGGAACGGGCTTCAGTCGAAACTCATAGCCAGCGCTAGCTTTCAGTTCTGGAGCACTGAGGTCTGCCCCCGAAACCGCCAATAGGTGCGCAACAAGGCTAGCAAGCATCTACCGTACTGGCCCTACGATCCGGACAGCATCCGCCATAACCACCGCACCTTGTGGGGTCAATGCCTTCACTCGCACAAATCCACCACCAGCGCTGAAGCTCTGGCGCCCTAATAGATTCCATTGACCACCAGCAGTGGTTTGGTCGCGAAGAGTTGTAAAGGTATCGCGCCGACCAACAAGCTCGTAGCGCACCTTGGGCGATCGGTTGGCACCTTGTGGCCACCAAGCATAGACTTCATATTGACCGGTTTGTGGAGCATCCACGAACCATTCGGCGGACGCTGGCGTTCTTTGGAGGGCACTGGAGTAGCGATAGTCGGCGCCATATTTATCGGCCGATGACGTACCCGTACTCCAAACGCCCACGGTCGAAAAACCAGGGTCCACGTTGTCAATAACCTTGTCAATCACCCCTACGCCGACATCAAATTCCAATTCGGGCCCCATGAACCCAGTGGCACTGTGATAAAGCTGCATCGTCTCCGTGTAATGCCCGGGCGCAACCGGAGCCCGCCACTGAAACCGATACTCGCCAATCCCTTGAGATGGTACGGCCGAAGATGGTGCTGCAATATTACTGGAGCTAATCCAGTCGCCAGACACATAAAATGGACTGACTCTGCTAGCGGGTGTGGTTCGCAATGTGACCTGGTTATTCCCCGTACCGGTGAGCCACGTGAACTCGCTTGTATTAACGAACCGGACAATTACTTCTACCTCTTGACCGGGCTGCATAAAGACAGGCATCGTGTCCGAATCATAGTTGGCGCCACGAGTCACCAGATCCATGTAAAGGTCCCAGTCCCAATAAACACTTGGGCATGCAGTCCCCCCAATTCGTACCTGTTTATGTCCCAAAATGCCCGGTGTTATCGTAGATAGGTCGGTCGAAGGCGTCACGTTCGGGTCGTGAAACCGCGGGATACCGTAGGTAGTAGTCAGCCAACGAACCAAATCCGCACTTGAGCGATACATCGCATCTGTGAACCAACTGGTCGGGTTACTTCCCGTGGTTATCGCTTCGTGCTCAATGCCGATGCTCCGGTTATTAACGGCGCCGTTTCCCGCGTGCCACGCAATGTCTTTGCCCCGTACCATTTGGGTTACAAACCCGTCGCTGCTTCGGACCACATAATGGGCGCTAACATTACTCGTGGCGTTTTGGAACCAGTTAATCGCCCCATTGTAGGTTCCCTCGGTTACATGGATGATCACGTAGTGGAAGGGATACGTTGTAGGCCGATTGCTTACCGTGAAGTTGGTGCTGTCCGCCGGGTTCCAAGTTGCGCCAGGATAATCTGCTTGCGCGACGGCCAGTACAGAGCCTGCGGCTACCAGACACGTTAGGACAGTGCGTTTCATGCCTTTCATTGTATCAAGACTTTGCCTGAATTGAACTAGGTTCTTGTAACAGGGCTACAATTCGGACGTGCCGCTTGTCAGCATTGTGCTCCCAACCTACCAAAGACCAGCGGATTTGCGGTCTGCGGTTGCCAGCATCCTTGCTCAGACCCTGACTGACTGGGAACTCCTTATCGTAGATGATGCTTCCACCCCTCCCATTTCTCCTAATTTTGACGATCCTCGGATCCAAGTGATCCGCAACGAGTCCAATCTCCGTTTGCCCCGATCCTTGAATCGAGGTTTTTCCCAGGCTAAAGGCAAGTACTTGACTTGGACCAGCGACGATAACTGGTATAGACCATGCGCTCTGCAAAGCATGGCTCAGGCATTAGAAGCCAACCCGGCGGTCGACCTTATATACGCGGGTGCAAGTATCGTCAGCGCCCAACGCGAATTCATTCGATCTTGGCCCGCCCTTCAAGTAGAAGATCAACCGATCTTGCCTTGGTGCGGAGCTTGTTTCCTCTACCGCCGCGAACTCGCCGACCGAGTGGGCGAGTATCGAGCAACTGCCTTCTTGGCGGAAGACCTGGACTTCTGGATTCGTGCCCGCATCGCGGGGGAGTTTCTTGCCCTAAACGAGGACCTCTATGAATACCGTGAACACGCCGAATCCCTTTCTAGTACTCGCAGAGACGAGGCTAGGCAACAAAGCGCTAGAGTAGTTGAAGAGCACTGGCCCAACATATCTTGGTTTACCAGGCGCACCCGGGGACAGACAGCCCTCGGTCTTGCGGAGGCTGCCTATCGGCGCCGGGACATCGGAGCCCTTCGCCATTGGACTCGGATCGCCATCTGGGGGTGCCCAGATAAAGTCTTCATGGACTTCAAACGAGGCCTTTTGGCGGCTATCGGGTTGATAAGACTAGGTTAGATCGGGTACAAATCAAGACAACTTTGGGCAGATTCATGCCCGGCCCTTCCCACCATGCTTGAAATCCAAAATTTGCACGCTCGCGTAGAGGAAAAACCGATCCTCAAGGGCGTAAACCTCACCATCAATCCAGGCGAAGTTCACGCCATCATGGGGCCAAATGGGTCGGGTAAGTCAACCCTCGCCAATGTGATTGCTGGGCGGGATGACTACGAGGTGACCGAAGGTACCGTCCTCTTTGAAGGCGAGGATCTGTTGGAGCTTGCTGTGGATGAGCGAGCCGTACGGGGGTTATTCTTGGCCTTCCAGTATCCGGTCGAAATTCCCGGTGTAAGTAACGCTTACTTCTTACGCTCCGCCCTTAATGCCTGTCGAAAGGCCTCGGGCCAGCCCGAGCTAGATGCTCTTAAATTCATGGCTTTGGTGAAAGACAAAGCCAAGAGTCTTGGTTTGGACTCTTCGATGCTCCAGCGCAGTGTTAATGAAGGGTTTAGCGGCGGCGAAAAGAAGAGGAACGAGATTTTTCAGATGGCGGTTCTTGAACCCAAGCTTGCGGTTCTCGATGAAACAGATAGTGGCCTTGATATTGACGCCCTTAAAGTTGTGGCTGATGGCGTGAATGCGCTGCGGGGGCGAGATCGAGGATTCCTTATCGTCACTCACTATCAGCGGCTCCTCGATCATATCGTCCCCGACTTTGTCCATGTAATGGCCGATGGCCGATTGGTGAAGAGCGGCGGCAAGGACCTCGCTCTCGAACTGGAACAGAAGGGCTACAGTTGGATTGAGGAGCAGTTTGCCGGGAAGGCGTGATGCGATGAGTGCCCCTGCCATGGATCGAACATTGATAAACGGATTCGAGCATCGCGATGACGGGTCGAATCTCAGGAATCAAGCGGTCGCCCTTCTTGCGGGTCAAGAATTGCCAACCACCCGAGATGAGGAGTACAAATACACCCCCTTAAATCGCCTGAATGAGGTCGCTTGGGTACCGGGTCCTGCAATGCAACCGGAGTTGGCTGATTGGATCAATCACCTCTTGCCCGAGGTTGAGCAGTACCGAGTTGTATTCGTCAATGGCAAGTATGACGCTAGCCTATCCAACTACTCGGACCTTGACATTGCCTTTCTTCGAGACGGGCACCCCGTCGAATTGGGTCAGCTAGCAACAGCTAATGAGTCAAGTTTTGAAGTCGCAGCTCATTTGGGGAGGCTATCCAAGCCCGCCATGCCCCTAACTGCGGCGGTCAATACTTCGGCATTTTCCGATGGGGCCATCATCAGGGTCGATCGCAAACTCAGCAAGCCGATACACGTTGCCCACATCGCCACGGGAAAGAACGCTACATCCGCACCACGTACGCTGATTGTCGCAGAACCAGGCGCTGATGCAACAGTGGTTGAAACCTACCTGAGTGATGGTGAGACCCTTTCCCTTCCGGTGACGGAGGTCTTTGTCCATACTAATGCAGCCCTTGAGCACATTCGTCTCGGCAACGAAGATCTGTTAGCGCGACACATTGGCCTTGTTGAAGTCCGACAAGAACGAGACTCCACCTACCGCTCATACAACATTGTCTTTGGGGCAAGCCTCACCAGGAACGACATTAACATTTTAGTGGCCGGCGAGAATGCTCATACACGCTTCGACGGGGTCATAGCCTTGGATGGCGATCAGCATGCCGACAACCATACGAGACTTGACCATACCGTACCGCATTGTGAGAGTTTTGAAATCTACAAGCACCTCCTTGCCGGAAAGTCACGAGGAGTGTTTAATGGCAAAATCTTTGTCCACCAAGATGCCCAAAAGACCGACGCCAAGCAGACCAATATGACTCTGCTTCTTTCCCCTCACGCTCAAATTGACACCAAACCTCAGCTGGAAATCTTCGCGGACGATGTCAAGTGTACTCATGGTGCCACGATCGGCCAGCTTCGAAAAGATGCCTTGTTCTACTTGAGAAGCAGAGGGATTGACGAAGCCACGGCGCAAGGACTTTTGGTTTATGCGTTCGCCGCGGAGGTTTTTGAACTCATCCAAGATGAGAGTCTGCGTAGGGCGCTAGAGCAAATGCTCCTCGCCAAGTTGGGCACCAGCTAGGCAAATTCTTTCGTCCCTTCTTGTTGGCAATGAAGCGACGCACAAAAATTGTTTGTACCCTCGGTCCAGCTTGCGGTAACAAGGAAGGTATCGAAGCCCTCGTGACCGCAGGCATGAATGTCGCGAGAATCAACTGCAGCCATGGCGACTGGGAGACCCGGCACCAATGGATTCAAGAGATTCGGGGCATGGTGCGACCTGTAGCGCCCATCGGAATTCTTGTAGACCTCCAAGGGCCAAAGTTTCGCATCGGCGAATTGGCCACGCCCCTATCGGTAACGGCCGGACAGACTCTCACCATCAGCCATCAGGATCCAAGCGCCCAACTCTACATCCAAGGGAAAGAAATCTGGGAGGCCATGAAGACGGGCGACAAACTTCTCCTTGGGGATGGCGACGTCGAGCTTAAGCTCGGGGCGGAAACGGGGAGCGAGTTCGCCGCCAAGGTAGTCACAAATGGAGTCATCAAGAGCCGCCAAGGCGTAACGCTCGTCGGCAAGAGCTTCGAGACAGCCGCCATTACGGAAAAAGACCTGATGGATGTGATTGAAGCAGCTTCGGCAAAGGCGGACTTTCTCGCCTTGTCTTACGTTCGCCGCGCTGCCGACCTGCGCGAACTTCGACGCATCCTTGAAAAGTTTGATTATCATCCACAAATCGTCGCCAAAATCGAAACTCAGCAGGCGGTGAAAGAGATTGATGAAATCCTCAAGGTGGCGGATATTATCATGGTCGCCAGGGGCGACTTAGGCCTCCAAATGAACTTGGAGGATGTTCCTTTAGTTCAGAAGAAGCTAATCCGCAAATGCAATGAGGCTGGAAAGCCCGTGATCACCGCCACGCAAATGCTTGAGAGCATGGTGAACCTCTCTCGTCCTACCCGCGCAGAGGCAACCGATATCGCTAATGCAATTCTCGATGGAACCGATGCCGTGATGCTCAGTGGCGAAACCGCGACTGGTCGATACCCAACGGAGAGTGTTAAGGTGATGAGCAAAATTGCCGAGGCCGCCGAGACCTCGTTCAACTACGATGCCCATTTCGATTCGATGGAAGCCATCAAAGACAACACCAGCGCAGTTGCGGAGGCAGCCGTCCAGTTAGCAACAAGCCTCAAAGTCAAGGCGATCCTTACAACCACGACAAGCGGTCTAACCCCCCGCATGGTCAGTAAGTTTCGACCGCGCATGCCGGTCCTTTGCACGGCCTGGAATCAGAACACCCATCGTCAGATGAGCCTTGTTTGGGGAGTGGAAACCATTATGTTGAATAGCCCAGACACGATGGACGACGTTGCTGACCGGGCGATTGACGGATTCCTCAAGGAACGCCTTCTTAAAGTGGGTGACTCAATCGTGATTACAGCTGGTGTCCCCGCGGGCAAAGTTGGCAACACGAACCTGATCATGGTTGAAACCGTCAAGTAAACTGGTCGGTCAGGATGATGCTAATGAAAACATGGACTGTTCTTCTCATCGCACTCGGCGTGATGATTGGCATCGCGCTCAGTATCAAGCCATGGGAACTTCTTCGCGAAGAACGTACTCAAGCAGCTGATGCAAAGCGCGAGATGAAGCACGCGGAGAAGGAACGAGCCGACTTGTTGCGGCAACAAAGCAAGCTGGATAGCGCCGTCGGCCGAGAAGAATTGATCCGCAAGCGTGGCTATAAGCGGCCGTCCGATACGCCCTGGGAACCTCGTTGATACCCTTCCTCTTACTCGCGACGCAAGCTGGACCGGCCTACCCATTTCCGCGGGCCATCCTTGCTGTGCCAAAGCAATCGTTCACGGGACGTACCGTTCGAACGTTCACGAACCCGAGCGAGGATCTCGAACTGATCACCACTGATAATGTAACCGCAGAGGTAACCAAGCTCGATCCTGCTACAGGCCGCAGTACTTGGCTTTGGCGGATGAAGTCGGAGTCTCAAAAGGTGGATGGTCAATTGGTAGTCACTGACCCCAAGGCTCAGCCCTTTGAGTTCACCGAAATCCGTTCCCGGGCCGGTGCGCAGTTTGCTTTTGAAACTGGGCTCGATGAGGGCGGCGGGCAACAAATGATTTCTCGCCTTAACACTCTCCCCCTACCGGCAGAGCCTACAGGCATCGGTGACACCTGGGAGTTCAGCGATAGTCGCACCATGCCTTACATCTTCCGCGGACGAGTACTGGGGTACGAAAATGGACTCTACAAGGTCAAGACCTTCTTCCAAAGCATTGAATCGCCAAAGTTCACCGCTAATGGTACGGCCTGGGTTGGCATGAACGGCATTCCGAGCAAGGTCGAAGTCACCGCTAGCCCCATGGAGATTCCGGGAGGCGAGGGACCAAAGGCGACCTTAATGTTGATATTCACTTTGGCAAGGAAATAAGCGCGACCTATTCTGGAGAACGCACGCTGGAAGGGGCACTCACCGGCTTCGCTCCCCGAGGTGGAGCGAAAGCAAAACGTAGCGTGCTCGGCACCCCGGGCACAATCGCCATCCGCCACGTTGTCGTAAGTCCGCCCCTTACTTCCTGCCCTCTCATTTCCTTTAGAACCGGAGCTTCCGGGGCGAGCGGCCCCTCAAACACAAAGGACACGAAGTCGTTCGGCGTTGAATATCGCAGTTGCAACGGCGTGGAAGTATCTATGTCGGCGCGCCGAAGCCAAGGGCGCCAAGTATCCGTCGAGATCATATCGGTAAACAGGTGAACCGGTATTGCCATCATCCCGCGGGCCGTCGCCTGAAGCAACGAACTCAAGCCCGCCAAGTCACGATAACCCACGCTTGAGTATTGGTTCATTACCGGATCGTAACGGACGAAGTCCGTACCGTCGGCCATCAAATGCCTCTCCAGCTTCCCCTCCCTATAGCTCCAAATAGCGGCCCTTGGGTGCTCGGATTCGGCCGGAGGTTCGTAATAGAAATTCACGCGAAACGACTGCCGCCGCAAGGTGGTGGCTTCTTCACCGGTCAGGGTCAAAGTCAATCCGGGACCAGCCCGAAGGACTCCAAGAGCGAGGCTGATATGCTCCGGCCCTACGATTTGAGCAGATACAACAGCCGGAAGGCACAGAGCCAAGAAGAGCGAGGTTCGCACGAACTTTGGACGAGCCCCAAGGCCCTGGGGTTCTGGTCTCAATCGGGCATAATCTACATTGGATCCAGCGGTACCCGCCCTCGAACCAAGAAAATTAAATCCCCTGGTCTGGGAAGAAAGCCAATGAACTACGAAGAGTCCTATCTGTACCGCCTGCGGCATTCCGCCGCCCACTTGCTTGCTCAAGCCGTCCAAGAGCTCTACCCCGGCGTCAAGCTCGCAATCGGCCCCCCCATTGAAAATGGCTTCTATTACGATATGGAGTTCCCCGAGGCCATTCGTGAAGAAGAACTCGGCAAGATCGAAAAACGGATGAAGGAACTGGCCAAGCTCGATCAGCGCATCGAGCGCAAGGAAGTAACCCGCGAGGAAGCCAAATCCCTTATCCTCGACGATGCAATCCAAGGCATGGGTCAGGCCGTCGCAGACTACAAGCTCCAACTTCTTGAAGCCGTTCCGGCTGGAGATGCAATCAGTTTCTACGATCAGAAACGAACCGGCCACGATGGTAAAGAGCATCGCTTCATTGACCTATGCCGCGGCCCACACGTGGACAGCACAAGGGAGATCAAACACTTTAAGCTCATGAGTATCGCTGGGGCCTATTGGCGAGGCGATGTTAAGAACAAGCAGCTCACGCGGATTTATGGCACGGCGTTCGAGACTCCAGAAGAACTTGAGCAATATCTCCTCATGCTCGATGAAGCCAAGAAGCGCGACCACCGCGTTCTCGGCAAGGAGCTTGGGCTCTTCATGTTCTCACCTGTCGTTGGAACAGGGCTGGCCTTGTGGCTCCCCAAGGGGGCGACGCTTCGTAATACTATGATCGATTTCCTGCAGAGGGAGCAGCTCAAGCGAGGCTACGAACCCGTCGTTACGCCCAATATTGCGAGCATCAAGCTCTACGAAAAGTCAGGGCATATCATCAACTATCGCGACAAGATGTTCCCGTTCATGGAAGACCTCAACTCGGACGGTGAGGTCAGTGACACGTTCATTTTGAAGCCGATGAACTGTCCTTTCCATATCGAGATCTACAGGTCTCAGATGCGGTCGTATCGCGACCTACCAGTTCGATATGCCGAGTTTGGAACGGTCTATCGGTACGAACAGTCGGGAGAGGTTGCCGGGATACTCCGAGCCCGCGGCTTTACGCAAGACGACGCCCACCTATTCGTCACCCCTGATCAACTTCAGGACGAGTTTATTGGCGTCGTAGAAGTCATCCAAGCGGTTCTGGAGAAGCTGGGGTTGACCAATTTCAGAGTCCGGGTCGGCACGAAAGATCCGGCCAGTGACAAGTACATTGGCCATGATGACAATTGGCAGCTGGCAACAGATGCGATCCTCGGTGCTTGCAAGAAACTCGGCATGGACTACGAAGTCTCACCCGGTGACGCGGCCTTCTACGGTCCCAAGTTGGACATCATCATCAAGGACGCTCTGGGACGCGATTGGCAGATGGGCACTGTGCAGGTGGACTACAACTTGCCCGAGCGCTTTGAGTTGGAGTACATCGGCGAAGACAGCAAGCCTCATCGTCCGGTCATGATTCACCGAGCACCATTTGGTTCACTCGAACGAATGATTGGTCTTCTGACCGAGCAATATGCGGGCGCCTTTCCTCTTTGGCTGGCCCCAACTCAAGTGGCCATGCTACCGATTGCCGACCGACATGTTCAATACGCTCAAGAGATAGCGGCGATACTCCAAGGCCACCCGAGCCACGGCTACCAAGCCAATGGCGAAGCCACATGGCCACCCATTACGGCGCAATCGCAGAGCCGCTTTAGGGTTTTCGTTGACGACAGCCGCGAAACACTAGGCAAGAAGATTCGCGAAAATCAACGGTCTAAGGTGCCCTACATGCTGATCTGCGGCGACAAGGATATGGAAGCTGGCACCGTCGGGGTCCGACACCGTGAACAGGGTGACCTCGGTCCTATGAATATTGAAGACGTGATTGCGCGGTTGAACGCCGAGGTCTGAGCCCGGCCCTTCGCGGTAAACTGTTTGCCTCGCGCAGGGGTGTAGCTCAGTTGGTAGAGCGGCGGTCTCCAAAACCGTAGGTCGCGGGTTCGAATCCTGTCGCCCCTGCCAAACGCCGGAGTTCCCTGCCACCTCAGACGCGCTCCCTCCTGAGGATGCCACAATAGGGGCATGGCGAGACTCCTCGCGATCCTTCTTCCCATTCTCCTTTTGTTGGGTTGCGAGTCAACTCCGACTCACGGCGGAACCCTGCGTACTAAGCAAGTACGGACAATAGTCAGTCTCAGCCCAAGTACCACGGAAATTTTGTCCTTATACTTCCCGGGCATCAAGATTGTCGGACGCACGGCGAGTTGTGACTACCCTGACACAGTAAAGGCGATTCCCGTCATGGCCGGAGTCAAACCAGACTACGAAGCCATTGCCAGAGTTCGACCCGACTTGGTCATTTACGATGCCGACCTGTACAACTCCGCCGACATCGAAAAGCTAAGGCAACTCAAAATTGAGACCTATGCGTTCCGAGCCAAGAGTCTCGATGGGTTCATTGAGGAGTTATACAAACTCGCCTCCAAGCTTGGGGGCGAGACAGAGATTTCCGAACTCATCGACCGAATCATGGTTGACAAGATTGGCAACAATAGCGACTCGGCTACAAAGCGGCGGGTCATGGTTGTCCTTGGCGGGCCTGGAGAACACATGGTCGCCGGCACCAAGAGCTTACAAGCTGATATGATCCGTTGGGCTGGGTTTGAACCGGTCGGCCCTGAGGCCGATAAGTTTGTGCCAGCGAACATAGAAAGCATCCTCGCGATGAAGCCGGATGCCTTTGTCGTGGCGGGGGACCCGAAGTTCATTTTGGAAGACCCGCGCCTGAAGGCATTGCCCGCGATCGCAAAAAAGCGCGTCGCAGAGATTAATGACCAGAGCCTGATCTTGAGAGCCGGCGGACGCGTTGATGTGTTGTTGCAAAACTTACGACCAGCGGTCGAAGGTTTGTTTGTAGGAAGATAAGTATGAGCATTGCAGAAATTGGAGTTTTTGGCGGTTCGGGCTTTTACAGCCTCCTTGAGAATGTCACCGAGGTAAAGGTCGACACCCCCTACGGTGCGCCGAGCGATAGCGTCTTTGTCGCCGATATGGCTGGGCGCAAAGTGGCGTTCCTGCCTAGACATGGACGGCGGCACACACTTCCACCTCACAAAGTCCCCTATCGCGCCAACGTTTGGGCGATGAAGCAACTGGGTGTAAAGGCAATCATCAGCCCCTGCGCCGCTGGCTCGCTTCAAGCTCATGTTGCGCCTGAACACTTTGTCGTCTGCGATCAGTTTGTGGATCGCACCAGCGGTCGCGCCGATACCTTTTATGATGGGCCGATCGTGACGCACGTATCGCCCGCCAACATGTACAACCCGACTCTCCGTAAGATCGCGATCGAAGCGATTAGGAAGAATGGCATTACCGTTCATGAGAAGGGCACCGTTGTCGTCATACAGGGCCCGCGATTCAGCACAACCTCAGAAAGCCTCTGGTTCCACAACCAAGGTTGGGAAGTCATCAATATGACTCAATATCCCGAGGCTTATCTCTGTCATGAGCTTGGGATGTCGGTGGTCAACATTTCGCTGATCACAGATTATGATAGCGGCGTTCACGCTGGAGCTGAGGCGGTCAATGCCCACAGCGTGCTTGAGGTCTTCCAACGCAATAGCGAACGAATCCGCCAAGTCGTGTTGGATATGGTCGAGATGATGCCGCTTGACCTTGGGGAACTGGAAGGGGCTAAGCATTTGGAATGGACACGTGGTGATGGACACGCTACCTCTAGCCTTGACATCCGTCTCTATAACCAGTGACTCCTCCTTTTCGCTTTGCTCTCCTCACGCTTGCCTTGGCCAGCGCTGGTGCCCATGCTCAAACACCGTGGAAGACCTTGGTTTGGGTGTCAACGCGAGCTACGGTGGTCTCCGATTCCAACGGTATTCGACAAGATCGGTTCTTCATCAATGACCCCGAAATGGATCGCATACGCGAGGCTCTTGACCTATTCGAGAAATCGGCAGAAGCCGAATCGGGTGGTGCATTGGACATTCAGATTGACCTGAAAACCGATGCCACCCCCTTCTATCGCTTACCTAGTCAGGCGGTGGATCCGCTGGTCAGTTCCATCCGAACCCGCTTCAATGAAGCCAGTTTTGAGTCCGACGACAAGTCCTTTCGCGGCCCGTATTCTGGGGTGATGATTGTGGATCCACAGCCAGGCTCTTGGGCGGAAGGCTCTCCCTTACGCAAGAAGAATCCGGTCATTTCCATGCGATTCGGGACCCCTGTTGGGTTCCTTTCCCTCCTCCCGACCAATGCAGGCTCGGGAACCGCTGCCGTCGCGGAGGACTTTCTTGCTCTCTGGCGCGGTGAAGTTGCCTTAAAATCCGGAGTTGAGGGTCGGGTAACAGACTGGAAGACGGTACCGGCACCAGGAAGTGTGTTCTGGGCAAAGGCTCAGACCGGGACTCCCATCAGTGCGTTCAAGCCACTCGAACCGACGGGACTCGGCTTGTTTGGTGAAATCACCAGAGGCGAGACGGAAAACGGTCCGGCGATCAAGGTTATCGTCAATTCGGGACCTCGAGAAGGGCAATTTCTATTGCAAGATGGCCTTGGTGTAGACCTCGGGACAACTCCTCTTCTCGAGTTCTGGATGCGAACGACCGCGATTGACCCACTGGAACTTAGGCTCGGAAACGAGCGAGTGGCGATCGGCTGGTACCCAGGCGCAACCCACTGGGTTGAACCTACTCGTGATGGGAAGTGGCAGAAGGTCACGGTGGGACTTGGGGCCGGAAAGGTCGATACGATCGTGCTGGCCGTCCCCGATGCCACACGCTCGCAGGAAAACATGCAGTACGGCGTTCGGGAGTTTGAGATTGCGGGCATACGCTTTATCAAGGGAGATACTCCACTGACGTCGGCAATTCCAGCTGATGAATCCCTGCGTATTGCCCTTACTTCGGGATCGGTTGCCGATTGCGAGGCAGCCCTTTCCAATCCGGCAACGAGCGTCAAGTTGGCCGCCCTCTATCGTCTTGCTGTTGGACCTAACCCTCCTACAATCGAGGGTTTCAAGCGACTGGTGGAATTGAGTAAGAACCCTGACCCCATGGTCGCTGTTTATGCGATCCGCGCGATGGCGAGAAGCCAAACCCCTGAAGCAGCCGAAGCCTTAAAGTACAACCTCGAGGTAGGCCCCTTTGAGCATAGCCGCTTGGGTGCTGCATGGGCGATGGGCGAGATCGGCACGGAGGCGACCACCCCCCTTCTCGCGACCATGCTCACAGCTCGCGAATGGCGGAGTCGCCTCGCCGGAATAGAGGCCCTCGCCAAGTTCCCGACCCGCGAAAACATCATCATCATGTTGGCCATGTTGCCTGATCCTGAACCGGAGAACCGACGGGCCATTTGCCAAGAGGTGGACCTCAAAATGGACCTCGCGAATCGCCGGCTCCTATTCATGGCGGTCAATGACCCAGTAGAAGAGGTGCGTATCGCAGCCTACCGGAATCTCCTCACCAATGGGCTTGATGAGTTCCGTGCGGAAGCAATGAAAGGAGTTCGCGAAGAAAGCCCATACGTTCGTAGCGAAGTGCTCCGCGCGATGAGCAACAAGCCCGATGCTGCTTACCGGCGATACATTTTGATCGGACTGAGCGACAAGGACCCACGAGTTCGATATGCCGCGATCGAAGCGCTCTGGCAACAGCCGGGCGACATCCGCCGAGAAGAGCTCGAAAGTGTCCTGCAAGACCCCGATGAGGAAGTTCGCAAGGCCGCCATCGCCCTTGCCAAAGCCCGAGGCATCCAGTGAGACTAGCTTTTGGAAGTGACCACGCTGGTTACTCCCTCCGCATTAAGTTGGAAGACTCCTGTCGCAAAGCAGGACATGAAACGCAATCTTATGGGGCCATGAGCGAGGATGCCTTCGACTACCCTATCGCGGCGGATCAAGTGTGCCACGCACTTTTGAACGGTCACGCCGATTTGGGGATTGTAATCTGTGGAAGCGGCATAGGCGTTAGTATTCGTGCCAACCGCTATCGGGGCATCCGTTGTGCGCTCTGCACTTCGGTTGAGTTGGCCCATCTGGCCCGGCTCCACAACCATGCTAATGTCTTGGCTCTGGGACAACGCACCACGGAACCGGAGTTAGCCAATCAGATCCTCAGCGAGTTTCTGTTGTCGCAACCTGACGGTGCAGAGCGACATGTACGGCGTATCCAAGAGTTGGATGCCGATGTCCACTAGGGTACGCAAATGAGTCTCACCCACGACCGGGTTCGAGACCACATTTTGCAGTTCGGCTGGAACAGCACATGCTTCCAAGTAGTTAACCCAGGGATAGTGCATTGGTGGAGCTCCGATGGCTCTGTTCTCATAGGCTATGTCCTTGTTGGGCGCATTGCTGTCGTGGCGGGGGCCCCCATTTGCCTTCTCGATCACCTTGAGGAAGGCATCGGCGAATGGGAAGCCTTTGTAGTATCTCAAGGCTGGGACACCTGCTATTTTGGAGCGGAAGAAAGACTTCAAGGACTCCTCACGAGTTTAGGTGGTTACACTTCAATTATCCTTGGGAGTCAACCGGAATGGACACCTGAGTCCTTTACGAAGCGCATTCAAGAAACAAAGTCCCTTCGTGCCCAAGTAAGCCGGGCCAGAAATCACGGCGTCACCGTTTGTGAATGGGAAGTCGAGCATGCGGAGTCACACCCAGCCCTACAGGGTGTGCTAGCAGAGTGGCTATCCGAGCGGGGATTACCGACCCTTGGATTTCTTGTCGAGCCAAACACTCTCGATAGCCTGAAGGGGCGGCGGATCTTCGTGGCGGAGCGAGATGGCGCCCCCGTTGCTTTTACGACCCTTTGCCCAGCGACGGGCCGTGAAGGGTGGTTGACGGAGCAATTTATCCGTTCAAGTCGGGCACCCAACGGAACGGTTGAGGCCCTTCTTAACCTTGCTGCTCGCACGGTAGCCGAAAGCGGAGACAAGTTCTTCACGATGGGAATCGTGCCCCTGCTAGTTGGACAAGGGGTGCTTCATCACGATCCTCGATGGTTGGCCCTTCTACGCGCATGGGCCAAGGCGCATTACCGCCGGTTCTATAATTTTCGAGGGCTTATGGAGTTCAAGAGCAAGTTCCGGCCCGATCGCTGGACCCCGGTCCTGGTCGTGGTTCGAGGACCACGATTTCGATGGCGACACCTCCGGGCCGTAGCGAGAGCCTTCACCAAAGTTGAGCCAGAGGTAGCCCTTGTCCAAGGCATTATCCGGGCGGGCAAGAAAGAACTACACGCAGCCGTATCAAAGCTCAAAAAACGTTGGTGATTGCCATTCGTCCCTAGCCTGTGGAACAGAGAGTGGGACACGATTGTATTATAGAGAGTAGTAAAGTTTCATGAAGATTTGGCCGTTCATCGTTGGAGCATTGGTGCTTGGTGCCGGATTCGGAGGTACCCAAGTTCGTAGGAAACTGGAAATGGGGCCGCCAGTACAGGACACTCTGACCGCCACAACCGATCAGAAGAAACTCCTAGCCTCCACGACCAACGTTCCCAGTTCGAATGAGTCGGACTTCTTCTACGAGCTACTGACGGTAATCAAGCAGAACTACGTTGAACCGGTTGACGACGAGCAGAAGCTCTCGCTTGGAGCAGTCCGTGGAATGGTGAACAGCCTCGCGGATCCCAATGTCCAGTACTTAAACGACAAGCAATTCCCTGCCTTCGAACGAGCCATGAAAGGCGAGTTTGAGGGGATAGGGGTAGAGCTAAGGTTGGTCTACGACAAGGACCAACTGCAGAAGTTTCACGCCGCTCAAGATAAGCTTGCAGATTGGAACGCCAATGGCCGCAAGGATGTGGATGGGAAGCTGGAAGAGCTACCCTCAATGGAAAGTGGGGGGCTAATTCCGGATGTCGTCGTCTCCTCTGTCATGCCAGGTTCGCCCGCCGAGAAAGCTGGCTTGAAGCCCGGCGATCTGATTGATGGCGTTGACGGAAAGTGGTCTATCAGCCGAAGCGAAGTCCTCGAACTAAACCGGGCCTTTGACCGAATGCGCCTCGGTAGCACAGAGCGAGATGCCTATCTGAAGCTACGCGAGAAATACATCAAGCGATCCGATAATGCGATTCCGGCAGCGCGCCTTATTGAAAGGCTCACCGCCGGCACGGAAGGATCGGTCAAGCTTGTTTGGAGGTCAGCCGGCAAGCCGCCCCAGACCGCCACGGTTGCTAAAGCTCTCACTACCGTCAAACCGCTGATTGGAGACAGGTTGATTTTCATGAAGGGAGTGGCCGATGAGGTAAGCGGCAAAACAGTCTTTGACCTTCGTGGAAGCGGCTTCGGCGACTTCTCGGCCATGAAAGAGGCTCTCAGCAAGCTCTTGCCCACGGGAGACTATGGACGTCTTTCGAAGGAGAACAAGCCGTTTCACGTCGAGGGTTCGGGGAGCTTGGCGCCGCCCCTAACACTGCGCGTGGATTCCACGACCACCGGGGCGGCTCGATTCTTTGCGGCTGTTCTAAAGTCGGCCGGAAGGGCGAAATTGGATGGGGACCTTGGCCCAGATCCCATTCTCGCGTATGACACCATCACGGTTCAAGGCGGTACGGCCTACATTCTGCCCACGGCCATCTACACAGGAGACACCAAGTGAAGGGAATGAAAGTATTCGCCAGTTTCGTAGCGGTCGCCGCGGCCTTCGCCGTCGGCTTCACGTGGACAGACATTCGGGCTGGCGTTAAGCCTGACCTCTCGAGGTTCAAGCCCAAGGACAAGAACTCCACACCAGCGCTAACGCCTACGCAACTTTTCACAACGGAGTACCGGCGAATTCAGGCTCTCTACTACAAACCAATCAACTCGAACCAACTCTTGTACGCGGGGATGGATGGCATGCTTTCCGCTCTGGGCGATCCGCATACGCAGTTCTTTGAGCCGTACGTTAACGAAGAATTCGCCCGGTCTACGGCTGGCCAAATGTCCTTTGGTGGCATTGGTGCCCGGCTATCGCCGGACCCTCTTGGCGTGAAAGTGATTCAAGTTTTCCGCAATGGCCCGGCTTACAAGGCAGGACTAAAGGGCGGAGACATCATTACTGCGGTTGATGAGCATGTCGTTGCGGGCGAAACCTCAGATGAGATTGTCGGGCGGATCAAAGGCAAGATTGGCTCAATTGTAAAAATCCGCACATTTCGCGCTGGAACGGATACGGTCAACTTTAACATTAGTCGCGGACGTATCATTCCACCAAGTGCCGACGGAAACATGATTGACGGCACGAACATCGGATACTTACTGGTGACAGGATTCGAGCAACCCACTCCCGATCAGTTTTTCGCCACGATCAAGGAACTAGAGCGAAGTAAGCCACAAGGGCTAGTAATTGACCTAAGGGACAATGGGGGCGGCCTTCTCTCGTCCGCCGTTGATATGCTGGCTCGATTCGTTGAGTTCAAGACCGTGGTAACAATGAAGGGGCGCGGAGAACGTGTCGAAACCGTGCGTACGCCGGGAGGCCTCTTGCATACCTTCACGTACCCAATCGTGATCTTGGTGAACGAGCGTTCGGCCAGTGCCGCCGAAATCTTCTCCGGGGTAATGCGGGACTATAAGCTCGCCACCCTAGTCGGAGAGCACACTTACGGCAAGGCTTCTGTTCAGAATGTTATTCCGCTGCCTGATCGCACCTCGGCAAAGATAACGATTGCCCACTATGGGTTACCGAGCGGAACCGCGATTGCGCGAAAAGTGGACGAAGACGGGACCTACATTAGCGGTGGAATCAAGCCCGATGTGGAAGTCAAGCTCAGTACCGATCCCAATGTGGCTCTTGGCAACCTGAAGACGGACAATCAACTACAAAAGGCAGTCGAGATCATCCTTCAGAAGAACCCAAAGGCCCATAAGAACTGACCGAGGCTTTACCTTAGCGCTCCGGGCAAGACACGACCCACGTTCCCACTCGGGGCGACGATTTTGAGCAATCGGCTCAGGGTTGGAGCGATGTCGTTGACAAACACTTGCTCATGCCTGACTCCCGGCTGGATCCCAAATCCGGCCAGGATGATTGGCACATAGCCATCGTACTCCCAGACGGACCCATGCCCAGTTCCGCGACCAGTGCCAAAGTACGTGCCCGGTGCATTGATCACGAAGACATCCCCCGACATCTGAGGATTGAATCCGTTCGCCACTCGTTGAGCCCACGGCGTCTTAGGCAAGTTACCGCTCGCAACTTGGGTTCGCGTCACCACGGCGAAGATGCCGGGCAAGCCTTGTATCGCCCTCCCCGCAGACTTCTCGACCTCCTCGGGATCCAATTTCTTTGCCGTCACCGTGGCTTGGTTGAGGAATATGTTGGGAATATCAACGGCCTGAACCCAATCGCCTGCCCCATACTTTGCATCCAGCGCCACCTCCACCGCACCATTCAGATCGGACGTTTTGATCCGTGCCGCATTGATCTTGTAGTCATTGGCCATCTCCTCAATGATGGGAATGACGCCATGGTCCGCGGTTAGAGCAATAGTCGTGTTTTTCAGCCCGATTGACCGGTCAATATAGTTGAATAGGTCGCTGAGAAGCCGATCGGTATGAACGGTGATATCCAGAACTTCCGGGCTATTGGGGCCATAGGCATGCCCAATATAGTCATTCGTCGCAAGATTGACCGTTAGGACATCAGGCACTTCGTCACTTCCTAAGCCTTCCCGTTCTATCGCCATTTTCACCGTGTCAAACACGAACTTTTGACCAAAGGGGCTAGTGGTCCAGTCGCCAATGGTCTTGAGCAGATGGCTAAATACGGGCTCAGGCGAATCTTGCTGGAACGGCGGCTTCCGGGCTAGATCGTATTCCGCAACGGGGAGAAGAGGGTTCCAGACTTGGTTCAGCTCCGAAGCGGGACGTTTCTTGGCATTGAGATCGGTCACCCAAGCCGGCAGGCGAGAGTTATAAAATGTGCTCGTCACCCAGTTGGAGGTTCCTCCATCGAACCAGATCACTTGGTCGGCCGCGTGCCCGGCCAATAGGATTGACGCGCGATCCTTAAAGCTAATGCTAACCACCTTGGCACGACCATTCGTTGCCATCTTGAGTTCGTCGCCAACCGTCGTAACGAGCAGGTTCTTCGGGCTCATCGGCTTGCTGTTCCCACCGACGGTGCTTGCATCAGAATCTTGGACGCAATAGACCGTCTTGCCGGTCTTTCGGTCGTACCAATCATTGCCAATGATGCCGGTGAGACCGGGAACGCTGCCCGTCATGATCGTCGCATGCCCCACCCCCGTTTCGGTGGGAATGTGGTTGTAATGGGCATCATCGTAGTAAGCCCCCCTTTCTGTGAGGTACCTAAACCCTCCAATCTTGCCCCCACGCTGCGCGGGCAGGAAATGCTCAATGAAGCGAACCGGATAATCCCCTCGAAACTGGTCAATACTTATTACCAGGACCAGCTTCGGACGATGGGTTTCCGGGGCCGGCTGACTCAGGATGAGGGCGCCAATCGCGATGGGCAACATGACGTGATCTTACCATCGGCCTTTCTGGGTAACGGATGAGCCCATCGCTTTGGCTAGTGTCATAATGAGACTCTTGGTCGGTTAGCTCAGTGGTAGAGCACTTCGTTCACACCGAAGGGGTCGTAGGTTCAAATCCTATACCGACCACCAGTTTTTAGGTTCAACGCTTCCCATCCTGGATGAGAGACTTGCCAAAGTGCTTTATCACGTTTGGGCATTTTGAAATCTCTAGATTTCTAGGAACTTCCCAGCAAACTTGCATTATACTCAGGGTATGTACACTCCACCAAGGAGTAGTCAAGGATTTATACAGAGTCTCTCACCAAGTGCAAGTGGGTCGCTCCCCGTCGTCGGAAGTCGACTCCGAAACAGGCATGGCATTGAGTGGATAGTTGACGGCCACGTCAGGACGAGCTCGCTTGGAACGCTGCTTGGCGACGAGTCTGAACTGACCGCATACCCGGTCATCTTCCCGCAGAATCTTTCAGACCGATTCGTGGAATTGCTCAATGAGGTCGCCCGGTGTACGCCGAAGGTCATTCTTCCACTCGACACGATGCCGACGGTTTTCCCCGCCCGGGCACACCCTGGAGGACACTCAATCGACGCATGGAGCCACCCCGAGCACATTCAAATCTTCATCGATGCTGAAGATGTAAGCGAGGTCGTTCTCGCTCATGAGCTAGCACATGCCTGGATCGACCTCGTTCGAGGGATCGAAGACAATCGAGTTTGGCGAGAGCGGGAAGACACCGCCAGATATGCCCAAGTTCAGTTCATGCAGTCATACGTGCTGGACTTCGCAGTCGATCAGGTCTTGGACGAAAAGGGTTTTGATCGCTCACAGATCGTTGTGGATTGGGAGGTGGCTTCGGCACAGCTGCGAGTTGCCGCCGAGAGAGGCTACCAGCCCGAGAATCGACGTGAAGCGGTGTTTATGGCTTCCCACCTTGCGTCGGCCCTCGTCGAAGAGTCTCGCGACCGCTTGCCCGTGAAGGTTGCAGACCTGTTTCCAGTGGTCAGTCGCAACCTTCCTGAGATATTCTCGCTTGCCAAGGGCATGGCACAGAGTGTACTGGACCACTTCCCGACGGATCGAGGCGCTGCAAGGATTGCGATCGATCAGATTCTTAGAAGCTCATTCGCGTTCACTGACCCCGGACTAGAATTCGAAAGTCACTTGATCCATGTAGAGCCAGAGATCAATTGGGAGATGGACAAAAGCCCAGGCTGGCTGACAGGTCAATCGGTCCGGGCCAAGTGCGAGATCGGAGTCGCGATGGCTACCGTGGGAGCAACCTCGGCGGATACTCCCGTCCTCAACCGTGAGGATAGGGGCCCAATCTTGGTGAGCTTCAAGCGACCCGACGGGAGTGTGACGCAGGTGTTGCCGCTTGTGCATGCAGTGATGCCACCTGATCCAAATATTGCGAGAATCAACGAAATGATGGAAGAGAGTCGCCTCGCCAAGGCACGCAGGGAGAAGATGAACAGGATGAACCCCAACCGACCACCAGCATCGCCCGGACCACGTTTGCCGTCAACAGGCCCAGCCATGCCGAACTTCGGGCCGCATTTACCCAATGTTCCCGGGTTCCGCCCTCGTTCCTACTCGCCCGGCCTAGCTCGATGGCTCACGAGAGTCCGTATGGAGGAGATGCTGGCTGGGGAGCATCCCTATGGATACGCGGAAGACAATCCGATTACCAAGACTGATCCGACTGGGCTGAGACCGTGCAAGCCTTTCGAGGCTCTAGCTTGCTACACTGTTTGTGCGAGTCAGGGAGCAAGGTACACGGGCACTTGCACAGCGACCGAGTTTCTCGGAATAGTTGACGTTGACTGTCATTGCCAGCCACTGTTGCCAAACTGTGGTTGTGACGCTAAACGCCTAGGTCAGTTGATGCTACAGATCGCGCTTACTTGTAGTGTGCCCCGAAAGTGTGGCCCATACCTTGCCGCGCCACCCGATAAGAAACGATGCCCAGCTATTATCGCAAACATTACGCTTAGCTTGGGATGCATCTATGCACAAGATGCATTGAATAAGGAGTGCTTTGGAGGTGGCGATCCAGGCCATAAGCAAAAAATCAAAGAAGCATGGAACACGATCAATACATGCACGAAGGCACTTGCCTTTAACGGATGTGGACCATATCCGCGTTGAACACATCGTCGGAGCTGTGCCTGTTTGAAGCATTTGGTGAGGCTTGGCGGCAGCCAGATGGGGCGCTAGATACTGGCTACTATCCGGTCCGGGTTAACGAAGTGTTTGCATCGAAGCAATGGCAGGAAGTGGATCGAGAGGTCTTTAGGCAAAACTGGTCAATAATTGTTGACCTCAATCCCGCCTGGTTTGTTTACTACACACCCATGGTCTTCCTAAGCGCAGTTGAAGAATCAAGAGTGCCTCAATATATGCACGATTCGGGCTGGATTGCCCTTTTCGTCCCTGGATCGATGTTCGATGGCGCATTTAGTGAGAATGGAAAGTCAAAGCTGAACTGCGCGCAAAGCAACTGCCTCATTTCGGTTGCGTCGCTACTCGATGCTGTAAAGTACCCGACTGATGAAGTCCGCGTTCTGGGGGGATTCGAAGTTCTCCTCCGACGCTTCATTGGAGGTGCTTGACATTAAATCCGAACATACCTGGTCTCTCATTTGGTCTCTCTTTGGGAGCAGACATTGAGAGACCCCGTGAGACGCTTGTAGACTCAAAATTGGCAGGTTGAACCTTCGAAACTTTCGTACACACAGAAGGGGGCGTAGGTTCAAATCCTATACCGACCACCATTCTGTCTCGTTCGGCCAGAATGAGGCATGGACTCGCAAGAGCATCGAAAGACCGCCGCTCGAATGGCAAATCGAGCCCGTGAATCAGGTACCGACTGGTTTGAGGAGTTCTATCAATGGACCGGCGGTGACGAAGTCAAAGTACCGTGGGCCGATCTGGGGGCCCATCCTCTACTCGTTGAATGGCTAAATGGCAGGCAGCTCGGCTCGACAGCCATTGTAGGTTGCGGGCTTGGTGATGACGCGGAAGCGGCCTCGCACTATGCAGATTCGGTCTGGGCATTCGATATCTCAGAGACGGCAATTAAGTGGGCCCAGCGACGGTTTCCGGATTCGAGCGTCATTTACGAGACTAGCGACCTATTCAGGCTACCGGCCGAGAGAAGGTGTGCCTTCTCCACCGTCATCGAGATTTACACGCTTCAAGCGCTTCCCCCGGAACGGCGCCAAGCCGCCCTCGAATCGCTGGCCAGTCTTGTTTCTCCTGCCGGAGAGCTGGTCATTATTTCGCGTTGGCGAGAACCTGAAACCGAACTCGGCCCCGTTCCATGGCCCCTGCTCATATCCGAGCTGGACGAACTTGACCGACTGGGCCTAACCCGAACTGAGCAAACAAGCCAGCCCGCGGGGCAGGCAATTCGTCTCGTATGGCGAAAGCCGTAAGCACGACAACCCGGTCAATGCAATGGTGACGATTGGATTAGTTTGGCGGTAAGTTAGATGAGGAACTTACTCTATGACAAACGCCCTCCTTCTTCTCCTGGCGAGCATCACCACACCGGCTGATATCACTGGCCGCTGGGTGGACTATCAGCCACGCGATGATCATAAAACGACCTTTCATGGCTATCTCGTCGGCGACATGGACGGAGGCCCGAAACCAGGCGTGGTCATTGTCCACCAATGGGAAGGTCTCACCGACTATGAAATTGGTCGAGCTCGAGAAATTGCCGAACTTGGTTACACGGTTTTCTGTGCCGATGTTTACGGCGTGGGCAACAACCCCAAGACCGCGGAAGAAAGGCAAGCTCTGGTGAGCAAGTACCGCGATGGTGACCGGGCAAATTTTCGACGCAACCTTTCGGCAGCCTACTCGGAAATCCGGCGCTGGCCCATTGTGGACCGTGCGAAGATCGCCGCGATTGGATACTGCTTTGGTGGCACCGGCGCACTAGAAATGGCCCGAGCGGGGCTAGATTTGAAGGGAGTTGTGTCGTTCCATGGCGGTTTAAGTAATCCCAACCCGCAAGATGTCAAGAACATGAAGTGCCCGGCCCTGGTACTCCATGGCGCGGATGATCCGTTTGTTCCACCCGCCGAAGTAGATGCTTTCAAGAAGGAGATGGACGCGGCCAGCAAGCCGTACACCTTCATAGCCTATCCAGGTGCCGTTCACGCCTTCAGCCAGTCCAATGCGGGCAATGATAATTCAAAGGGGGCCGCCTATAATGCAGCGGCCGATATGAAGAGCTTCTCCGAAATGGTCAAGTTCTTTCGGGAGATTTTCCGGTAACGTTTAGGTTCATGGCCGACGACGCATCCCCAACGCCAAAACCAGACGAGCCCAAGAAACTCGAGTTCACCGTTGAAACCCCTGTGGTCACGAGCCACACCGCCAAGATCGGCGGCAAAGAGTTGAAGTACTCGGTGACCACCGGGCGCATGCCGATCAAGAACGACCTCGGCGAGATTGAGGCGCAAGTCTTCTTCATGGCCTACACCCTTGATGGCGTCGCCCCAGAGAAACGGAACCTCATGTTCAGCTTTAATGGTGGGCCAGGATCGCCTTCCCTATGGCTACATCTTGGAGCTCTGGGGCCAAAGCGCATTCCAATGGCCAATGATGGCGAGCAACCCGCACCGCCTTACCACCTCGTTGACAATGAGTCGTCTTGGTTAGAGTTTACCGACCTAGTCTTCATTGACCCGGTAGGAACCGGATACTCCCAAGCAAAAGACGAGAAAATTGCCGAAAAATACTGGTCCGTTAGCGGAGACATCGAGTCCGTCTCCGAATTTATCCGCCTTTATTTGACTAAATATTCTCGATTTTCATCGCCTTTGTTTTTGGTTGGGGAGAGCTATGGGACAACCAGAGCCGCAGGAATATCGAAGTACATGGTGGAGCGCGGGATTGCGTTCAACGGCCTTGTCTTGGTGAGTAGCGCGATGAACTTCTTGTCGCTGGATTTCATTCAGTCTTCAGATTTGCCGCACGTCCTCTTTCTGCCCACTTATGCCGCAACGGCGTGGTACCACAATGCGTTACCACGCAAGCGCCCAAGCCTCCCGGCATTCCTCAAGGAAGTTGAGCGGTTTGCTTCTGGCGAATATGCGAATGTCCTGCTGAAAGGCGATTTGGCAACCGGACGCGAAAAGAAAGAGGTCCTTGAGAAGCTGCACCGATATACCGGACTTGACAAGGAGTTTCTAGAACGGTCACGGCTCAAGGTCGCGATCATGCAGTTCTGCAAGGAACTCCTACGAAAGCAAAGACGCACCGTGGGGCGCCTAGACTCTCGCATCACGGGCTATGACGCTGATCCAACGGGACACCAGATCGAACATGATCCCAGCATGAGCGCTCTTATGCCGCCTTACACCATGGCTTTCAACGATTACGTTCGCCGCACTCTCAAGTACGAAACTGAACTGAAGTATCACGTCTTCCATGGGATTACCAAACCCTGGACTTGGGACGTACCAAAGGACGAAATGACCGATACTAGTCATGCATTGCGAGATGCCATGCTACGAAATCCCCACATGAGGGTTTTTGTCGCGTCCGGCTACTATGACCTTGCCACTCCGTACTACGCCACGGCATACACTCTGTCGCACCTCGGCTTGGAGCCCGATCTGCGGGCCAAGATCGAGACCGAAGAGTACGAGGCCGGGCACATGATGTATACCCATGTGGGATGCTTGCAAAACCTTTATGAAGACGTCAAGCAGTTTGTGGCAAAAGCCTGATCCACTGAACCGACACGATAAATCCACGTCATTTCGAGCATGCTAGTCCCACTCAGCATCGCTCTCGTACTCGCTCATAGACCCGTTGAGATCAAAGTGGCGGTTGACGGTAAGGAACGGACCGCGCTCGTGGTTGCACCCAGCAAAATCTCCAAACCCGCGCCCGTTATCTTCGCCTACCACGGGCATGGCGGGAACCAGCGATACTCGGTCCAAAAGTTCAAGTTTCAAGAGACTTGGCCCGAAGTCGTCTGCGTGTACCCGCAAGGCTTGCCAGCAAAAACACCGAATGATCCCCAGGGGCTTCGCAATGGCTGGGAGTCAACTCACAACAACAGCAATCGCGACGTGAAGTTCTTCGATGCGCTATACAAAGAGATCATCAAGCGGTACTCGGTCAATCAAAAGCAGGTCTTTGTTATGGGGCACTCCAATGGGGCGACCATGACCTATGCCTTGTGGGCAACTCGTGGCGACAAGATCGCCGCGGTCGGCCCGTGCGCAGCTCCAGGTGTCCGCGGGATCACCGTGCCCAAACCCGCATTTGTCGAGCTTGGCGAGAAGGATCCAATCGTCAATGTTCCCCTCCAGCGCTGGAATCTAAACCAAGTCAAACAGCTTAATGGAGTTACCGGCCAGGGGAAGAGTCTGGGCTCCTATCTCCTAGACTTCAGGGGGACAGTTCCGATGCAGACTTATGTTCACCCGGGAGGGCATGAATTGCCCAGTGAAGTGATTCCAATGATGGCGAAGTTCTTCCGGTCCATTGCCCAGAGTCAGAAGTGAGCCTCGCGCTCATAGGTTGCCTTGCTGGCCGCTCCGCGCTTCGAGACTCGCCAGTATCTTCGACTGGTTCATTGACAGGTTGTAGACCTCTGACGTCAGAGTATGGATGGCCACCAGAGTATCGTGGTCGGATTGAGCCCGGGCATCGCTGGATGCGGCCTGCACATTCTGCCCAACGATGATGATCGGTAGGAGGACAAGTTGCAAAAATGTCTGCGCTACCCACCCGACCATCGTGATTGGGTCGTGAGATTGAAGCGCGGCGGGTAATGAGATCAAGGATAGACCGACAAAAGCGTAAGCGCACCACATTGAGCCAACTATCTTCGTGATACCCACCGCGAGCCAGGTGTTTATCCGTCCTAAAGCGCCCTCGCCGTGGACTAATTTGTGGGCGGCGTGTCGCTGAATCAAACGGGGGCTGGTGGACTGAGCTTCTACGGGCGAGGGCCGATCGTTCATAGGTAACCCAAGGACGAAAGCAGACCATTGGACGTTGCTTTCCCAACGATAGTGCAACGAGTAAGATGATGAGATGCGCAATAACAAGATCCGTTGGGGAGCGGGCTTCGTCCTCGGCACGGCCTCGGTCGCCGTGGCGTGGGGTGACGTCCGCGAAGACCTCACCATTCGCTATGGCATTTGGGACACCGCTTATCGGAAGCACGACGTTCTAACTCTGGCTTCGTTGCTTCATTCGAAGTTCGTCCTATTTACGGACACCGGCAAGGCGATTACCCGGGCAAGTTACATCGCTAGCTTGTGGAGATCTTCTCCGCCGCCGGTCTATGGGACGACCTTACTGACCGCAACCCGCGATGGTAACCGAGCGGTGGCCACGACGCGCGAACAATCCGGTACGGACGGTGATCTCCACCACCATGAATACCGTGATACTTGGATCCTGCGCAAGGGCCATTGGCAACTCATCGAGAGCCGAACCGCCAAGCACGACTAATCTCTTCCCTAGGATCTTGACCAAGCCATGAGCGGTGTCGGCAACCCGCCAAGGGGAGTGGATATGTCAATGCCAGTGATGTCGAGAATCTGCTCGCGAAACCAAACGTCGAATGGCTCCTCGGAAACGGCAAGTGCGGCGTGAACCTTCTCTGGGTCGGGTGATGTGTAAACCACTATCATGAAGTCGCCATGGGGAGTTTCCTGAAGATACCAATTCTCCTTGGTCACCGTGGTCTGGGCATTATCGAACTCAGAGCGGCGTTCATTCATGATTGTGCTCGCAAAGGCCCTTGCCGCCTCAGTCTTTCCCGGCAGGAGGGGAACGAAGAATGCATTCTCAATCATCGAATGGACAATAGCACATGAGGGCCGAGTCAAATTTGCTAACAAACCACTTGGCGCGGAGTTCAACTCCTTAGCTCGACGCTCCAAAAACATAAAAAACCGCCCCCTTCGAACCCGGGGGCTCACCGATGTGTGGCCCGGGTGGGTTTCGCATAGCACACCATTTGGGTGGCACTGGTGAAAGGTCGCGCCATCCTTCCTCCTGCACCAACTGAGGTTGACCTTACACCAGTGACTCATCACCACAACCTCCCAAACTCACTCCAAGAAGTCTACTGAAAGAGGCGGATCGCCGTCTTCGTCACAATACGCTAACGCACTGGAGAACTCCCACTGATGAATGAAGGTGCAGAGCCCTCGCCGAATGGGGTTGCAATGGATGTAATCCAGCGAGTATCGCAACACCGCATCCGACACAACGTTGCGATCATGCCCTCCGCCAGCCTGCCAAAACCGGTGGCTCTCTTTGCCGTCGGCTGAGATCATGAAGAAGCGTTGCGAATACGTTGGCCGCGCCTCCTTGAGGTAGCGCAGAATCCGATTGGCGGCGGGCTGCTTGACGGCCCTCAGAATCTGCGCCACTTCGCAACCGGACTTGGGCTGAAGGAGCAAATGGACGTGCTCGGGCATCACTACATAGGCGAGGAGC
>JADZDX010000106.1 GCA_020850835.1 Fimbriimonadaceae bacterium
AGCATCCCGATTGGGACAGCGAATCGGGGCCAATTCTGAAGGTTTACATTACGAGCTTCGCGACTCAGCACGAGTAACCCGCCTAGAGCCGAACTGTCTGCCTCATCTGGCAACTTTCGATGGCGGCGCGAGCAATTTGAACGGCGCGCAAGCCGTCAAGGGCCGTCACGGGCGCGGGACGTTTCCCCGTCACCGTTTCCACAAAGGCCCGTCCTTGATTGTAGTAGGGGTCGTCACTCGGGAGCAAAGGTGATTCCACCTGTGACCCTTCTTCGTTGTGTCTTCGCAGTGTTGCGGTCTTGCGGGAATCGAACTCGATCATGCCTTGATCACCGCAGACTTCAAGGGTTGTGCGGAAACCGCTGGGGTCGAGCCAAGTGGCCTCGACATGGGCGATGGCACCCGAATCGAATTGAAGGGTGGTGAGGGCGTAGTCGCCGGGCTTGCCCGCGAGGGCTTGGGGATTGGTCAGGCGGACGGAGCGGGCAGAGACCGACTTAACTTCGCCAAGCGTCCAGCGGAGCCAATCGAAGTCGTGGACGGCAAGGTCAAGGAGCACGCCACCCGACCGAGAAGCATCCTGGAACCAGCCGGCGCTGCCGACTGGGGCTTTGCCTCCGCGTCGCGTGCGAGCGGTAACCGGGTTGCCCACGGCACCCTTGGCGACCAGTTCATGGGCATGCTTGAAGTCGGCAAAGTATCGGACCACCTGGGCGGGCATCAGGGTGACCCCGGATTTGTCGGCGGCATTCATCATCTGGTCACATTGGGCGACATCAATAGCCATGGGCTTTTCGCAGAGAACATGGCGACCGGCGGCGATCGCTTGGAGGGCCGTGGCGTGGTGGGCATCCGTGGGCAAGCAAATATCTACAGCGTCGGCCCAGTTGAGCAGTTCTTCATAGCTTGCCGCTGGTTTCAGCCCGTGGGACTTGGCGAAAGTATCGCGGCGTTCGGGGTCGAGCTCAAAGAACTGGAGCTCGACGTCTGGCATGTTCTTCCAGTGCCTAGTATGGACATTGCCCATCCCGCCGGCGCCGACAACCCCAATTCGTAGCATAGGGGGGAAGTTTACCGGGCGGAAAGGTTTTCGACAGCAGACGCTGGTTGACGATGGATACGTTTGTCTACTAATCAATCGTATCGCATGACAACGACGCAACATCACCTTCATCGCCGGGCCGCGGCGGCGGGGCCGGGTTACCTTGGTGCCCGGGCCCACCTCGGCGCCCAGAATCGCCAAGGGCTTCTTCGGGAGTTCAAAGAAGCGGGCCAAGACCCGCCAGACTACTTAGAGAATCCTCACGAGTGGATTGAGCGGGAAGCCAAGCTGTTTGAGGCGGGGGACTTCCCGGACAAGGGGGTCACGATTACACCGGCGGACTTGAGCGCGATGGAAGCGCAATTTGACCTGCCGGTCCCTGTGCTGATTGAGCACGCGCAGAACCCATTGGAGTTGGGTTACCTCACGGCCGTTCGGGCGGATGGTGATGAGCTCTTTGGCACCATCGCTTTGACGCCGGAGGCGGATGCGCTCATTCGGCGATGTGGAGCGAAGTCTCTTTCTCTCGGTTTGACTTCGGACCTCAAGGCGATCAAGGAGGTGAGTTTGGTCCAGAACCCGCGGATCAGCGATGCTCGGCTCTTTCGGTCTGGGCATCTATTACGGCCCATGAGTGGGGAGGTTCTTGCTAGCAAGTGCGTTCAGGAAGGGCGGCTACTTCCTAGTCAGGCGCCGTTTGTTCGGGCGCTATTGGACTGTCCAAAGTCGGTTGATTTCGATGGTTCGATGCGCCCGGTGCAGGAGCTCGTGATGGAGTTCTTGGACCGGATGCCGCGCTTACAACTCTATGGCGCGCTGGTTCCTAGTCATCCAGAACCTTGCACCCTCACCAATGAAGAACTTGAGTTTTACGGACGCTATTTTCCTGGGCTCAAGCCCGAAGACATTCTCCAGCACAGATAAACCATGGCAGCACTTAGCAAACCCTTTGAATCTCTTGAACGGCCCGGTATTGTGGTCTCCACCAAAATCTCGAATGTCCAGATCTGGAAGGGCGCCCTGTTGGGTGTCAATGCCAGCGGCTTTGCGGTGCCAATGGCGCACGGCACAGCGAACTTGAAATTCATTGGCATCGCCTGCGAGTCGGTAAACAATGCTGCCGGCAGCGCGGGCGGTAAGTCGGTGAATGTCACGAAGGCTGGCTCCTTCGTGCTGATCCCGAACAGCGGCTATTCACCCGGCCAAGCGGACATTGGCGCCGAGGTGTATGCCGTCAACGATAACCAAGTTCAGGTCAGTACAACTGGCCTGACTACGGCATACAAGATCGGGACGATTGCCGCTCTCGAAACAACCTCTCTGGGCTCGAATGGAGTCCGCGTCCGCATTGACCGCTACACCTACTAAACCATGGCACTTACCCGAAGCGATATTCCTGAACTCATGCTCGCCGGTCTCAAGACCGAGTTTGACCTTGCCTACCGTGCACAAGTGAGCAATAGCGCGGTTGAACAGATCGCGACCGTGATCTCCACCACCTTGCCCGTGCAGAAGTACGGCTGGCTGGGCTTTTCTCCGCCGATGCGAGAGTTTATTGACGAGCGGCAACCGGTTGGGCTCACTTCTCAGGCGACTTCGATCGAGGACAAGGTGTTTGAATCCACGTTGGCGGTTCAGCGTAAGGCGATTGAAGATGATCAATTTGACTTGATCCGGTTGCGGATTCAAGAGATGGCGTCCCGGGTTGCGCTCCATCGGCATCAGATGGTGATCGAATCCTTGGCGCAAGGAGATTCCGGGGCCATTTACGATGGCAATGCCTTTTTGGCGGAGCGGACGGTGGGCGTCAATACCTTTAGCAATATCTCGACCGATACGCTGGACGGTACGGCGATTCGTGACGCGGTGAGTGCGATGATGAGCGTTCGGGACGAGACAAATACGCCCATGGGGGTCACGCCGGACACCTTAGTTGTGGGCCCGGACTTGATGTGGACGGCGATGGAACTGGTTCAGAGCCCGGTTGTGGTTTCGGCGGATGCGAGGCCGAGCTATCTAAATGTCTTCCAGGGCAAGCTCAAGGTGGTTGTATCGCCATTCCTGACGGGATCACATGCCGCCAAGTGGTTTGTGCTGGACACCAGCCGCCCGGTTCGCCCGATCATCATGCAGCAACGGAGTGATG
>JADZDX010000107.1 GCA_020850835.1 Fimbriimonadaceae bacterium
CAGTGGAGCATTCGCCAACTAAGCCACAACCTCCACGCGGTCTTCAACAAACCTGAAGACCTCAAGGTTCGCTTCGCGAAACAATTCTAGTGAAAACTCGTCAGGGTAATCCCCTTCGTAGATCACCTTGGTCACCCCGGCATTGAGGAGCATTTTCGCGCAGGCATTGCACGGCTGACAGGTGACGTACATCGTCGTTCCTTCGCAGGCAACGCCGATCTTGGCGGCTTGCAACAGGCAGTTCTGTTCGGCATGCAGGCTGCGGATACAATGTCCCGCGCGCATGCAACCATTGGGCCAATCATTTTCCGGGCCACCTGTCGGGCAGTGCGAGAGCCCCGATGGGGCGCCATTGTAGCCAGTCGCCACGATGCGTTTGTCCCTAACGATGACGGCCCCAACTTGACGCCGAGGGCAGGTCGCGCGGGTTTTCACCAAGTGCGCGATCTGCATAAAATAGGAGTCCCAACTAGGGCGTTCGGGTGGTGACAAGTCTCTGCAAATTATGCCACGCCCTAGCGTTGCGATTCAGCGACCGTTCTAATCCGCTCCCAATTCGTCAAGATGTCTTCCCAGGCCACCTTGATCGGGCCCTCACTAGACTTGATGATGCCCTTCACCTGGGACTCCAGCCAAGCCCTGTGTTCAGGAAATTTGGCGTAAACATTCTGCATCGTTGGGATGGCCAATGATTGGACGGCCTGACTGGTGCTCGATAGGGTCTTCTCAATCCACTCCTTTGTATGAGCGTCAACTTTGGTTGCCTTCTGAACATGCTCGGCCATCGCGGCGGCATGGCCCTTTTCGGCCTCGTAGGCCTGGTCGGGGTTGAGTCCCTTCATGATGTCGGCTTGAGCTTTCTGAGCCGCCTTGCCAGCGTCGGCGATACTCGCGTCAATCTTCTCCTTGATGGCCTTAGTGGCGGCTTGCTTGGCCTCATCAAGCTTGTCGTCAATGGCCTTCCCAGCCACCTTCTTGCCTTCCTCCACCTTTTGCTTTACCGCTTGTTCCGCTTCTCCTTGCAAGCTCGCCGCCTTCTCTTCTGCAGCTTGGCAACCCAATAGGACGGAAACGAGGGTTACAGACAAGACAGTGCATTTCATAGTCGTTGATATGGTCATGGGATTCATTTTGCTTTGTTGCACTCTACCGAAATCGCGAGTTGGCGATCCGACGTCGCTCCGCCGGTAACGGGTTTTACAACGCTTTGGGCACGCCCTGTCATTTTGAAGCGGATCACCCAACCCCTTCGGTCAAACACTGCCTCACCGCTCGCCTTCATTGTCGTGGTGACCTCGTTCTCCGCGTCGGCTTTATCGTGCACCACCTGCATTGCGGCATCCTCGAGCACGGTGTAGGTCTGCTCAACACTTAGTGAAACCGTGGCTGTGGCTTCGTCCACCTTCTCCAACCTGCATTGATAGGTGACAGGACTTCCGGCAAAGGACTTCTCAAACTTCCAAGACTGATCCAGTTCCGGCCCTACGGCAGGAAACTCGACCGGCAAATAGGTGATATCGGGGAAACGCTTGATATCTAAGCCCGGCAAACGAACAGGTAGTTCTATGTCTGGAGCATCGCTCTTTGTAATCTTGCCCAGCGGCGTGAACTCCACAGTCGTTTTGGGAAAATAGTCCTTCACATTGTCCAGGGTTAGGGGAAGAGCGCCGCCATTGAAGATAATTTTCGCCCGCGTCAATTCACTGGTTGCCCGGCTTTGACCATCCTTTGGCGCAAGGCCTTGCACCTGTACACCTAGTTGCACCTCCGCGGTGCCGTCGTTGCCGCCCAAGATCGGGATCATGCCCGTAAACACGACTCGCAGGTCGTAATTCACGGGTGCTGTCGAGAGCATATAGGAAAGGGCAAGCGGAGCGATCAGCATATAGCCTTAGGATTGTGACAGAGCATTCTCAGGGCAGTTGGAGCATTTGATCTAGGGACTTCCGAGCAAAAGTCGCTACCTCGTCTGGCACACTAACCTGGTTTACCACGCGCCCTTCCACCAATTCTTCCAATGCGTAAAGAAGGAAGGACGGGTGGATGCGATACATGGTGCTACACGGGCAAATCTGCGGATCAAGGCAAAAGATCGTCTTGCTAGGGTGCTCGTTCGCCAGCCTCTGCACCAGATTGATCTCCGTGCCCACCGCCCAGGTCGTGCCGGGTGGCGCCTCGGAAACCATCTTGATAATGTGCGAAGTTGAACCATTATCATCACTCGCCTGAACGACTTCCAGCGAGCACTCTGGATGCACGATCACGTTGACGCCCGGGAACTCGGCTCGTGCTTTCTCAATCTGTCCGACGTTAAAGCGACTATGCACCGAACAGTGACCCTTCCACAGAATAAACTTTGCGCGCTCAAGAGCCTCCGCTGAGTTCCCGCCTAGGGGCCGGAATGGGTCCCAGACAACCATATCGCTGGGGTCGTATCCTAGGCGAACGCCCGTGTTGCGCCCCAAATGTTGGTCGGGGAAAAACAGCACCTTCTCGCCAAGTTGGAGGGCCCATTCCACAGCGGCTGGTGCATTCGTGCTGGTGCAAACGGTGCCGCCCTGTTCGCCCACAAAGGCTTTCAGATTTGCCGCGGAATTGATGTAGGTCACCGGTACTACCTTTGAGACATCCATCAGGCCTTCCAATGCTCGCCAGCAATTGCGCACCTGGAAAATGTTCGCCATGTCGGCCATGCTACAGCCCGCTGCCATATTGGGCAGGATCACCACCTGCGAGGGAGGGGTCAGGATATCCGCGCTTTCGGCCATAAAGTGCACGCCGCAAAAAACAATGTACTCGGCGTCTGGGAGACTCCCAGCATCCTTTGCCAGCTTATAGCTGTCCCCCCGAAAATCGGCGTGTCGAATAATGGAGTCCCGCTGGTAGTGGTGCCCCAAGATCACCAGCCGGGAACCGAGTTTCTCCTTCGCTTCAATGATCCGAGCATCAATCTCCACCTCGGGCAAGCCGACATAGGATTCGGGAAGAGGCGCCTGCCGCGTTTTCATCGTTCACTATTCTACGCACAACGCGCAGCCTAGGTGTGACCTCCTGTAGCCTTCGATATGTCGATTGCGAATTTCCGTCGTATACTAAAATCGTGAGACAGGTTGCTGCCATAGCCGCGTTACTAACAATTAGTAGCGCCCATGCAAGTTTTGAGTTGATGATTATCGCCGATTGGAGCTCTGGGTTCCATCGTTTTGATGCGGAAACCGGGACCTACCTTGGCATGTTTGGTAACGGGCAAACCGAGGGCACTTTGGCCACCTGGGGAAGTAGTGCAACGAATCGCTTCTACGCCATGTCTTTCAATGGACTTCGGTCGTGGAACTACAGCACGGGCGCTTATCTGGGCATCGTTAACTTCAACTGCATCAACTCATACGCGACCAATGATGCGAACGGGAACTTCATTGCGGTTTCCGGGACCGCGGTAACTACGTTTGGACTTAACGGAGTGACTTCGGGAGTTAATATCTCGGGAACCAACCTTCAATGGATATACCGCCATGATGATGGTCGCTACTATATGGGTGATTCTAACAATGGTGGCCGCATTCTTCGAACGACTGGAACGACGGTCAGCAATTCGGTTGACGTTGTTGCCTCGGGGCTTAATTCCCTCGGTATGCCAGCGACTCCTCGCCATGCAATGGCACATATTCGACCCGGCCTTCCGAACATCGCCAATGGCCTTTACGTCCACGATTCAACAACGAGCGATCGATTCTACGCCATTGATTCCAACTTTAACTACCAATACCATTCCGGCTACGGAGTCAGCAATCTGACCACGCGTAACGGTGCTGCCCGAGGGCATTACGGAATTTATCATGTTGGCAAAACAAGCACCCCTGGTACCATCGGTATTAGTTACTCTGATGATGGAAGCTCCACGCGATACTTTACGAGCAATCTGATTTCTCAGCCAACGTCCATGACCGTTATCCTTGCCCCAGAACCTGGCTCCATCGTAGCGCTTGGCGCGGGACTTGCCGCCATGCTGCGCGGGTTTAGGCGATCGGTTAAACTCTAGTTGTGGAGATTCAGCGTAGCGGCTCATTGCCCACAATTCAAGGCCCGGAAGAGTGGTTCACCGGAGTTGTGACGATTGCTTCACCATTTCAGGCGGATGCTCCGGCCCGAATCAGCGGAGCGACTGTCACCTTTGAAGCAGGAGCGCGGACGGCATGGCATACCCATCCCCTAGGACAAACGCTACTTGTGCTTGAAGGCGTAGGGCTGGCTCAAAGCGAGGGTGGTCCAAGTGAGGAGATCAGGCCGGGCGATTTGGTGTGGTTTCCCCCGGGAGAGAAACACTGGCACGGAGCTCGACCGGACTGCGCTATGACCCACCTCGCCTTTGCCGAAAAGCTTGACGGCAATGCCGTCGAGTGGTTGGAAAAGGTCAGCGACGACGAATACCGCTCTTAGAAGTCGTCAGACAATCCGAAATTGGTGATGACTAAGTCAATATCGGCGGCATCCACTTCCCCACTTGCATCAACATCGGCGTTTGAGTCACCGCCTGCAACGGCAAAGGTCATCCCAAACTTCGCAATGACGAAATCAATATCAGCGGCGTCAATTTCACCCGAGTCATCACAGTCACCTCCGATCAGAGTAGTCGGCGGCAGGTTAATGATGGGGCCGGTGGTAGCGGGTGCGGGAACCGGTACGGAGCCCGTCACTCGGCGGCGAAGGAACGATTCGCCATCAATGCTAAAGGTGACGGGATTTCCGAAGCCAATCGGAAGGATCGCCGGGACAACCCACGATAGGAACTGGCTAGTCAGGGTCCTCGGTAAGGTGGTCGTGGTGTCGAGTAACAATTTGGTGCCTCCGACGGTAGCTGTGACCTGCACCCGCCGGTGGTATGCCGCGGGTTGGGTCGCCCAAATCACATTGGTGCGGAACGTCTGGGATTGAATCCCAACTGTCGCAGAGATATTGCCGGATGGCGAGACAACGCTGGTTTGGGTTCCAGCAGGATTACTCACATTCCCAATCATGCCTACCGTCGACTGAAAAATGGCCGACGTACTCCGAGGCTCCCCCTGAAGGTAGTACATCCCGATCTGGTTTAGCTCCGATCCGGTTGGGCCAGAGAACGATGCCCCTACCCACATCGGTCCATTCGGAACAAAGGCATTGATTGGCGTGGATGTCGAATGGATCCAGATCGGGAATCGTACGTCTCCCGATGCGACCGTCGCCGTTTCTGATCGATGGAGGAGCAATGAGCCGGGATATGCGATGCCCGTCGGGCCCGATGGGGCCCCCTCGGCGGCGTACACTGATACATTGCTTGTAATGTTAAGCGCTTGCGGGTTTTGATTTACATAGGCGATCAGCAAGGCGGTTATGCGCTGACCGGCATACTCTGGCGCATAGATATCGTCGGCGACAACCTTGGATGTTGAGGTCGTCGTCCCGGTGGCTCCGTTAATCAGGGGTGTTAATGGATTGATCTGAACCCAATTGCGCAGGTAATACTGCGCCGAAGCAAGATTCGCCAGCCCCAACACAACTGCCGTCCCGCAAATTGCACGGCTAAACATGGACTCATGGTACAACAACTATCCGCAATTTCCAAAGTTTTCCACATGCTTTGGCGAGCTAGACCCTCAATCTAGGTGGGAGTTCTGGATCGCTTCCAATAGTTTTGCGCAAGCTGAAAAACAAAGGTCGAAGACTACATCGAAATCTCCTGACTCTCCGTAGTAGGGATCGGGAACTTCCAGATCATCGTTATCCTCATCCCACTGTAGGAGGTAGGACACCTTCTCCTTTCTGGCCCCGGGCCAAGCTAGGACGTCCCGCATGTTAGCGGAGTCCATGACCAGTACATAGTCAAATCGCGTGAAATCTGCGCTCGTGAGCTGTCGTGCTCGATGGTTCATGGGGCAGCCATTCGACTCGCCGACCCGGCGGGCTCGCGGGTCAGATGGTTCTCCGATATGCCAATGACCGGTACCGGCGGAATCAATCTGAATGTCGGCCTCAGCCTCGGCGGTTAGTTTCCGGAATATGCCTTCGGCGATCGGGGACCGGCAGATATTGCCAAGGCATACAAATAGAACGGCGGGCACGAGATATTTTAGCTGGCGGAAGGCTCGATCTAGATTTGGGCTGTCGTCTTAAAGTGCAGCTTGGCTACCTCACCAAGGCGTTCCCTTCCGTGTTCAGCAACAAACCGCTTACCGAAGCCGATGACATTAGTTGCCCCTTTCGGAAGTTCGATCCCGAATTGACCCCCAATGAACGCGAGGCGGTCAAGGAAACCTGCCCTCGCGAGGATAGATGCGGCGGCCACCGCCGGGTCGCTCTCAGCTCGCACAAAACTCTGCAATTCGATCTCCACACCCTTCTTCTTGAGTTTTGATATCAAGCCGCGGGGATCGGCAAAACGATCCGAAATCGCGAGATGACAGGGTTGCTTCTTCTGGACCTCCTCAATCACCTTGGCATGGCCCCATTCCAGTAGGCGGTTCAAGTTCTTTATCTCGGCGTAAAGCTCGTTGTAGCGCTTAGGCATGATGATCAATATTTCATGCGGACAGACGCTCTTAATTTGGCGTGCCAGGGCGAGGGCCTTTTTGTCACTCAGCTTCTTGCTGTCTTGCACGCCCTCGAGCTCGGCCAGATGTTCGGGGCCAACATAGCAAGCCGCCACCACCAGCGGGCCGAAGTAGTCCCCTTTCCCGCTTTCATCAACCCCGATATGGCCTTCCACTAGGCAGAGTTTACTTCGCGGCCTCCGCGAGAGCGGCTTCGAGGACGGGGTCCTTTTCCGCCGTTACCGCAGCCGTGATCGCAATATCTGGCTCGGTCGGCTTCCCTTCTAATCGAATACCCTTGGAAGTCACGTAGTCGCTGACGGGATATTGAAGCCGGAATCCTCCAGGAATCCGGGCGAACACTGACGCGAGGACAGCACCCGCCGATCGGGTGCCGACCAAAACAGCACCGCGTTGCTCACGCAAACTGGCAGCAGTAATCTCGCTGGCGCTTCCGCTCCCTCGGTTGATCAAGACAATGATCTTACCGGTGAAAGGTTCAAAGTCCCGGGGTCGGGTGAGGAGCCGGCTGGTGACGGGAGACCACTTTGCAATGGCCTCAGCCGTCATTGGGCCCTCGGGGTTGGCCTCCTTATAGCGGTTGGCCAGACTGCGCGATACGAAAACACCATATTCGGTCTTCGGCGGCATGAGAAGGCCAAGGAGGTAACCCATGTTGTCAGCGGATCCGCCACCATTACTGCGCAGGTCCAAGATCAGCGACTTTGCCTTCTTAGCCTGTTCAACAAACCCGCGCACCTGCGTACGATTGAAGTTGCCGCTGAAGCTCACGATGCGAATCAAAGCAATGTCGTCCTTGGGAAACGAAATCTCATCTCGTCGAACGGTCGGTACTGGCGGGGCACTCGCAGGCGGATCCTGCCAAACCTGGATGCGGTCTAACTTGACCTTGACCGTGCGGATCTTCCCGTCCGTGCCTTTAACTTCAAAGGTGCGCTCTTGACCTAATTCGCCTCGGATATCGTTAGTCTGGGTCGGCACCTTGCCATCAATCTTCATGATGACTTCGTCCTGCTTCAGGCCCGCCTTCTGAGCGGGAGAACCGGGTTTTACCGAAACAATCAGAATTCCGTTAGGGGTCATCTGAGCCGTGATCCCGATTCCCACGATACTCCCGGCAGGGTCGGTAGAGGTCGGCGCTTGAAGCCGAATATGACTAAAACCAAAATCGCGAAGGGCCCCGTTGATCGTTGTGGCAAACGAAGCTGGCGTCGTTGTCTTATCAATGGCTTCTTGCCGCTTACCCAAGAACTCCGGCCATTTATTGAAGTCAACGCCGGGTACAAACGCTCGCTTGGTAACAATGTTTGTGATCGAGTCCAAGACCGCTTGGCGAACTTCCGGAGTGAACGACTCAACAGTCGCCACCGGCGGGATGGGCGGCTTGGGCGGTTCTTGCTGTGCCTGTCCAAGGACACCGGTTACCAGCGCTAACGAAATGAACCAGAATCGGAGGCTCATGTTCGTATGATACGGCTTTTTTCGCCGTAAGTTCACCGCGATCTTTCGGCCTTCGCCAAAACGCATCCGCTGAAACAACCAACCCGCTCAATACCGTAGGTACAAGCATGAACTTCGGCGATTCATTGGAAAGCGCGATCACCGCCATCCTGGCCAACAAGCTTCGGAGCGCCCTCACCATGCTCGGAGTCGTTATCGGGGTGGGCTCCGTGATCGCAATGATCGCCATTGGCGAAGGCACGAAGCGAAAGTCGGTCGAGAGCCTCGAAGCCATGGGCGCAAATATGATCACCGTGATGCCCGACTGGCGCCGGGGTGGTCAATCACAAGGCCAAGGCTCTGGCCAGCTTGAGGATGAGGACGTTGTGGCCATCAAGAAAGAGGTGCCAACGGTGACCCTCATCTCCGGCGTCATGCGGAGCAATGAGACCCTGAAGAACGGGTCGAACTCCACCCGAACCAATGTGATCGGGGTTGAGCCTCAGATGGCGACAATTGCCAACGCGAGCAAGCTGCTGGCCGGATCGTGGTTCACAGCCGAAGACAATGCTTTAGCCGAACGTAAGGCCGTATTGGGGTACCAAGTTTGGGACACGCTGTTTGCCGGAGAGAATGCTATCGGAACGACGATCAAGGTCAAGGGGCAAAACTTCGAGGTCGTGGGAGTAATCACCTACAAAGGCGGCTCGGGCATGATGAACCCGGACGACCGCATTTACATTCCCTTAGAGACGGCTCGCCGCCGAGTTATGGGGAAGAAAACCCTTGACCAAATCAGCATGAGCGTCGCCTCCACCGATATCATGATGTACACCCAAAGCAAGGTCGAGGAAACCCTGAACCGGACACGTCGCTCCGCCTCCGGCGAGGCCCAGTTCCGAGTCTTCAACCAAGGCGAGCAGTTAGAGGCGGTTCAGGAACAATCGCAGCTCCTTGGGTTCTTGTTGGCGGGAATCGCCTCAGTTTCTCTCCTGGTTGGAGGGATCGGCATCATGAACATCATGCTCGTTTCGGTTACGGAGCGTACACGCGAAATAGGGCTAAGAAAGGCTCTTGGAGCTACCAAGCCCGTGATCCTGCTTCAATTCATGCTGGAGAGTGTGATGATGTGTCTCATCGGTGGTGCGATGGGAATTGGAATCGGCTGGGTGGTGACGCAAGTCGTTAGCAAGAAGCTCCAAGTGCCGCCAGCCGTCAATGGGACAGCCGTTGCCCTCGCTTTCGGTTTCGCGGCCTTTGTCGGACTCTTCTTCGGCATCTTCCCGGCAATCCGAGCTGCTAGTCTTGAGCCGATCGAAGCGTTACGAAGTGACTGACCTAGTGGCAACCTCTATAATAACCATATGAAGAAGGGATGGAAGTGGACGATTGCCGTCGTAGGGGTGCTCTTGGCGGCTCTAGGCTATCTTGCGGGGCCAGAAATTCTCGCCGCCTATCGCAATGGCTTCTTTGACCAAGAAAGGAAAAAACAGTACGAAGGGACCACGGCTGATAATCTGCGAAGATTACACACGGCACTCATGCTTTACCACGATAGCGAAGGTCAATTCCCTTACGCGGCGGGATGGATGGATGCGATTGAAAATCGGCTCCAGACGAACGATCTCCTGAAGGGTGAAGGTGAAAAGAAGCTCCATCGTCCGGAGTTTGCCAGTGATCCAACGAAGTACGGTTTTGCCATGAATGATCAAGCCGGGGCGAAATACAAGGATGACCTTCCAAAATCATTGATTCTTGTCTTTGCCAGTAAGGGCACTGAGCGCAATGCCCACGGTGACCCGACCACGGCAATGTCTGGTATGGCCATTACCCTGGATGGCAAACTGGAGAAGTCGCATTAGTCGTCTAGGAGATTGGGATGAAGATTCTTTTGATATTGATGGGCGCAGTTATGGGCGGATCGGCACTATGGATCCGGCCCGCGAGGCCTGATGCCCATCCGCAAGATATTGCTGTCCACGCCAGCCCGAGCGAGGCCGGAATTGGGCGCCTTGTTTCCTTGGCGCCTATTCGACTGTTGGACAATTCGGAGTTCAAATTCGACGAGGGCGTGACCGTGATCGCGCTGACCAGTGCGACATGCCCGATCAGTAAAAAGCTGACCGACACCACTCGTCGCTTGGCAAGATCTTGGAAGTGCAAAGGGGTCCGGTTTGTGATGGTGAACCCCATGGCGTCCGAAACCAAGGCCGAAGTCCAGTCTCAGGCGAATGGTTTTGGACTTCCCTACGCTCGGAGCACGAAGTTAGCCGAGCTACTGGGCGCAAAGACCACCACCGAAGTTTTTGTTCTTGACAAGAGCCAGACCCTCGTTTATCGAGGTGCTATCGACGACCAGTACAGCATCGCAGCAACCAGACCGGAGCCGACCCACAATTATCTCGAGGACGCTCTCCGGGCTGTGACGAATGGGCAGTCGCCTGCGGTGAGCGCAACGGTGGCCCCAGGGTGCGCGCTGGCATTGGCTTCGACATCGAACGAGCTCAAACCAACCTACCACAACCGCATTAGCCGAATCATTCAAGACAACTGCTTAAGGTGCCACAACCGAGATGGTGTTGCGCCGTTCGCCCTTGAAACGTATGCGCAAGTAAGCGAACGGGCACGGATGCTTGAGGTCATTACGCAAAGCAGGCGAATGCCACCGTGGTCGGCCGCTCCTGCTCCAAGGCCCAGTAAGTGGTCAAATGATGCGAGCCTCTCGGACGAGGACCTCGCGGCAATCAAGGATTGGGCAGAGGCAGGCGCACCCGAAGGTGATCCCAAGGATGCGCCACAACCCCGACAGTGGCCAAAAGAATGGACTATCGGCAAACCTGACTTAGTTTTGCAGCTACCGGAGGCGATCGCCGTGAAATCCGATGGCGTAATGGACTACCAGTATGTGCGTATTGATCCTGGCTTTAAGGAAGACAAATGGGTCAGCGCCATGCAGATCCTGCCGACCGACCGTAGTGTCGTTCACCACGTGCTCGTATTTTTGGTACCCCCCGGGCAGGATTACGCTAGCGATAATCGCGGCCTTGGGGGATTCTTTGCCGGTTACGTCCCGGGCAATGACAATCAAGTTGTCCCAGCCGGGTTAGCCAAGAAAGTCCCGGCGGGTACCCGGTTCGAGTTTCAAATCCACTACACACCAAATGGGAAAGCCACCAAGGATCAACTTCGCATGGGCTTGCAATTCACGGATAAGGAACCGGAGCGGGAACTCCGAACGATTGCCGTAACAACTCTGCTCCTCAGCATCCCACCGTACGCGGATAACCATAAGGTTGTGGGGCGCCTCCCCGTTCTGCGCGATACTGAGATCTATTCGTTTTTGCCGCATATGCATGTTCGTGGGAAGGCCTACCGCTACGAGGTGCAATATCCGGATGGTCGAACGGAGTTACTTCTCGACATTCCTAAGTACGACTTTAACTGGCAACTTGAGTACAAGCTTCGCGAGCCAAAGTTCGTGCCGAAGGGATCAAGGATCATCGGTACTGCCTGGTACGATAACAGCGACAAGAACCCCGCGAATCCCGACCCATCCAAGCGGGTGACCTGGGGCGAGCAGACGAGCGATGAAATGATGCTTGGGTACATGTCATTCGCCCAGAGATAGGCTAGCTGTGGCGTACACTTGGCGCTATGCCTCGCCCCCTCGTTTTCGGCAATGGATCGCTCCTCATTCAGATCGACCGCCGTCACCGGATTCGAGACCTATTCTTTCCTCACGTTGGTCAGTTCAACCATTTGGCGGGGCACTCCGTTCGCATGGGCGTGTGGCGGGAAGGACGGTTTTCCTGGTGCGATTCGGATGAGTGGGAGATATCCCAGGCATATGAGCCTCAGTCCACAATTGGCCGATCACGGCTTAAATGCGAGGCTTTACAAGTTGAACTTGAACTTGCTGAGTTCATAGACGAGCATCAACCCATCTTTTCACGGTTGATTACGGTCCACAACCACGGTGACGAGGCAGAGATTCGACTATTCTTCGCCCATGATCTTCGGCTAGAAGAATCTGACATCGGAGATACCGCGCTTTACCATCCAAGCGGATCAGTTATTCATTACAAGCGTCATACGGCCCTCCTCTTCCGGGGCATTTGGGGAGATGCAAAGATCCATGCGTACCAATGCGCGACACGGAATGGCCCATGGCCCGAGAGTGATGCCGAAGATGGCGTGCTCTCGATGAACCCAATCGAGCAAGGGTCCGTGGCTTCAGTATTCTCCTTGCGGGCGCGTGTTGAATGCCAAGGTCAAAGCGCAGCAGAGTACATAATCGCGGCCGGGGTAGGAACGCAGGAAGTTCTAGACCTTGCTTCAGTAGTCCTTACACCCAGACCTTGGCAGCCCCATTTCAAAGAAGGAGGAGATTGGAGCGACCTATCAGCCCGCGGGTTGATGACCGTAATGAGTCAGATTAATGCGAACGGCGCCATACTGGCCGGGAATGACAGCGACATTCTTGAGACTGCTCGAGCGACCTACAGCTACTTATGGCAGCGAGACGGCGCTCTCGTTGCCTCGGTGCTTGATGCCGCCGGTACTCATGCGGTAACGCAGAAGTTCTTCCAACTCTGCTCCGAACTCCTGCCAAGCGACCCGCCAATGTTCTTCCACAAGTACGGCCCCGATGGAGCTCTAGGGGCGAGTTGGCATCCCTACGTCTGGGAAGGGCAGCCCATTGTGCCTTTCCAAGAGGATTCGACCGCCCTCGTGGTCTGGGCATTGGGGGAGCACTTGAAGCATGGGGGCGATCGCGCAGATATCGCTCGTTGGTATGACCGCATGGTCGGCAGTGTCTGCAATTTCATGGCTACCTATGTTGACGAGCGCGGATTGCCGCGCCCGAGCTGGGATCTGTGGGAAGAACGGCGCGGGGTCCATGCCTACACAGCAGCCACGGTCATCGCCGGACTACGGGCCGGTGCCGACCTTGCGGTCGAGCTCGGCAAGAAAGATGGCGAAGCTTGGCTGGATACGGCCGAGCAGATGACCATCGCGGTCCGGCAGCACCTTTGGAACGCCGAGCGGAAGTGCTTTTGGCGGATGGAGGGGGATGCGACTGTTGATGCCGCTACCCTTGCCTTCGGTGCGCTCGGGATACTGCCACCCGACGATCCAATGGTCGTCGAGAACGCCAATACAATTGAGCAGGTCCTTTCGGTGCGGGGTGGGCTGGCACGGTATGAGAATGACTACTACTTCCGGCAACGAGACGGCTACGCCGGAAACCCGTGGGTGATCACCACGATGTGGCTAGCCCAGACACGAATTCGGCAAGGCGAGCGGCAGGCGGCGGAGAGTGCTCTCCAGTGGGTAAGAGATCACCAGGAAACGACCGGAATCCTTGCCGAGCAATATCACCCTGACACGGGCCAGCCTTTGAGTGTCAGCCCCTTAACGTGGTCTCACGCGGAAGTAGTTAGAACTATCCAGATGTTGGAAGGGCTGGTCGAGACAACCTAGTAGCCCAGTCCCGATGTAAACTCCGGATATGAGCGTCACGAAATCTGAGTACCGAGATCTACAAAGGCGCTACATGGGGCCCGACTGGCCAGAAGGGGCGGAGACCGTTGAACTTCATGATCTGTCCCAGCGGATGGGGGTGCCCCTGGAAGAGGTTGTCCAGGACCTCAAGCAATTGCGTGAGCAAGTAGCGTCTGTGCCGAACACTCTGGCCGCCCACGAAGGCTATACGGACAATCCTCGCATTTCCGGAAAGCGAGGCATCTTAACATTCGTCATCATGATCACCTTCTGCATGATCATGTTTGTCATTCTGATGACCTCGATCAAGTGGTTTGTGCCCCACGACCGTAACCTCAGCGCCCCGGTGGAAAAGGAACGGTCGGGTGAGCTACTGGTCCAGCCTAAGTAAGTGGCAATGCCATCGCTTTGTAGCGCCGTGTCACCTCAAAACCATGTTTGCCATAATAGTTGACCAACGTGGTCCAATCAATGATCGTGCGTTGAGCGCCACGCCGCTGCAGGTCCATTAGCGAAGCCGCCAGGAGAGCATCGCCAAGGCCGCGCCCACGAAGATCTTTGGCGACCCCAATCGGGCCAAGCGAACCCCAGTTGGCCCCCAAAGATTCGCCCCAAACTGCACCGCCAATGGGCAGCGCGGTGCCATCTTGTTGCGTCAAAGCAAAGCCGCAGCACTCCGAGCCACAGAATAACCCCAATACACATGCCGATGAGTCAAGGTCCCACTTTTCAAGAGTGTCCGACTTCCAGCGACCGGGGAACTCCGCCTCGAAGAAGCGGGTTACGGACGCTAAGTCCCCGGGCTCGCACGGCCTGACGATGAATTCCTCACCTAGAGGATCAAGTGCGCCAGCGGGCGGTTCATAAGACGCGAGATCTCGTTCGAGATCAACCTGATCATTCAAAGGCTCGAATCCCAACTCTTGCAGGATCTTGCCGATCTCCGTCCAGTCCTCGGGCGCACCAGGGAAGAAATGACGGCTGTCTTGGCCAAAAATTAGCTTTTTGAATCCTTGAGATTTCAAGCCATCAAGGACATTGGGCATGATCTCGAATACGGCGTCAAAGTGCTGAAAGCATAGGAAGCTCAAGTGAGCTTGGGATGGGGTCTGAAAGGGGGCGGGGCGCTTGATCGCCAAGGCCCCGATCAGGGCCCGATTGAACACTAACCAGTGCGAAGACGCTAGGTCTAGGAATGATGATCGCTCTAGGTGGGACGTAAGCAATCCCCGCGTTAGCCGGTATTTGGGCGGTGACGACCTTTCGTGCAGGTCAAACAGCACGTCGTAATCAACGTACTCCCATTTTCCCAGCACTAGGCCGCCAATCGCCGCAATTGCTCGGCGTAACGATTGAGAGCCTCACGGGTTCGCATGATCCGGCCGATCATGGAGCCATCATCGCTTCGCAACTGCTCTTGCAAAGTTGGGGCGGCGTATAAGGCTTCAAAGGCATCAGTGGAGCGACCATAGAGATCCATCGGCATCTTTGTGTCCGCGACTTCGATATCGAGATAAGCGATGACCACTTGACTAAGCGAGCCATAGTTCCGTTGCATCCATGAGCGAATAGCTTGGTACTTCTCTTCTAGGTGCGCGTTAGGCCCATATTGGGCGGAATCGCAAAGGAGGTCCACGAGGTCCTCGTACCTATTGTAGAACTCAGCGAGTTGCTCTTGGCGTTCGCGCACGGTCACTTCTCCAATTCGGACAGGATGATCGGTCACCGTCTTCCTTTTGTCTAGCGCAATGTTGGCGACACGTCGAGGGATCGAGAGGAACCATGTCCAAGTTCCCAGGGCCGGGATGGGCTCACCTTGATGTTGGCTTACGTGGTTCATTTACTTTGCTCTACGTAGTTCACCTTGAGATCACGGATAAGATTTTGCGTCTGGCGACGATCGTCCTCATCCAATTCGCTCTCTAGGACTTTGGCAATAGATTCAGCGATATCAATTGCGACTCGGGCCTGTTTGAGGTCGCCCTCAGTTTTCCCGGTAATCGGGTCCGCTTGCAAGCCCATTTTTTGCCACGCAATTGATGCCAATTGGTCAAGCATTACCGCAAGGTAGGTGTGAACGTTGATCGGCTGGGTTTGGGCCTGGGCTTCTGACATTGGCACTTTATAGACGATGCATCCGCCGTGTAGGTGGCAATGAAAAGGAGTCAATGGCAAATCGCCATTGACTCCTAGTTTGTCCGAAACTTACGCCTTCTTTCGTCGGCGAATGAGGGATGCAACGCCAAGGCCAAGAGCGACCATTGAAGCCGGCTCAGGCACGACATGATAGGTTAGCTGGCTAGCCAACTCGGTCGGCTGGTCGGGTGCAATAATCTGCCCCGTGGATTGGCTGAGGGGGTCCCAGGCACTATCATTGCCGCCGCCGCCAGTGGTCGTGGCGTCAAAAAAGAATGTATCACCCACGGCTAAGCCGAGAGCGGAAAGATTGAAAGTATATGAAACGCTGGGGCCAGAAATTGTGAGACTCGTCGCCGCATTGTTGTTCCAATTAACCCCATCGTAGTTCCAACCTTGGCCGCCGCCGCCGCTATCGACCCAACCGCCGACAAAGGCAGATGCACCACCAATAAGGCTGTAGGGGCGGCCCCAAGGATTGCCAGTTGTAGTAGGATCGCCGATATTTCGGATGATCGCGTTCACCTTGATCCAATCCGGCGAGGTGATCGAAGGGCTGTTTGTTGTGAACTTGAACGTGATGTCGCTGGCCGTATTCGTAATCTCAACACTTGCCAGATCCACATTGGGGTTGCCATACGTAGTCATCGGGGCGTTGACATCGCCAAGAGCGTCGTTGAATACGACTGCCCATGCGGAAGTAGCCACCGTGCCCAATAGGGCCAAAGAAAGCAATGTTCTCATATCTAATTCTCCAATTGACTTTGAAGCTGCTGGGGGCCTTAGGGGCCCCCCGAAAGCTATCTTGTGTAGCAGCGTGCTTCCGCAGTCATATTCATTGTATAGCAGTTGTGAATACGTATTCGCAGTAAAAATACCGGGATTCACCATTCTCCCAGACGAATATGAAGAGGGCTCCTTCCTCTGAAGGAGCCCTCTTCCGTTTACCGTTCTGCTTAGAGGTCGCCAGCGCCAAAGTTGGCGATGACTACGTCAATGTCAGCCGCATCTACTTCACCCGATGCGTCTACGTCGCTGTTGGGGTTACCGGTCCCGCCAGGCCACATCTGGCCAAAGTCGGCAATCGTTTGGTCAATGTCGGCGGCGTCTACTTCCCCAGAGGTGTCTACATCGCCATTAACCATCACGACATTACCGGTGATGGCCTGATTAGCGCCGGTCAATGTAACTGGAACGCTATTCTTCAAGAACGATGAGCCATCGAAGACGATGGTAGCTGCACCACTTGCCGTTGACGGTACATCAATACTGAAGCCAGCGGATGCCGTCGTAGCCAGTACGGAGCCGGTCGTGATCGCAGAAGTACCCACCATAACGGCGTAGTGGATCTGCCGCGAATTGGTCATTACGACATCATTCAATTGCAGATTTCCGGTGATAGTCTGGGACGATGTATTGGTTGAGAACGTGTACATCAAATCGCCAGCCGTCGTGATCTGTTGATCCGGAGCCGTGATTTGGTTCTGGTACATGGAGATCGGATCCCAAGCACCATCATCATCGTCGCCGCCTGTTGTCGTTGCTTCGAAGTGAATCGTGTCACCGAGTTGGAGCCCAAGGGTCGAAAGGTAGACCTGATAGGTGGCGGTGTTTCCACTGATCATTGAAATCATGCCAGGCGTGCCAAGCCAAGTCGCTCCGGCAGGTGTACCACCGCCAAAGTCGGTCCCATTCCAGATTCGGGCTTCGAAGCCACCAAAGGCCCCATCAACCCAACCACCAATCCAACGGTTTGAACCGCCAGCAATGTTGAATAACCGAGGCCAGCCGGTCGAGAGTCCAGTGTTGTATCCCGACCCCGTATCAGGGCCATGGATTGCCATGACGAGCTTGATCCAGTTTGGATTCTGCATGTCAGGGCCGACAGTCGTGAACGTAAAGGTGACCCTCGGCTCGTTGTTATTGTTGGTGTCCAGATCAGTCACGATCTCTAGGCCGAGAATATCCACATTCGGGTTGCCATAGGTCGTCATCGGAGCATTGACATCACCACTGACATCGTTAAACTTTACGGCCATCGCCGGGGCGACGGCACATACAAGCGCCATTGCTAAGAGTTGCTTCATTGTATTTGTTGCCTCAAACTTCGTCTATGAACTGATCAAGCATCATGCCATGCCCCCAATTCCATTGGCAAGGACGACACAAGAAGAGTCCATCAATATGATACTGCAAGTGTGAATACGTATCCACAACTTTTTTCACCTTGATTTTGAGGCACCTAATTTCTGGCAGAATTACCGGGCATCAATGGACGCAACCTCGCGGTCCACTTCAGAGATGGTCGTTTCGAGCATGGTTAGCATGGCTTCACAGGCGGCCACTGGCCCACCAGAGAAGGGCCAGATCAGCTGACCACGTGTGAAATAGCAGTCTCGATGTTGGCGGCTCATCAAGTTCCACACTCGCGGGTTAATGTCCGCGCTCTGCTTGAACGTGACGGCAATCCGCCCTCCATTCCCATCCGCCTTTTCAATTTTGAGCTCAAGTGCCCGGAGCCTTAGCCGCATGATCCAAAGCGCCCTTTTCACCTCGTCCGGGGCCCGGCCATATCGGTCTTGGATCTCGGCTTCGATCTTGGCGAGTTCTTCTTTCGAACGACTACTCATCATAACCTTATAAAAGTACAATCTTTGGCCTTGATCTTCTATATAAGATTCCGGGATGAGTGCTTTGGTTGGCAAATCGAGCGACGGTAGCGGCTCAATGCCTTCAAGGGGGTCGCGGTACGAAGCCTTAGCCCCGGCTCCGTCAGCATGGGCTTTGAGGAAGCTAATCTCCTCGCCAATCAGTTGAGTGAAGAGATCATAGCCAACCGCCGCCATCGTGCCGTGTTGCTTCGCGCCAAGGAGGTCGCCGGCACCCCGAATCTGCAGGTCACGGAACGCCAGGTTGTAACCGCTACCTAAACTACTGAACTCTTGTAGGGCCTGCAACCGGCTCAACGCGCCCTCGGTGAGCTCCTTGCCACCCGAGTGAAGGAGATAGGAATAGGCTTGTCGGTCCGAGCGTCCGACTCGCCCTCTCAGTTGATAGAGTTGAGCTAACCCCATCTTGTCCGCATTCTCAACAATGAGCGTGTTCGCGTTCGGGATGTCGAGCCCGCTTTCCACAATCGTGGTGGACAACAGCACATCCGCTTCGCCCTTGATGAAGCCAACCATCACGGGCTCAATTTCACTCTCGCTCATCTGCCCGTGTCCCACCACGATCCTCGCGTTTGGGGCAAGCTTCTTGAGTTGCTCGTGAACGTGATGGATACCCTGCACCCGGTTGAAAACATAATAGACCTGACCACCACGGGCCATTTCGCGCAGGATCGCTTCCTTGACGACCTCGCGGCTGTAAGGGCGCACAAAGGTTCGAATCGGAAGTCGCCCAGGTGGGGGATCCGTAATCAGGGACATTTGGCGCAAGTCCATAAGGGCCATGCTAAGAGTTCGGGGAATCGGGGTTGCCGATAGAACGAGGACATCCACACTGACCCGGAGCTTCTTCAGCATTTCCTTCTGCTTGACACCAAACTTTTGCTCCTCGTCGATGATGACCAAACCCAAGTCTTTGAACGTGATCTCTTGGCTCAAGAGAGCATGCGTGCCGATGACCAGTTGGCTCTCACCGCATTCAATCGCTCGCAAAGTGTCTTTACGCTCGGCGCTCGTGCGAAAGCGATTCAAAAGATCCATCCGAAGCGGGAAGGGGGCTAAACGTTCTTGGAAGTTTCTGAAGTGTTGCTCGCTCAGAATCGTTGTGGGGCAAAGAACGGCGACTTGCTTACCTGCTTGCGCGACCTTGAAGGCGGCTCGGATGGCCACTTCGGTCTTGCCAAAGCCGACATCGCCGCATACCAAGCGATCCATCGGATAGTCATTGTTCAGATCCCGTTTGACTTCCTGAATCGCCGTCATCTGACTGGCTGTCTCCATGTAGGGGAATGTCGCCTCCATCTCCCCCTGCCAAGGGGAGTCCGGGCCGAAAGGGGGGCGCTCGACAGTTTTCCGCTCGGCGTAAAGCTTGGTAAGATCCCGTGCGAATTCCCGCGCCTCCTCGCGAGCTTTCTTGACCGTGCGTTGCCACTCGCCGCCTGTCAGCCGGTTGAGCTTGGGCATTGCTTCTCCAGGATTTAGGTACTTCTGGATGCGATCAAGTTGGTCGGCAGGGACAAAGAGTTTGTCGGGGGCGGCGTACTGAATATAGAGGTACTCCTTCTCAATGCCGGCCACGGTGCGCTTGGTCAAGCCTTGGAAGACCCCGATTCCAAAATTGATATGGACGACATAATCCCCTTCCTTGAGATCGAGAACTGTGGTGATCGGGAGACCTTCATTAAATTTGCGCTGAGGCAACTTGAGCCGCCCTACGCCAAACAATTCCTGGTCGGTGAGGAGGACTTGCTTACTTGAAGGGTGGATAAAGCCTCCGGCCAAGTTCCCCGCGATAATATGAAGGCCGGGCTCACGGATCGTCGTCTCGTCCGCATCCGACGAGAATAATTCGACTTGTTCCAGCATCGCTTTGGCACGAGTTGGCTGATCCGTCGCCACGATAACTCGAAAACCTTGATCCTGCCAGCCCTTCAGCCCTTGGACCAACTGAGCCGCGTGTCCACGGTACGGCTCCGTGGAAAGTACCTCCATGTCGAAGGCTTCCTTGGGCTTGAGCCAGTCTGGCAGAGCCGCAAAATTCGTCATGGCGAGCCAAGGCTCGTGGGCGGCCATCCGCTCCGGCGGCAACATGAAGTCATTTGCCGTTGACTTGAGAGTTTCGCCTCGATCCCGCCGGGCTTCGAGGGCTTGGCGGAGGTCATCTTCAGCCCGGGCGGCAATGGGTTCGAGTTCAAACGGATCGTCGATGATGACGAGTCCATCCTTGCCCACTAAATCAATGGCGCATTCACTGTCTGGGTGCAAGAGGGGGCGATACAACTCCAACCGATCAAAATAAGACCGCATACGGAGCAGTCGAATGTCATCCGCGACTAGGGTCCGGAGCCTCTCGGAAGCGGTTTCGACCAGTTGGCTAGCTTCCGCCTCCAAAGTTGCCTCAATGATCCCGATGAAGGCGTGGATATCCGCTTCCGCAGGATATAGCACCTCGCGGCTTGGAGCAAGTTCGAGGTTGTCGATCTTCCCGACTGATCGCTGCGAATTTGGGTCAAATAGGCGAAGACTTTCGACCTTATCATCGAAAAACTCTAGCCGAGCAGGCTGCTCAATACCCATTGCGTAGATATCGAGAATTCCTCCTCGCTGGCTGAATTGACCGGGTACGCGCACGGGATCCGCCGGTTCATAGCCCAACCTAACTAACAACTCCCGTAGGTCTTCTGGATCAACCGTATCCCCCACCGTGATGGTGCGAAATGCGCTTTGCAAGAACTCGCGCGGCAGGGTGCGCTCCAGAGCAGCTTGTGGCGTCGTGACCACAAACCCGGGCGAATCGTCAATCAAGAACCGCAGGGCGCCAATCCGGTCGCTCAGGGCAACCGATTCGGGCGTAGCGTCTTCGAAAAGGGCGCCCAGCGCACTGGGAAGTTGGCGAATCGCGCCCTCCGGCACCCCGCAGAGAATGAGCTTGGCTTGCCAGGCAAGGGCCCTTTCGTAGTTGGAGCAAAGGAGTAAGACTTTTCTAGGGGCCCTAAGATACTGGGCCGCAACGAGAGCGGGTCGAGCGTCTGGCGCAACGGAGTACCACCCCGTTGGCGACAACGGAGGGGTCAGGGCTCCCGCGAGGGATTCAATTTGATCGAGTTGCGCGACCCACTGGGCAAGACGCATGTAGAATCAGATGGTACCTCTACCGCTTCATCCTGGCAAGTCAAGCAATATCTGCCGGAACTCTTGGATCATCAACGGAGACTTTAGCTTGCGCAGGCCCTTTTGTTCAATCTGACGTATGCGCTCCCGAGTGAGGCCAAAGTGGGTGGCGACCTCTTCCAGGCGACGAGGAAGACCATCCGTGAGACCGTACCGCATCAAGATTACTTCCCGTTCCCGTGGATGCAGCGATGATAGGCCCTCCTCGATGCGTTTGCGGATGAGGCCCCGGACAGCTCCCTCGGCATCCGCGGACGCGGCCCGATCTTCGATGAACTCATACATCGCCCCATCGAAGCCCTCACCAGCGGGCACATCCAAGGAAACAGGGTCGCTTGTAATGCGTAGCAAGGCCTGTACCCGTGAGGTTGAACAATCCATCTCTTTCGCCAGCTCATCGGGGGATGCTTCGCGTCCCAATTCTTGCTGAAGGCGAGCGCCGATCCGCGCTAGCTTGGCAATCGCTTCCGAAAGGTGAACAGGGACGCGAATCGTGCGTCCCTGGTCAAAAATTGATCTCGAAATGCTCTGTCGAATCCACCACGTTGCGTAGGTGCTGAATCGAAAACCCTTTTGGGGGTCGTACTTCGCAACCGCTCGGATGAGGCCAAGATTTCCTTCTTGGATCAGGTCGCCGAGAGATAGACCCCTTCCCGTGAATCTCTTGGCAATGCTGACCACGAGGCGGAGGTTTGCTTCAACTAATGCGTCACGTGCGCTCTGACATCCACTGGATGCTCGGCGAGCCAAATCGCATTCTTGTTCCTTGGTGAGTAGCGGGGTCCGACCAATCCGGCGGAGCCAAATGCCGATGTCATCTTCCAGATCGCCCCGCGATCCTTGAAAACCTTGTGCCCGCTTTACCGAAGCCGATATCATTGCCACACTCATCGCAGACTTCCCCCACTCGGAAAAGCACTGTGAGTCATTACTATACAAGCAATTTGCGTAGGGTGCTAGGAGAATTGTTAAGATTTCTTGTTTTTTAGCGCCTCGAGACCCTTTTGTATGAGCTGGAGCTTGGAGTCATCATGATCAGAACCGCTCCCAATAAGGTGTAAGTCTCGCTCGGCTTTCTTCCCTTCCAGCCATCTGATTGCACCTTCTAGTGCATCACGGCCGATTGGGACGATCGCCTTTGTCTCCAGCGAAACAAACAGGTCCTGAACGGATGGCTCCAAAACTGGTACCCATTGATCGGCCGGTCCACTGGGAGGTTTGAGCCCCCATTTCGCAACGAGCGCAGCGGCGACCGATTGCCCCTCGCCAGTGAAAAACAACTCCCGCGCTAGGCATTGGTAAGCAAGTTCCCTAAGTTCAGGTACGAGTAGGGCTTGCAGGACTTGAGCCTCGCTGGCGTTGACCGGGGCCTTCGGAACCTTGGCGGCACCTTGGGGGGTCGCTTTCGTTGTCCCTTTTCGCCGGCGCATTACCTCCCGCTTGATTAACTTCTCAGCCGCAACCCGATCGCGAATACCGGGATAGAGGCCAGCAAGTTCGGTAGTGTAACGTTCGATCTCAAGCAATTTCGTCGACGAGGCAAGGATTGCGAACGCCTCTTCCCAAAAGTCATCCTTGCTGGGATCCGAACGAGACCGCAACTGTTCCATCCGAAACTCCGTTGGAGCCAGCCCCCCTTTGACGGCAGCAACTACCGCATCCGCTCCCCCAACTCTCAAAAGGGTATCGGGGTCTTCGCCCTCCGGCATAAGAGCAATCCTTACCTTGATGCCTTGAGAGGCCAACACCTGCTCGGCGCGATCGGCGGCGGTCTGGCCCGCCTTGTCCGCGTCGTAAAGGATCACGACCTCGTTGGCCCAACGCTTGATCAGGGCGGCATGTTCCTCACTGAGGCTAGTTCCCAATGAAGCGACTGCCTCGCGGATCCCGGCACGATGACACGCAATGACATCCACGTATCCTTCGACAAGTACGGCCCGGCCCGAATCCGCCATCACTGTGCGCGCGAGATGCATGCCATAGAGGGTCCGCCGCTTGGAGAAGAGCGGCGTATCGCTACTGTTTATGTACTTGGGGATGCCATCACCAATAATCCTCCCACCGAAGGCGACAAGCTTCCCGCGCTCATCGTGAATGGGAAAAGTGAGGCGGCTTCGGAACCGATCAAAGTAACCACCGCTGGCATCGCGCTCCACCAAGAAAAGTTCTTGGCACTCCTGCAAGGTGTATCCAGCCTTCTTTAGGTGATTGGCTAGGAGATCCCCGCTCGGAGGGCCAAAGCCGATGCCCCATTCCTTCAGCGTTGTCTCATCTAACCCGCGTTCACGGCAGACTGCCTTCGCTTCCTTTGAATCGGCAAACTGAGCGACGAAGAAGTCTTGGGCCATATTCATGGCTGCCTGCTGGCGCTGCTTTAGGGCAATTTCTGGATCGGATGGACGGCGACTCAGTTCAACGCCTGCTTCAGCGGCCAGAGCCTCAAGGGCTTCCCGAAAGGTGAGCCGGTCCATCTCCATGACGAAGTTGAACACATCCCCGCGGGCACCGCATGACCAACAGCGATAGGTGCCAGTGGACGGATTGACACTGAAGGATGGGTTCTTGTCGTCATGAAAGGGGCAGAGACCGGTATAGCCTCTGCCCGATTTTTTCAGATTGACGCGTCTTTCAACGACGTTGACGATATTAATCCGTGACCGGACTTTATCAACGTCGTCGGACACTTGACTTTACGCCTTTCCGGCGGCAACAACGACGCCCGTAACATGGTGCGGGGTGTTAGGTCGAGTTCGCGACAGTCGGAATGCAACACGATCTTTCACTAGGTAGCGAACAACAATGTTATCGCCGTTGATTTCGTAGGCATCCGGTGCGCCATACCTCTTGATCAGGTCGTTGAAGTGCATGTCAAAGGTGATGCCCTTTCGAGTTCTCACCTTACTGTCCTTCAGTCCAAGCGCTTCAATCTGAACGACGCGATTGAACTTATCGAACACAAAACCGTAGTGAGCATTAGCTCGCTTGTAGACCCAGCGCGTGTAAACAACTCGGTCAGAGCTGCCACCACCACCGCCGCCGCTAGTCTCACCACCGCCGCCGCCAGCGTCCGTTCCTCGACGAGCAGGAGCCCCCTCGCCTTCCGTGCCATCGGCGCCTTGGCGAAGTTGGCGGAATTGAGTATCGCCGGTACCAAATGGGTCACCGATCATCGTTGGAGCTTTACCGGGAGTGTCCGTCGTTCCTAACGTCGTTTGCTGAGCTTGAGCGCCCGTTGATGAGCCACCGCCGCCACCACCGCCATTGGCTCCGCCGCCACCACCGCCGCCTTGGCTATTCAGGGATAGAGCCAAAATCTCGTCCGGAGAGCCGTAAACATTGACTACTCGTGTACCGGTGTCATAAAGCTTAATGCCGACCAATCCGGTCTCGGCCGAGGTTGACCGAGCGCTGGGCCGGGAACTTTGTGCGTTGATGAATACTCCGCTCACAACGAGCGCGCTGACCACCAAGGTTCGAAATCGAAACATCTCATCCAGTATGACGGAAGAAGGACCCGCAACGGTTACAGCCTTTTGGCGCA
>JADZDX010000108.1 GCA_020850835.1 Fimbriimonadaceae bacterium
ACAAAGGGGTCCAAAGTGGCATATAGTATGGTATGCAAGAATGGTTGTTGCAAGCATTCTGCGCCGCCCCGAAGGTGGTTGAGCGCATTCTCCGAGTCTTTCCCCACGACCGCCTTGATGATCGTATTGAAAGGGATCGCTTTACGGCCCGTGAGGTGATCGCTCACCTTGCTGATTACGAGCAGCACAATTTAGAGGCTTTTCGGACCGTCAAGCTTAAGCCTGGGAGCAAGATTGACGAGTATTGCCCCGATAAGCAATGCGAAACTCACAGCTTTGGTGAAAAGGATGTCTTTCGTGAGGGTGAGGTCTTTGAGTCGCGTCGCCTGATGACGGCGGACCTACTCCGAACATTTACGTCGGAAGATTGGAGTAAGACAGTTTTAACCCAAGAGGGCAAAGAGGTAACGGCTAAGGACATCTTGACGTCCATCTTGGCGCACGACATTGAGCACTTAGACCAACTTTCAGCGTACTTGGCGACCGAAGTCGCAACGTTAGCATAGGGACCTAGTCCCAGAACCCAAAACGCGCACCGTAGTCTCATGTACTGTGCGCGTTTTGCCAAACCTCACTCGGCTCATCCGAGCACTCGGTGATCCAAGAGTTCCCGTCTGGATCAAAATACTCCCCTTCCTGACGCTTATTTACGTTCTGTCGCCGTTGGACTTCCTACCCGACCCCATTATCATCTTAGGATGGATCGATGACATCACGATTGCCTTCGTGTTGGTCGGGAAAGCCATTCAAGGGTTGGATCAACACCAGAGCAGGGCCCTACTGCAACGCAAGGCGTGATGCCCCACCCCGCTGCGTTCGTATGTCTCGCCAAGAGTAGAAGCCATAAGTCTTCGCGACCTCGTCCCCAATGACAATCATTCCTTCCGGGTACCCCGGGAGGGCTTGAGGAGTCATCGCCATTCCCGATGCTCGTTGACCGGCTAAGGTTGGACGCGTGGGGAGCTCCCGATTGGCGAACGGGCTATCTATTTCTCCACGTCGTTTAAAGAGTCGAAGGGACGTAAGGTCATCCTCATAGTCCGCGGCAACAACATAGCCAGAGCCGGGCTTTCGGCCCGGGAATATCCCAAGGGCGGCGCAACGCATGGCCCACCCAGACTCGGCAAAGCGCCCCAGTTCCTTAGGATGTTCAGCGAGCACTGGATATTTTCGGATTCCCAAACTCGGGTCGCAGTACATGACAGTGCCCTGAGATTCGTCGGTGGTTATGGCTTCAACAATGCCGCGTCGCCCAAATTCCCCCATCTGGTTCACTTTGCGCGCATTCACCCTGCCCTCCTTGGCCGTAAGTGAGAAGACCGACAGAATACCGGCACCGTCAAAGTTCGATTTGCGGCTGATGATGGCGTAAGTCTTTCGATCACGCATCATGAGGCTGAGGGCCATAGCCCCATTTCCATCACCGCCATCCGACAGCGCGGTGCTCCCCGTGATCTCCCACAGCAGACCCTTGCGGGTATTGATGCCAAAAATACGTAGCCGGTTTGACTCGCGCTCAATAACGGCGGCAATATCAATGCGTCGGCGACCGAAATCGAAGGCGGCCTGAACCTGGACACCGTAAGGCAAAGGTACAGCGATCTGCTGGACTGGCTTTCCGTCCAAACCAAACACGACGAGGCCTCCTCCGCGCGAGACATCCGTGGCGATAATGAGGCTACGACTGGCATCCGTGGGATGGGTCCAGATCGCAACGGTGCCGGGAATGTGGGCGACTGTCTCGGTCACCCGGATTGGCTTAACGGGTGTCGGTGCTACGACATCGTCGGCCTTGGTCATGAAGTTCAGATCCCAAATTCGCTTGGAGTTACGCTGGGCCGGCGTAGGCGCACATCCGGTCGCGCACAGCGCGACCAGCAACAGCATCCCCCATGCGGTGTTGCGAATCATTGGCCCTAGGTGTTCGTACCGGGTTTGGGAGGACTTGTTCCCTAGTAATTAACGGGGTTCAAGCAGCAGGAAGCGCTCTTCGCCATTAGGCTGTCGAGCAAGGAGGGCAATTTCAGGGCAGAGATTTTCGGTGAGCGCATCAAAGTTCCGCTTATCATCAGGGCTTACCGCCTCCGACCAAATCTTCTTTAAGTCCTTGATCGCCGTGTCAGGGTCCAACTTCTCTAGCTCCAGTTCTCCCAGGGACGCCTTTAGCCGATCGGAGGTGTCCTGATCCCCAGCCAAATAGCCTCGCCGACTAAGCATGCTGAAATCCCCATCATAGTCGAGTAGGAAAATGGAGTCATCTTTCGGGGTATCTCCGACTTCTGCGAAGAGTCCGCGAAAGACAAACGGTGACGTATTAAAGTCTGCAAAGGCTCGCTTGAGGGGCTGGCTGAGCGCATTGACAACGCGTTGTATCGTCACATCATCTTCGCTGCGCTGAAAACCTTCCTGGTGGGAGAAATCAATGGCGGAAACCCGAATCTGCTCCACATCACTCTGCTGTCCAATGGCGCCGAGAAGCAGGCGGTCATAAATCTCATAGATCTTATGCGCATGGCGGCGCACAGTGAAGGCCAGAATGCCAGCCTCAATACTGATGACAAGGACAGGGGTACCAGCCTTCAGGCGGGATTCAACATACTCGGCTCGATGGCCCATGCCTTCCTGCCAGTCGTATGGCGTGATCATGCCTTGTTATACGCTATTACCCGGCTCTAGTTGACGGTAATCCAGCGATCACCAAGGTTCCGCCCCGGTTTCCCCTTGAGGAAGCTCTCCAGAGTGCCGTCTAGCGTCTTCACGATCGCATCCTTGTTCCAGACTTTGAAGTAACCCAGCCCGCCTCGAGCCAGAGTCGTAGGCATGGCAACTGTGTAGCTCTTACCATTTTCCAACTTGCCTGTTCCGACGGAGACATCGGTAATGCGCCGGTCGGCGGGAGCTGATTTAGAGTAAGTCACTTCAAGGCCTGAGATTTGCAAGAAAGCGCTACTCGGAAGTGGGGCCAAAGAAACGGAACGTTCGAGTGCTTGGCGTAACTGCGTGCCCGACAACTTAACGACGGAAAGGGTGTCTGTCGGATAGACCAGCAAGGTTGATAAATCGCTCACCGACGGCAGGGGCTTTACCATTGCGGCGGCCAGAAATGCCACATCCGTACCGGCCGCTTCGCGCAAGGCGTCGGCGGCGGCTTGAGAAGGGCCGTGGCTTTCCTTTTCTGGGTCGGAAGCGAGTGCTATCCCTCCCATCAGGACAAGCGCACCAAGTAACAATAACTTCTTCACAATCTAGTCCACATATCGGACGCCCCAAGAACAGCTTCGTTCTGGTGTCCTAGGGCTAATTATCGGTCGGTTAGTCTACGACCGTAATGCCCATATTGCGGGCAGTGCCGGCAATGATCTTGGCAGCGGCCTTGATGTCCGTTGTGTTCAGGTCGGCCATCTTCTTCGCCGCAACGGCTTCGAGTTGGGCCTGAGTGATCGTGGCAACCTTGTCCTTTAGCTGGTGGCTTCCACCCTTCTGGATGCCCAACTCCCGCTTAATGAGGTCGCTGGAGAGGGGTTGCTTGACAACGAATGAGTAGGATTTGTCTTCAAAAACCGTGATCTCGACCGGGAGCGTGTAGCCCATCTGCGGAGTGGTCATTTCGTTGAACTTCTTCAAGAACTCCATCATGTTGATGCCGGCTTGTCCAAGAGCAGGTCCAACCGGTGGTGCAGGGGTGCCTTTCCCTGCGGCGATGTTCAACTTGACGATAGATGCAATACGTTTTGCCATAAGATTCCTTCGTTGGTGGTTCGACCCCGCGAATCCAGGGCCATGTTCTCGCAGTCGGGCTCGAGTCTGCCCCGAAGGACCACCCTGCGCGAAGGCATAATTATACCTCAGCCCCTCGTTCTAGCCTAGCAGCTCGGCCAACATCCGATGAAATTGGTGCGTCCCCTGCTCGCGTAAGGGTGAGAACCGCCCACGACTATAGAACCGTGAGTGAATACCTCGTTGAACCAGTTCAACGACCTGTTCGTCCTCTCGCTCCACCCGGTCCAATTCGGCACCCGCGCCCTGGGCAATCTTGCTTGCATCCCACACAAACCTGATAAATGACACCTTCGTCAGAGCGGGACCGAGCGGCCGTACGACATTTACGGAAAGGCCCCAAGGATAGAAGTTCAGCATGAGATTTGGAAAGACCCAATAATAGTAAGCCGAAATCTGGAGCCCATGGTCGGGCGAACAGACTGGGAGATTAAACGCTCCCTCGCCTCCCTTCGCCTCTGCGAGCTGAAGGTTGCCCCAATCGAAGGTCTCTGTTCGGTAGGTCTCGTAGTCAATCACCTCATTCAGTCCGGAATGGATAAAAGGGATATGGAAACCCTCTAGGTAATTATCTACATAGAGAGCCCAGTGGCACCTCACCATATAGTCGCGAGAATTTACCGGGTCGGCAATGAACTCGTCTAACGGGAGCCAACAAAGCCGCTCCGTGATCGGTGCGAAGACCTGCTCAAACGGGACCCTTGGCGCGGCGGAGGCAAAGAGAAAGGGCCCCCATTGGGCGAAAGGCACTCGTGAGAGACTATCGGCTTCACTCGGGAAGTCCTCAACCCCTTCAAACTCAGGCATGTGCTGAAAGGCGCCGTCCAGTCCAAACCTCCGCCCGTGATACCGGCACCGAAGGAACCTCTCATTGGATGCACCCTCGCAAAGCTTCATGCCCCGATGGGTGCAGACATTGCTAAGACAGTGAACTTGATCCTGCGTATCTCGCGTCAGCAAAATGGGTTCATCAAGTAGGCCAGGCAGGAGGTCTATAGGGGCTACCTGGCCGGCAACCTTCACCAAATCTTCGTGGCCAATGAACTGCCAGCTTGCCGCGAAATAAGCCTCTTTGCCCTTGCGGTAGGCATCTTGGTCGGAGTAGTAAGCGCCGGGCAACGTGCTTGCCTTTGCAATGTCGGGGTCCACAAAGTAGCCCATAGCCTAGGTTACTCACAAAAATGGCCCCGAAATCGGGGCCGAATTGATTGCAATATCCAGCTAAAAACCGGTAGGGTCCAACTCCTCACAAGAATCGCCTTAGCCAAATGTCGCCAAAGCTACATCATTATACGATACTTTAGCGCTTTTGCAAAGTCGTCTCGCCGCCCGTGCGTGACGAGAGTCCTCAAGGTGCCATAATCGTCCCCCGGAGCAACAATGTCAAGCGACGCAACCGGGATGTTCATAACTGAGACGCACACAGATGCTGCCCTTTGGCAGTTTCGCGTCAGTAAGATGCTACTGGAGGGCAGAACAAAGTACCAGACCTATCAAATCTGCGAAGTGCCCCGGTTTGGCAAAAGCCTATTCTTGGATTACAACATCCAGACGAGCCTGCTTGACGAGTACATCTTTCACGAGTGCATGAGCCAGCCCGCGATGACCTTGCACCCGCACCCTAAGCGTGTCGTTGTTTGCGGAGGTGGCGAGGGGGCAACGCTACGGGAGGCGTTAAAGCACAATACCGTGACCCAGGCCACTATGGTGGACATTGACCAAGAGCTCGTTGACATGGTGAAAGTCCACATGAAAGAATGGCATCAAGGCGCCTTTGAGGACCCTCGGACCACTCTTCTTCACACCGACGCACGCGCATGGCTACAAGCTGAGAAGGGCCAAGCTTGGGATGTGATTCTAAGTGATCTGCCCAATCCGCACGAAGAGGGGCCTGGTCAGATGTTGTTCACTAAGGAGTATTTCCAGATCTGCGCTGATGCTTTAAGCGAAGATGGCATCCTTGCCCTGCAGGCAGGGTCTGCTAGTGAGAACTACCCAGAGTGCTTTGCTTGCTGTGTGAAAACACTGCGAGAAGTGTTTCCTCATGTGGCCGGCTATTACGGCATGGTGAACACTTTCTTCCAGCCTTGGGCCTTCGTGCTAGCCAGCAAGTCGCTTGATCCGATGGACTTGACCGAGACTGCGATCGCTTCCCGCTTCGAGGCTCGTGGCGTGAAGAACCGCTACTACACGCCACGGTTTCATCACGCCTGCTTCACGCTCCCGGAATACCTATTAGAAGCAATCGCTAACGCACGCGTCTTGACGGACGCTGACCCCTTTGTTTGGACCGCATAAGCGCTTCTCAAAACGGGCTACAATACCGCCGGAACAATGCAGTTTCGAAGAATCTACTGGGTCGTTGAAGAGACACGCAACAACGACCGTAATCTCGTTGGTGTTTTCACCTCAAATAGTGATCTCTTGGAGCGTTACTTAGCTCTTTTTGAGACCAATGAACCCGACTCCGTCCGCATTTCGCTGATCAAGCTTGATCAGCTTGGCGGCATTTTAGGGACGTGGGAGTCGGGTAAGTTCGGTAACCTGCGTCAGGATCTACAGAAGTTCATTGACACGGGCGAGTTCTCGATTGATGAGTGCGACCGGGTTAGCGATTTCCTGTCGGGGCGGTAGTCCCTTGGTCGGGCGACGAAGACTCATCAGTCGGTGACTTCACGCGGCTCTGCTCTTCGGTCTGTGCCTTGAGGGCTTCCACAGCTGCATCCCAGGGCTTCTTCAGCTCGCGCATCGAAACCGTGATCTTGGCATTTTGCAATTTGTCTCGCAATCGCTTCTCGAGGTCGCTGGCGACCGCACCCTTTTCTGCCCGCATTCGGCGCTTGATGAAGATGCGATCGGTGTCCTTGATTTCCATCTTCTTTGCGGGAGTGCGGGTTTGAATGAAGAATTTCGCCCACCCATCTGATAGCTGAACCCAGCCGCTTTCCTTGCCTGCGGGGACCGTCTTCAAAATGTCCTGGATCTCCTTGGCGGGCACCATATCGGGGTTGTTCTGCGGGAACTTACCACCCATCTCTTTAGCCCGAGGAGCTTCACTGTACCGAGAGGCGATGGTTTCAAAACTACCGCCAGCCTGAAGGGCTCGTTCAACGTCTCGCTTGCCGCGCTCGTCCTTGACGAAAATCCAGAGGGAGTCTACGAGTGCGGGCTGAATGAAAGCCTCAGGATGCTCCTTGATCCACTTGTCAACTTCCTGGTCGGTGACCGTTATCGAGTGGGTCAGCAAGTTCTCGCGGGAAAGATCAACCTTGAGGCTGTCCTTGATCGCGGCAAGGGTCAATCCCTTTTCAAGAAGGCTAGTGATGTAGTCTGGATTCCGCTTCTTTCGATAGGTAACTTCATCCTCAATTTCCTTTGGCGTGGGTTCAACCTTCATGTCTTTCGCAAGCTGGAGAATGATCCTCTGGTTGATCAGATCCTGCATCGCTTGGAAAGATAAGGTCTCCGCAACATTGGCGGGTCCTACATTGCCATTGTTGTCCACCACAAGCACGGTCGGCTTGACTTTCAAATGTTGGATGAAGTCATCCATAGTGATGGCCTCCCCATTCACGACGGCGACACTTTCGGCTGGCTTATTGCAACCAGTTACGGCCAACGAAGTGACGAGGGCCAAACTAAAGAGGGCGAAATTTTTCATAGTCCTTGTTAATGCGACGGGCACGAATATGAACGCAACATTCATGCCGAAAGTGCCAATACTCGTATTTGTACCCGCTCAGGCCACGTTGACGGAGGACTGATCCTGCATGAAGATCCGGAGTCTCCCCATCGCCTGGGTATGCAATTGATAAACTCGTGACTCACTGACCGCCAGCAACTTCCCGATTTCTTTGAAAGTCAGGCCCTCAAAGTAGTATAAAGCCACGACCATACGCTCTCGTTCCGGCAGTCGGTCAATTCCAAGCGCAAGGATTCGGCGAATCTCTCGCCCTTCAACCTCTCCACTCGTACTTGCGTTCTCGTCAACAATCATTTCAACGAAGTGGACACTGTCGTCTCCGTCGCCATTGCCCGTGCCAAGAATATCGTCCAGCGAGTACACGTTGGTTCGGCCCATTCGAACCATGAGTTCACTCACTTCCATGTCGCTTATGCTGAGATCTTCTGCAAGTTCGCGCTCCGTTGGTGGGCGACCGAGCTGGCCCTCGAGCTTCAAATGAGCCCGATCTAGGGCCTTGAGCTTTTCTCGAATTGATCGAGGAACCCAATCCTCGTCGCGCAACATCTCGAGAATTGCGCCTCTTATGAGGGCAATTGCATAAGTCTCAAATTTGACATCTCGCGTGGGGTCAAACTGATCCACGCTCTTTACCAGCCCGATAACGCCGGCTCCGATCAGATCCTCTTTATCCATCCCTCCCGGAATACTGGTCACGAGGCGACCGCTCGTGATCTTGACCAAGTAGCTGTAGTGATTGATGAGCTCAACTCGAGCTTGTGAGTCCTTATAGACCTTGAAGTCAACCCAAGCGGTTTTCAGTTGTTCGGCGGATAGTGGCATTGGTCCCCTCAACCTCATTCTGGACGATCACGCAGCGAGCTTGGATTCTGGTTCTTCATCGGTCCCTGGTTCCAGTTCAGCGCTTGGTTCAGTAAGAACTCTTAGGCGCACCGGATTGGGTCTACTGAAGAAGAGGTTCCACATGGAACCCGCAGTTAGTCCTGCGAACCATGCGATGACTCCGCGGATCAGGCATTGAACCGGATCCACGCCATTGAATAGGCTTGCCGACAGGGCGGCAATTGCCATTAGGCCTCCGATGATTTTCGGTAGCTCCGTCATCTCCTCTTTGGTTTATTGGTAGTTCTACGAGCATCTTTAGGGCTGTGGTTGAAGTTTCTGAGCTTGAGGGTTGACAAAGACCTCTAGGTGCGCCGATTCGGGGCCCAATTCAGTTGACAGTTGATCCTTAGATATACTGTTCATCATTCCTATGCCTGAGATTTCAAGTCGCGCCGTGGCTACTCCAGAGTCCCCGATTCGCAAGCTTGCGCCATTTGCGGATGCCGCCAAGGCAAGGGGATTGACCGTCTACCACCTCAACATTGGACAACCCGATGTTGAGGCGCCGGTGGAGTTCTGGCAAGCGATCAAGGGTATCAATGACCCGATCGTCGCCTACACGAACTCCGCTGGAAATCAAAGCTTGAGAGAAGCTGCTGTCCAGCATTATCGCGCCAAGGGCATCAACGTTGAGCTGAGTCAGCTGTTCATAACGACGGCAGGAAGCGAGGCGATCATCTTTGCCATGTTGGCTTGCTTGAATGAAGGCGATGAGATCATTATTCCTGAGCCAATGTATGCCAACTACATTGGCTTTGCCGCCATTGCGGGGGTCAAAGTCGTTCCGATCACGACGAGAATTGAGGACAATTACGCTCTGCCGTCAGCCGATGAGTTTGCCCGGCAAATTACGTCCAGGACGAAAGCAATCCTTATTTGCAACCCTAACAACCCCACCGGTACCGTTTATGGGCAAGCTCAACTGGATGGGCTACGGGACCTTGCGATCAAACACGACCTCTTCATCTTCGCCGACGAGGTTTATCACGAATTCAACTACACCGGGCAACCTGTCCCGTCCGTCTTGAATCTGCCCGGATTGGATCGCCATGTGGTGGCGATAGATTCCGTAAGCAAGAAATTTAGTTTGTGCGGAGCCCGTGTCGGGTTCTTCATTTGCCGCAATCCAGAAGTTTACGGGTCGGCGATCAAGTTTGCCCAAGCCCGGCTCTCGCCGCCCGCAATTGAGCAGGTCGGCGTTGAGGCTGCCCTGCGTTCAACACCTCGCTCCTACTTTGACGGGATGAAGGACGAGTACATGAAGCGTCGCGACCTGCTGGTCTCAACCCTTAGAGGGCTGAATGGTGTTGTTGTGCCGGAAGTAGATGGTGCTTTTTATGCCATGGTCAGGTTGCCCATTGATGATTGCGATAGGTTCTGCAAGTGGCTACTTGAGGAGTTTAGCCACGACGGAAAAACGTTGATGTTGGCCCCGGGCACGGGCTTTTATGAAACTGACGGACTCGGTAAGGATGAGGTGAGAATTGCCTATGTTTACCGATGCGAAGAGTTGGCGACTGCCCTAGAACTCTTGGCTCGCGCATTGGCTGTCTATCCTGGCCGCACCTGCGAGCAAGCATTGGCTGTGAGATAGGCCATGGGTTTCGAAAAGGTATCCTCCTCGCTCGTGAATGAAACTACATTAGTCCTAATTAAGCCCGGCGGAGTGAGCCGTGGCCTCATTGGAGAAGTGACTCGACGCGTGGAGGCTCGGGGCCTCACCATCAGCGGGATGAAGCTGATCAATGCCCCCCGGGAAACGGTTGAGACCCACTATGCCGAGCACCGAGAGCGCCCCTTCTTCAAGGATGTGTGTGACTATCTTACCAGTGGCCCCATAGTTGCGATGGCCGTCAGCGGTCCGAATGCAATCAAAGCCATTCGCACAATGATGGGTGCGACCAACCCAATTGAAGCAACCCCAGGGACGGTTCGCGGTGACTTGGCGCTGACCATTGATGACAACCTTACCCACAGTTCGGATGGTGAAGAATCGGCGGCCCGTGAATTGGGGCTTTGGTTTAGCGAAGGCGTGGTCAAGTAGAACCAACGGCGCTTGAAAAGCGTTCAATTCTTAGGTTATGATTCCTTCTCTCCTTGTGGCGACCTTGGTTGCAGCACCACCGGGCCCCGCAATCAACCCCGGCACTAACGAGTGGTTTCAGCGCGGCATGGTCTCGGTCATGCGTGACCTTGAGGCGGGAAAGTTTACGGAGGCAGCCGCAAAAGCGGCTCGCCTGCCTGACACAACAATAACCTTGGGTTGGGATGAGCAGGGCCTGAATACCCTGCAAAAATCTGAGTTTCGGGCGGAGCGCGACCGAGCGATCAGCGCATGGAAAGAGGTCATTCCGGGGCTCAAAGTGATGTTCACTTCTGGTAATTCACCCGAAGTGAAGATCAGCTTTGCTCCGTCTTTACCCCCCAACTCGGATTCCATTAGCCCCGCAGGAGCCGTCTTTCTTACCTCCATTTCGCCGACCGACCCAGCGATTGACGCGGTAATCGCCCTTGTGCGAGGCCCCACAAAGGCGAAAACGGTGGGAATGGATGTTTACAATGAAGTTGCCTTCGCTCTGGGTTCCGCGCTAGGATTGGCAAGGTTTCCTCAAACGGGGGCAGCCATGTACCGCACGGAAGGTTCGTACAACGACCATTACGCACCTCTGCGAGCGTATCTGTTGCTCGTAAACGAGAACTTCCAGGGCGTCAAGACCATCCGAGAGGCAGCCGCAAAGAAATTGCGGCTGAGCCCGGCAATTCCCCAGCTCGCCCTCCAGCCAACTCGGTATGACGCCAAGCCGACGGTGCAAGGCGCGCCGCTAAGTTTCAGCATTACAATCACGAATCGAGGGAAGGCGATCTTGCAGTACCGGATCGTCCCCGATTGTGGTTGTTTCACCGTTCGACAGGGCACAGAAGTTGCTCCCGGAGAAACGCAAGGCATTGGGGTTGCCATCAATACGATGGATTTCCCCGGTACCCACGATAAGGTGCTGTATATCTATAGCAACGATCCCGAAAACCCAGTTCGAGTTTTTCCGGTCACCTTTCAAGCCAAGCCTCGATATCGGTTTCTGTGGAACGAAGCCACGGATGTGCTTCAAGTAGGGGACAATGGCCGAACCGCCTCGGTCTACCTTGCCGTTGAAGGCGATATGAAAGTCACGGGTGCCTCAATTCAAGGTGGAGCCGCAGGGATGGTGGACTTTGAGCCTTGGGAAGGGACCCTCCCTGATCCAAAATACAACGAGGGCCCTTTGCCTAGAAAGGGCTACAAGTTTGAACTCTTGTTTGGTCCGAGTATTGGAGCGGGGCGAAGGACGGTCGGGCTCTCGGTAGATACTGACGACCCAATCTTTAGCCGCCTCAACTTTCCTTTCTACTTGCAGAAGGGTATCGTTGCGCTTCCGCAACGGGTCTATTTGGGGATGCTCAAGCCTCGGCAAGCTGCTCAGGGGACGGCTCGCATTAGCCGTCCCGGCAAGCCATTCAAAGTAACACGCGTCGAATCGCTGTCCTCGGCTCTAATTGTTTCGGCCGAACCGTTTGGGTCCAAGGGTGATTATCGAATCAACATCACCTTTAAAGGGGTGCCAGATACAGGGAATTGGACGGGCAAGATTCGGGTCCACACCGACGATCCAAGCCAGCCCACAGTTGATATAGATGTCGCTGCTGCCGTCCAATGAAACCTTGGCTCATCGCCCTTGCCGTTACTCCGTGGGTCGCAACCGCCTTTACTCCTTCGTCAACCCCGACGACAATTGTCATTGGCGGTGAGTTCAACGGCTACCTGAGCCCGTGCGGGTGCTCTGAGCCAATGCTCGGCGGCTTGGAGCGCCTCGGCGGCTTGGTCGCCTCTACAAGGCAAGCCGGTAAGACACTAGTCTTCCTGAGCGGCCCAATAACCAGTTCACTGGGCCGACAAAGCGAATTGAAGGCGGAGACCGTTGCCGAAGCAGTCCGCGTGGTCGGTGCATCCGGATTCAATCTTACAAGCCAAGACTCAAGGCTCGGAGCGGGGACAGTTTCCTCAATGCAGAGTTTAAGCCGGGACAAGCTCTTATGGGGAAAGAAAGGGCGGGTGGCGGGGGCCTTCTGGGTAGCGGGAGCCTCGCAAAGGCAGGCCGAGATTGCCGCTAATCTTGACGAGGAGCCCGGCAATCTTGGCGATTCCCTAGCCCAATCGGATGGGCGCCCCATCATTGTCCTGCTGGAAGGCGATCTAGCCTATGCCCGCCAGATTGCTACCCATTACAAGCAAGTTCGCTTGGTCGTATACACAGCCCCTGGCAAGGCAGCCGCAACCCCGGTTAAGGCAGGGGCCGCCTGGCTTGTCCACCCTGGGGAGCGGGGTACCGCCGCCCTCCGGCTCATCTGGCAAGGTGATCGGTGGATTTCATACCAAGTAGTGCCATTAGGGCCGGAGACAACTAATGATCGCAACGTGCGGAAAGTTTTCCACGAATACCTAAATCGGGTGGACGAAGAGGATCTGCTGGAACAAATGCCTCGATCCAGCGGGCCAGAGTATGCGGGAAGTCGCATATGTATGAGTTGTCATGCTAAAGCTGCTGAAAAGTGGCAGGCATCGAAGCATGCGGTCGCCCTCGCCACCCTTGAGCGCGAACATCACGACCGAGATCCCGATTGTATAAGTTGTCACGTAGTGGACATACAAAAACAGAATGGTTTTCGAACTCGCACTGAAACTCCAGATCTGGCCGATGTAGGCTGCGAGAGTTGTCATGGGCCCGGATTGGCCCACGCCGATCTTCCCAAGGCGCATGAAATGCCCAATGTTGTCAAGGATTCATGCACAAAATGCCACACAGTAAACAACAGCCCTCGGTTTAACTTCGAGAGTTACTGGAAGCAGATTGCCCATTGATGGCCAATCTGGGAAAGGTGTGGATAAGATTGAAAAAAGCGTGATTATCGGGTGATTGAAGGCGATATCGCTAGTTCCTGTGCCATGTTGATACTTTTCTTCCTTCTCGTCGCCCGTTGACGCCAATTCCGTCTATTGGCCACTCTATTAGAATGAGGATGAGGAGGGCCTTCGGAGAACCGGCAACGGCAACCCGTGCCTTACAAAGCCTTCAATCTGCCCCACTTACACTGCGCCCTGAGTACGAATGTTTTGTCGTCCTGCCCTCGAACATTGAGGGGGTGGAGGCTGCCATGATGCTTGGTGCTGGGATTAGCCCGTTTGTGGCCATCGTCGGTCCAACGGGTTGGGGGAAATCGCATCTATTGCGGGTTGCTGCTGAGCAGGCGCATTTTGCGTGCGGTGTGAGGCCCAAAGTTCGCCAAGGTGGGAATCTAATTGGGAAGGGTCGGTGGGACCACCCGGATCCGTTGCTCATTGATGATGCGCAGCTTTGCCTGCATCGGCCCCGTCAGTTCCAAGCTTTACGGAAGGCTCTTGACCTACGGGTCCGCCTTGGCCGGGCAACGATGGTCGGCTTTACCGGAGGGAAGCGTTCGCAGGTTGAGGTCCTGTTGCCGCAGTTGGAGAGGTGGTCGGTGGCGGAAATACCGGTTCCGCACCAACACGAGAGGCAGGCCATTCTGCGCCTTATCGCCGAAAAGGAGGGCTTAGTGCTATCCAACCGGCTCATCATGATTCTTTCCCGTCTTGTTGACGGGAGTGGCGACGCGCTCGTGGGCCTAATCCGGCGCCTGGGCTTGATTCAAGCCGACTGGATTCGATTTGAAGACGAAATGTTGGCCCTCGGTATAGCCCGCCCCTACATGGCTGATCCGATCCGCATGATTCGTTGGTGCAATCAAGTCTTGGACCAAATAACTGAGCCGTTGGGCCTAGAGGGGAATAGCCATTTAACCCGTAGCCTTGCGATCTTTTTCCTGCGAAAATTGATGGGAATTGGGGAATCTGACGTTTCCCAGTATTACAAGGTCGAGCCCGGAGACGTCTTCTCATACGAGCATGCGTTTGAGTTGGCCTTACAAGACCCCAAGATTCAGCGCTTGGGGCAAGTCTGCCGAGCGGGACTGGATCAGGCCCTCCATTCTTTTTGAGTCCAGCATGTTTGCCGTAGCAAGATTGACCGCTTTGGCCCTACAGTAATTACGAATACCTAATTTGAAGACCTTGGAAGAATTGCGCCTGGTGCCCGTATGGGTGAACCCGAACCACACCGTGGAGTCGGCCCTCATCCTAATGAAGGGCCACAGCCTTCGAGCCATCGCGGTGATGGAGAGGGGGGTATTACAGGGCGTCCTGACTTTTGACGTCGCCTCTACTTGCCCCATTGACACGCTCGCTCAAGATGTCATGCGCAAGAAGCCCGCTGTTTTCGAACCCGATGATCAGGTGGTAAAGGCAGCCCAGCAATTTGTGGACGAAGACATAGATCTAGGGGTCGTCATGGATGACACAAGGTTCTATGGGGTGGTAACTTCAAACACCCTCCTGCGCGAACTTCGGAGGTCGTGGGATACGCTCACGGGCCTCGGCTTCAGTGACCGCCTCCGGGAGTGGGGAATAGAGCAGCTTTCGTCGGGCAGGGAAATAACAATCTTGTTCATTGACCTCGACTCGTTCGGAGAATACAACAAGAAGTACGGACACCCCGTAGGCGATCGAGTGCTCAAGCGAGTAGCAAAGCTCCTAAAGGATTCAGTCGCCGAAAGCGAAATATTGGTTCGATACGGTGGCGATGAGTTTGCCATCGGTACTTTGCGTGCGAGGGCGGAAGCAGAGGATCTTGCTGCTGCAATCAAGGAAGGGAGTGCTTCCTTATTCCTTGAAGGGGACTATCATCCAGTAACATTTACCGTTGGCGTCGCGGGAGGGAGGCGGTCGGTGACTAGGCCTGATATCCATGTGGCCGCAACATTGGACTGGTTGATAACGGCCGCCAGTAGGGATGCCATGGCAAAGAAACCTCGAAAGGACAAGCCCTCACCTGCGTAGTATTCATTTATGAACCCCAGTCCGGAGAGTCGAGCTCGAAAAATCATTTCGAGGCTGACGGACTCCGCTTCCGCTGATGCCATATCTAGCAACTTGCTGAGCGAACTTGATGCTGAGCTCGTGCGCCTCGAGGGTGATCAAGCAATACAAGCCGAGCAACTCGAACAGCTTGAGCAAGCCTATCAAAAACTGACGGCGCCAGCTAATCGAATTGGGGTCTTTCTGTCGGCTAAAGAGGAAGACAAAGCCCTGATCGCGCTCGGTGAAACCGAGTTCTTGGCCATGATCGATCCAAAACTAGAAGGCTGCAACGGCCTACAACTGGGCTCACGGGTGATGCTGAATGAGGCCTATGCCATTGTCGGAGTCTTGCCGCCGCACGAGGGCGGTCAGGTGGTGAAGGTGGCGGAAGTCCTTGAGAGCGGGCATCTGCGGGTGAACCCCGACGCTCAAGGCACCACTAGTCGGTTTGTTTGGCGTGCGGTCGGTTTGGCGGACGCTCTGATCAAGAAGGGCGACGAGGTCCGGGTAGAGCCGCTTGGTCACGTTGCCGTTGAGCACTTGCCACATCAGGATGCGCGGGACTACTTCATGGAAGAAGTGCCACCAATTGAATGGGCGCAAGTCGGTGGGCAGGAGCAGGCAATCAAGCTTATTCGAGATTCGATTGAGCAACCTCTACTCTATCCCGAGCTCTTCAAAAAGTTTGACAAGAAGCCAATCAAGGGCATCCTTCTCTATGGCCCTCCAGGATGTGGCAAGACGCTGCTCGGCAAGGCAATCGCGTTCAACATGGCCCGCGAGTACAGTGAGAAGCAGGGCCACGAGGTGAAGGAGTGCTTCCTGACGATCAATGGGCCCAAGATTTTGAACATGTGGCTTGGGGAGTCAGAGCGGATGGTTCGGGAAGTCTTTGACGTCGCTCGATCGAAGGCCAGTGAAGGGCGATTGGTGGTCATCTTCATTGATGAGGCCGAATCCATTCTGCGGACGCGGAGCAGTGGACGCTGGATGAATATCAGCAATACGGTCGTGCCGCAATTCTGCGCCGAAATGGATGGCGTCATGGGCCTCGAAAATGTTATCGTAATTTTGACCAGTAATCGGCCTGACTACATTGATCCAGCCATCCTTCGCCCCGAGCGCATTGACCGTAAGGTAAAAGTTAGCCGCCCGGACCTCGCAGCGGTAAAGCAGATTTTGGGCATCTACCTCCATGAGGGTGTGCCCGCCGACCCAGAGCTGTTGGCGGAGTTTGATGGTGAGCCGCTTTGTGCACGCAAGGAATTGATCGAGACCGCCGCCGCGCACCTTTGGCGGCAGGAAGAATCCACAGAGTTCCTGAAGATCGCGAAACGAAACGGATCCACCGAGACCCTGTTTTTCAAAGACCTCGTGAGTGGAGCCCTCTTAAAATCAGTCGTGGATCGAGCCAAAGACCTCGCGATCCA
>JADZDX010000109.1 GCA_020850835.1 Fimbriimonadaceae bacterium
CCGCTGGTGGGAGAAGTGGACGCATCACCATCCCCCCGAACTACAAAAACGCTCTCCTTTCGCTCGTTGGTGACGACGATGGCAACCTTCGGATTGCGAATGTATGCGGTGAGCCGCTGAGCTACCTCGTCCTGAAGCTGAGGAACTGTCTTGCCGGCCGCCTTGACTTGACCAAATCCAATGCCACTGATGGTTCCATCGCTCAGCACAATGTAGTTCGAGACATATTCACTGTATCCGAGAACGACAACTCGGATTTCATCTCCGGGCTTTAACCTAAACGGTGTTGATGTTGTTTGCGTCGCTTGGGCTGCGAAGAGGAGGCCGAGGGTGATGAGTTTCATAATCCGTACCGCTCGTAAACATACGGGCGCTAATCAGATTATTGGTCGGTGGCAAGCCTAACCGGAGGGTGCTCCAAACAAGTATTCAATTCCATTGGCAAATCGAGCGCGCCATGCCGACCAGTTATGCCCTTCGCCCGTCACATAGGTTCCATGTGGCTTGAATAGTCTTCGAAGGGCGTCCGTCATTCGATCGTTCGAGACCGTGAGCACGCCCTCGTATCGTCCCCAATCAATGAAGAGCTTGATGGTAGGGTCTAGACGCATAAGGGCGGACTTCGCAAAAACTCCCGGTGAGGCCCAGAACGCTCCCGATTGAGAGTGAACTCCACCAGCAATATGCTCTGCATACCGCTCAGCTAGGCGCATGCTGATCAAGCCTCCCAATGAGGCTCCGCCAACGTAAATGTCATGCGCGTCCCCTGAGATCGGTGCATTTGCCCGTAGGGCTGGTAACACATCCTGAACAATGAAGTCTTCGTAGGGGGTGGAGTCCTTCCAATACTCTTGCATTCGATCCTTTGGCGGGATTAGAGCCACGGCGACCGGAGGTATTCGGCCCTGATCAATCAGGTTCTGAATAATGTGTTGAGGCTCGACGAACTTTTCGTATTCCTTGCCATCGCCATAGAGGATCACGGGGAGTGCTTCATGCACCCCTTCGGGGAGGTACAAGGCTATGGCCCGGCTCGGAGCATGGCCACTAACTCTTATCGCAAGCCGTCGCATTGGCACCTCGGGCACCTGGTCCGGCACGTTCTCCACGTACGATGGCCCCGTATAGGAACTGTTGTATCCGCCGAATCCATTCGCCGAACGTGCTGGATTCTTCGGGTCAAGAATCCAGCGACCGTCTACTACGAACTGGTACTCGATGCGGACATCATCCGGTAGGGCAACATCCAACTCCCATTTGTCCCCATTGCGCTTCATCGGCTTGGGGCGATCCCAACCGAAGAGGTCGCTCGCAAAACGGACCTCCTTGGCTGAAGGCACAACAATACTGAACATGGCTGAATGCTTCTGGTCGGGTGTTATTCCCGGGGGAGGCCCGGATATAAGCGGCGATCTAGGCCCAAGACTTCTACTTTCCACTTACCATCCTTCTTGACGAGCGGAAGCTCAAATTTTTCCTCATAGGCGCCATCTCGTTCCGCGTTTCTTATCACCATCATTCGCACCATCGAAGTCTGGTCGTTAGCATCAAGGTTGGAACTGATCTTATAAGTAAAGATGTAGTGCGGCCCCGCCACCTTGGTCGTGTGCTCCCAAGCCTTGCGAATCTCGTCCTCCGACTTTCCGGGAATGTCGCTCATTGATACGAGTGTGTTTACATCGCCTTTGCCGAGCGCGTTCATGAACCGCGACGCTGCGGCTTGGCTTGATTCGCCCGACATGAAGAAGAGCACCACGATGATAACGAGGCCCGCGAGTCCCGCAATCGTAAGCCAACTTGCTCGTCCAAGGCGCTTCATACGTTGCAGTATTTTGAACTAAAGGCGTCCTCGGACGCTTTGCTCGCGGTAGCGCAAGGTCCCTTCAGGATCAATCCGCCACACGCCACCGCTTCGATTGAGAACCCAAAAGAAGGAAACGACGATGGGCTGTTGACCATTGGCGGTGAGAATGGATGCTTCATGATCGGTCTTTACGAGCGCGATATTCCCATCTCTCTGCTTGGCCGTTACTTTGTATTTGTTTTCGGCAATGGGCTGAAATGCCTGAACCAGCCAAAGATTTGCTGAGGAGTTGACCGGGGTGGTGATCAACCTTTGCATCGTGTTTGAGTCGCTGCGGGCGAGGCTTGCTAGGTACCGCCTGACCGTACTCTCGGGCCCCGCGGATTGCTCCAACCAAAAGACTCCCAAGGTTAGGGCGGACAGAATGAAGCAAGTCAGAATATTGGCTTGGGGCCTAGCCACCCCTGCAGGGTACATGAACTATTGCAAATTTTGCACGTCCATTCCAATCAATTAGAGTGTAGATTGAGTTATGGAAAAACAGTTTTCACGTCGTGACTTTCTGGGTAATACGGCCAAGATCGCCATCGGGTTGGTTGCGCCAACGTGGCTGAGCGCAATCGCAAAGGCAGATGTTTTGCGCGCCTCGGCAGGTCGAAAACTGGATCCGGATGCAATCTTGGTCGTTTTACAACTTTCGGGGGGTAATGACGGCCTCAACACCGTGGTTCCATATGCGGACTCGCGATATCATCAGTTGCGACCAACACTGGGGTTCACGGAGGATTCTGCGCTTGTTCTGGCCGAAGGGCTCGGATTGCATCCTGAGATGGGTAGCTTAAAGACCCTTTACAAGGAGGGCAAGGTTGCGATCATCAATGGTGTCGGCTATCCACGCCCCAACCGCTCCCACTTCAAGAGCATGGAGATATGGCAGTCAGCCTCTCCAGATACCTCGCTCAAGCACGGTTGGCTTGGCCGACATTTAGACGTGCTTGACAAGCGATCTCACCTGAATCCAGTTTTTGCTTTGGGTTTGAGCACGGATAAGCCGCGTGCGCTTCAAGCCGACGATTACTCAGTACCTTGCTTCGCAAGTCTTGCAGATATCCAAAATATGGTAGGCGATCCAGACGCTGAGCGAATGCTTCGAATGATTCAAGGCGAGGGCGGGAGCGAGGGCGAAGCCGTTGTCCGAGCCGCGAACCGATCCGCGCTGGATGCCATGGTTCTGCTTCGCGACAAGCTGAAGGGCTTCGCGCCCAAGCAGAGCTATCCTGACAACGCCTTCGGCAATGGTTTTAAGCAGATATCTCAGATCATTGCCGCATCCCCCCAAACACGGGTCCTGTATTTTTCGGCTGGTGGCTTCGATACGCATGCGCGCCAAGCGGATCAGCATGGCCGCTTGATGAAAGGCTTTAGTGATGCGGTTCTCGCCTTTCAGCGTGAGATGGAAGAACTTGGCAAGGCGGACAAGGTGGTGGTGCTCGTCTTCTCCGAATTTGGCCGCCGCTCGTACGAAAATGCCAGTGGAGGTACGGACCACGGGGCGGCTGGCCCCATGTTCCTGATTGGAAAGCAGGTTAAGGGAGGGCTCTATGGCCCCAAACCTGACTTGAGCAAGTTAGTTGATGGCGATGTTCCGTTCGGCGTGGACTTCAGGCAAGTGTATGCCACTGCTTTGGATCAATGGATGGGCGGCGAGAGTGAGCGAGTGTTGGGAGCAAAGTTTGCACCGCTCGAGGTCCTCAGGGCGTAGCCAGCGATCGTACTCGTTGGGGCCGAACGTCTCGCCGTGAAAGGCGTAGAATGGTCTGATGCCCTTTGCGACCATCCCCGAAGCAATCGCTGAGCTCCAAAAGGGGCAATTGATCATTGTCATTGATGACCCAGATCGTGAA
>JADZDX010000110.1 GCA_020850835.1 Fimbriimonadaceae bacterium
AGCCCCTCGATACGCGGGCTCATCGTCAACAACGACAACCCGAATTGAACCTGCCATGGCGCGAGTATACGGCATAATTCTGACTGTTGCTGGAAGTACAAGATCTGGTTGTCGAAATCGCGGGCGTCCCAATCCTGCGTAACATCAGCTTTAAGCTTGCGAAAGGAGAAGCGATGGGCCTCGTGGGGGAATCGGGCTGTGGCAAGAGCATGTTGGGCCTCACACTGATGGCCATGTTGCCCCCAACCGGGCGAATCACTTCGGGCCGTATCATCCTGGATGGGCGAGAGATCCAGAACCTCAAGTCAAAGGAGATGCTCTCAATCCGGGGTAGTGACCTCGCGATGGTGATGCAAGATCCGTTCACCTCCCTAAATCCAGTGATGCGGATCGGTGATCAGGTAGCGGAGTCATTCGTGCTCCATCAGGGCCTTTCATGGCGGAATGCCCGCACAGAGGCTGTCGCGATGCTCGGGCATGTGGGGATTCCTTCTCCGGAGGAATCTGCGCGAAAGTTCCCTCATGAACTCAGCGGCGGCCAGAGACAACGGGTAGTTATCGCGATAGCGTTTTCATGCCGCCCCAAGATCCTGATCGCAGATGAACCCACCACGGCGCTTGATGTCACCCTGCAGGCGCAAATCCTGCACCTGCTCCGAGATTTGCAACGAGAGCAAGAAACCGCGGTGCTTCTCATTTCTCACAACATCGGGGTCATCGCGTCTGCGTGCGAAACCGCAACCGTCGTCTATGCGGGGCAATTCGTCGAGACCGGAACGACGGCAAGCTTATTACGCTCGCCTCAGCATCCATACACCCAAGCGCTGCTGTCCGCCATGCCTCGAGAAAGCCATGATCGACTCCAAGCCCTGGGCGGTTCGCCACCCGACTTTGTCAGCCTGGGTCAAGAATGTGCCTTCGCTCCCCGCTGCCCGCATCGATTCGATCAGTGCGATACCACGCCGCCACTGATCGGAACGAGCCACCAGGTGCGCTGCTGGTTGAAGAAAGGCTCTACTTCCTGAATAAAGAAGCAAACAACTGGTCAATCATCGCAGTGGGGTCCATACCTTGCATCATTTGCGAGCGGTAACACAATCCCATCAAGTAGCCGATGAGCACATCGGGGTTCGCATAGGGACTTTGTGCGTTGAGACCTCCATCGGCAAGTGCCGCATCTAAGTCCCCCTTCAATAGATCAGCTTGGGTCTGTGTTACCTTGGCGAGGGCCTCCTTGATTTGAGGCTCATTCGTGCTCGCCACGAACAACGATGCCATTACCCTAAAAAACCGACTCGCCGGACGAGCATAGGCCTCATACAACGCGATATGAGCCTCCAACCGCTGGGTCGGGGTCGGTCGGTTTGCTGAAACACGCTCAATGTCTCCTTGGAGCCGGAAGCCGGCATACTCGGTCAAGGCTGTCAGCAGGTCGCACCGAGTCTTGAAATAGTAATGGACGGCCGCGTGATTGATCCCCAAATCCGACGCAATCGTGCGAGCGTGGAGGTTCTCCAGGCCTTTGTTACCGGCAATTTCGTATGCAGACGCTAGTATCTGCTTCTTTCGATCCTTACTCACCAAATGGTTAGACGCACTTTCCGCACGAAAGGTGTCTCAGCGGGATCGCTCGGAATAACCCACTAAGGCAAATGGGGGGAGAGGAATTGGCTTCTGTCCAACCACTTGGACTCCGAAGACCACCTGTCCTCGCGCAGCCACCTTAGCGATTACTGAATAGTGCGATGCCGCGTGCGAGGTCGTGAGCTGAACGCTTTTTGAAGAGAAAAACTGGAGGTCCTGAGGCGACGCGATCGTCATTGAGTAGACCCCCGCCTCGGGAGCATCAAAGCGTAGGTGGTAGCCACGGGTTACGTTGTTGGCTAGAAGCGGCGGGCCGGATAGCTGACGCACGGGATTAACTAGGATTGGCAATAGGGGCTCGCGCTTTGGAACCTCCATGCCTCGGTAATGGCGATGGCGGAAATCATCCAAGGGCTCTAGGAGAGGTGCTGTTGGGGCGGTTCCCCACCAAGCTGCATGCCCTCGCTCCGCGCACATTCCCGCGTGCAGGATGGCTCCCTCCAGCCGGGTTCGGGCGTCCGAGCTGAGGGCCGCCGCTACAGAGGCCAACGCTTCGGCGCGTCGTCGTACCGCGACATCCTCGATCATTGGGAACTGCCAAGTCAAGCTGTCACGGGCCCACATCACACTGGTTAGGAGACCGCCTGGGCGCCGCTGCTCATCCGATGAAAGGCATTGCTCAACCAATGCCTGGAATCCTGCTTCGATAGCCCCTTCACCCTTTGGGTCAAAGCTGAGCCGTGACTGGGTGTTCGGAATTTTAACAACAGGGGCTTCGGAGAGATAGTTTTCAAATGTGGCGCGCAAAGCATCAACGAGGGCCAGAGGCCGAGGCGCCATCAAGTTCTGCATCGCCCGATCAAACAAAGCATAGTGCGCTTCGGGCGGGACTGTGGCGGGGATTGGCGCTGCCCCAGCAATAATGCTCCTTCCCTCCGGGACCATTAACATGGGAAAGCGAATTCGGAGAGTCCGAGCCGGGACGTAGGCTACCGGCCCTTCATCACTGGGAGCATCAATTTCTTTGATTTCGGATTGGATTTGGATGGCATACCCTCCTCGCTTGGCAAGAAACGCCGCAAATGGAACGGATGCATTAGGGCCGCTGAATGTCCAAATGCCATCAACATACCCAGGGCCATTCACCGCATCAATCCTTTGTAGTACGGGCGATGGCCCCGTCCAAAACATGCCATTTGAACGGATCTGTCGGACCATTTCGCCTAGAGCTGCTGCGTCAGTTGTAGACCATGCCTTAACGCCAACGGGAAGGGCAAGGCGTACCCATTTTCGGTACGGGTCAACGGTGGAAATGGTCCAATCGCCCGACCTGCCTTGGACAATCAAGGATGCGGGCTCGTCCAAGAAGGTTAACAGAATGGGCGGCTGACTATCCTGGAAGCTGATCGCGATCCATCGCCCTTTGGGGGTTTCCACGCCATCCGCTACGCTGCCCTCTGCCCAAGATAGCAATGGAGCAGCGAGCGAACGGCACCGGAGCCGAAATCCGCGCTCAAACAACAGTTCTGGGCCGGCGGCAAAGAGGTTAATTCTTAGCCGAGTCGGCGACATTCCACCACCAATCAACGCGAATGTGGCCTCGTGGGCGCGGATCTCCCGAGGTTGGGCGGACGTTAATGGGCTATCAAAGGCTAGGCGATCCGAAGCTGGAAACACTGGCTTCATCCCCTCGTACGTAAAACTCCACCCAGGGATCTTGGGGTTGGAACCAAATCCAAACCGACCAAAGTCGGCTGCTCTTAACCCCAAGTTCAATAGCAAAATGCCGATGAGGCTAACGAATCGGAGTCCCCAAGATTTCAAAACCAATACGTTTCCGTTGCTTACTGTAGCTGATCCCCACTTCTCTCAGTCCGAGATTAAATGCCAAGACGGCGCCGTAATCTGAGTATTGGGCCCCAAGGAAGGACTCATGCGTTGCGGTGATACCAATGCGCCAGCGGCGATCAAGCCGATAGCTGGCGTCAGCCTGCAGATTGTAGCGATCGCGATCTAAGCTCTTTGAAAGGAATGAGGTGAAGTAGAAATTGCCCGTATCAAATCCCATGTCCATAGAAAGGCGGTGCTTTCCGACGGTCTCGGCAGAAAAGACATCATCACTGTAGTCATACATGACTTGCACACTCCCCCGTGGCCCCAGGGGTGAAGCTAGGGTTGCCGAAAGACCGGTCGTCAAGCCATTTCTAACGTTGTAACCCCACAGTTGACTCACCCGCCCGCTGGCGTTGAGAGTAGCGGGGCCAATGGTCTGGGTTGCTAGGAGCGCTTGAACGTCAGCTCCATAGGTGCGCGAAAAGAGGCTTGTTGATGCTGTCTCGAAGTTTCGCATGGAGGCCAAAAGGCCAAAATTCACACTGATGGGCGACTTACCGAGCCGTACCGGGTTGTGGCGAACCGACAAGGTGTGATCATACGTGGAGTACTCCCCCCCCTTTACGGTCCGATACACACTGCCACTATAGGTAGCTCGATAATCACCGCCGAGCTTAGAATCGGCACTTGCCGAACCTGAAATGGCCCGATTGGCCGGGAAATCAGCTTGCAGGTAGGCATTGGCGTTCTTCCAAAGGTTGATTGACTGACGCGCCGTCAGCCCCCAGTCTTGTCGGCCAATTCCCTGGATGGCAAATCGGCCGCGCTGATCGCCTTTTAGCGTCCAGTCTCGTTCGAAGTCAAGGTACATGCCGCCAGTCGCACCAAAGCCTCGTGAATAAAGGGTGCCATATCGAAAGCGCAAGTTTGTCGAATCAGAGGCGCTCAGGTGTAGATAGTAGGGGAAGTCAACATTGAACGAGTTATCCGATAGTCGCACAAACTCCTCGGTAAGAACCGGGGTAACCGACTGCGTACTCACGCGAAACAGGGGAACGCCCCGCAGTAACTTGGACCCCTGGACGTCCACCGTAGCCGATCTAAACTGCACCTCTTTGGTTGGGTAGATTGATGCTTGCTTCGCATAGACGAGGGTGACATCGGTATCAATCGGCGTGAAATCAAATGCGGTTGGCTCAAGAGTGTCGAACGTTGCCTTGACTTCACCATTGGCTATCTTCACCGGGCCATGCCGCTCGCGTTCTTCGGCGATGATATTGAAGTATGGGTACTTCGGAACGATCCTCGGCACCTGAACGATTGTCGTTGCTAAACCCACGCCCGTCAGATCGCGAAGATTTAGGTTGATCGCCGTGAACTCATTCTCCTGTTCTCCTAGGATCACTCGGGCACGTTTTGCAATAACCACATACCCAAGGACATCATATTGAAGGTCATCAGCGAAGATCTCGAAATTTGGGCCAACAAGGTGCACCTTCTTCCCGGGCCCATCGGCTCTCATCATCCGTCGTTCAGGAGAATAGGTGAGCCTATTACTGGCCACCAACGTGGCAACAAATTGATCGGTCGCAAGTTCGGACTTTGATGCAGCAAACTTGACTTCTATCGTCGCAGTGGCTCGATACGCCAGCACGCTGGCCGTGACCTTGGCAACGCCGGCAATTTGGTCTGCCGTTAGCGTTGTTTGGGCAAATCCGTTCTTCGTCTGTACCAGATTGGGTCGCACCGAACCGAGGGTTGTCTCAAAGAGAACCTGCGTGCCGTCAGGTACGTTCGAGCCATTACGGTTCCTAACTTGAACGCTAATCGCCACGGTACTCGCACCGTCCCCAAGTACTGCGTCGGGATACTTTGTCAGTTGGATTGAAGCATTTTGAGCCAAACCAAGACTGCACAACAGGAAAATGAACAGCAGTGGCTGGCCCCTGCGGAGGCCAGCCACGAGTGCTCTACTTAGTTCCTTAGCGAACCACATTAACGGGGACGATCTTTCGCACGACTTCGCCGTTTGACGTTTCGGCTCGGATCTCTACCTGATAGGTACCCGGGGCTACAGCTCGGTTTGCGGAGTCACGGAGATTCCAAGAGACTTGGTTCTGACCAGCAATATCAGATCGTCCACGGTGGAAACTATAGACTTCCTTGCCATTGTTCATGATCTTGATGGTGGTCATCGCCTCGGCGGAGAGGGTGTAGTTGATGACAACTGGGCTGTTGGCATCACGCCCCGGACGGCTCACGGTAACGTTTCCGATGATCGCTCGCGCCGTTCCTGCTGGCTCCATGGTCAGCACAAACTCTCGAACCGTTGGCTCATCTACCGTGTAGCTGTAGCTATTTTGGAAGCGAAGGTCGCGCGTCGTGTTGGTTGCTACATCCTTCAGGGTTAAGCGCATGTTGCGTGGAACCGTAGTAATGTTTGGCCAAGTGAGGATCACTTCTCCAGCGGTTTCGGCCTTCGCGACAAGCTTCCACGTTCGTCGGGTCGCCGCCTGAGCGAACGACGCGGCCAGTCGTGCTTCCTTGCCATCGACCATCTCATTGATGGATAGGTCAACCTTGCTCTTCGGCGCGACAGGTGGGTCAAATCGGCGGAGCTTTCGTGCATTCGCCATGCTCGTAGTCACCCCGATAAAGTTCTGGGAATCAATGCCGTCATTGGTTCGCGCAACCATTTGCAGTCGCCATTGACGCTCATTTTGTCGCCACACTGAGGAACTTGTGGTTTCGCCAGGTCGGCGAGTTGTCCCACTTGCTCCGGCAGCAAGAACCGGCGGCCAAGTGATCTGAATGCGTTGGGGAGTCACCACGTAGATCCAATATCCACGACCAGGTTGTAGGAAGTCAGTATTGCCTTCAGTAAACCGATAGAAGCCGCTGTCTGGATCGAGTGGGTCGCGCTCCCAGTAGGCCAAGGCAGGGCTCACCCATCCATTGGAGACCAGTTGGTCCCAAGTCAAAGTGCTACCCGGATCGGCGAGACCTACCGCGATCAATGTGCTCAATCGCACGGCATATGGATACGGATTACCGATCATGTTCCAGCCAGCTTGAAGGGTCGTAGTCAACCCACCAAGGTTGATGTCGGTAGGAACCGTCGCGCCATTTAACTGTTGGAACGCATTGTCGTTCAGACAGACGATCCAAACCGATTCGCCCCGCCGGGCCGTTACCTGCGGTAAGTATTGCAATGTGATCGGATCCCAGCGATAAGCCAAGTAGTCCACGCCAAATTGCAGTCCGCCACCAAAGACCGCGTCTAAGGATGAGTCGGCGAAGTTCCAAGGGAACGTGACCATCACGGCACCTTCAGGAAGGCGGATTCGCGGCGTACCTGAGACCAAAACATTGCCCGACAAGGTCGTGCTACGGCTATTGCCCGGCACGATGGTGACGGTATAGGGCTGATCACCAACGACTTCGCCATTGGCCTGGACCTGCCAGGTTACGGACCCAATGCCGTTAGGCGCGATCGAAGGGATCGTCTTGGATGCTTGCTCACCAGGCGCTAGCGACAAGCCACTCCCGGTCGGGAAACTGATCGTGTACCTGACGTCTGACAGGCTGATCGACTGGTCTGTCGTGGCATATTGGTTATCCACATAAGCCGCAATCGTCATCGGGTTCGGGGACAAATCATTGAGCCCACCCGGCGAGGGTTCCACGAGCCTTGGCGCATCAACAAGCGCTGTGTATGGGTCGCGGTAATCGCCGACGCTCCACGGTGACCGAATGTACTGAACGACCTCTCTGAATTGACCGGCCGCCACAATTTGAGCAGGGAAAACTTGAATGAAGCTAGCCTCCGAGATCGGGGTGTCGCTGTCTTCCAGAACATTGGTTATCCCAGCTACGAGAGCAGGGTCGCCGCCCGGAACATTGTTATCATTGAACAATCGCCCAGGCATGTTGTTTCCCGACAGAATGCCCCCTGTTCCCTGATGAGTCCCCACGAGCATCTGGCTCGCCGACGTCTGGTCCGGAGTTGCATCGGTGGGATCGTTGTCAATGCGGATGCCGTAAGGATTCCACTGACCCCATTGAAAATTAACTCGGCTTGGGAAGCGAGGATTAGATCTCAACCAGTTCTTACCGGTATGAATCGGCTTTGTTGTATCGGTTTCGATGAAGGATACGTAGCCATTGCGGTTGATGTCGCCCTCAGCACCAGGAATTGCGGTTGGCTTTGGCACTGCACCCGAGGGGAGCAATGAACCAGCTTGGGTATGTCCGAACTGGTCTGCACCGTTTGATCGCATTCCCATGTACGCGCCAAACTTGAGCCCCAGCCTTTGCGCGTCCGCGGCGAGGTTCGTCATCTTCCAGTGCAACCGCACCGCGTCGCCGATTACGCGCGAAGTCAGGACAACCTGCGTTTCCCCGTCTTGCCAAGTGGTGATAATGGACCGCCCGGACATGGGGACGTAGGAACCGACGCCGCCTTCGCCAAATAGAGCCGTATCCAAGGCACCTGCGGCGGGGCCCCGGATAATGCGGGCATAGCAGAAGTCGCCGGCTGGATCAACGGGCATACCCGTCGTGAGGGCCATGAAATTGTCGAAGCTAGACTGGACAGAACCAACGGAGCCAATCATGAAGCCAAGGCGACCCGATAGGTCTAGGGTCTTCGCAGGCGAATAGCAGGGGCCGTTCTCCCCACCATACGTAACCGAACCGCTGACGCCGACGGCGTGAATGATAAAGGCATTCTGGATGTAGTTGGCGAAGTGATCCGGAGTTCGAGGCGTTGTATTCTCCGGGTCAATGCAGGAGTCGCCCCAACCGGTTTGGGCAGTGGCCAAGCCACATGTGGCGACTAACGCGGCCAAAGAAAAGAGTCTAGTAACGAGCTTCATTATTGCTGTATTTTGGGATTCGTCCTGACTAGGGAGACTTTCCCCTAGTCAGGACGTTTGGATTAGACATGAGTTCCGCCGAGTTTTGTTTCGGTTATGGGCCTGGTGGCAGAACTGGACGCTGGAACCAGAACGGCTCAGCGAAGATATAGCCACCGAGCGGACCAGGATTATCTGCAACCGCCTTGGCACCGATTCTCCAATAGACTCGACTTGCCGACGGTTGATAGCTTGTCACCTCAGTGATGGCTCTTGGCGTACTGAGAATGCCAGTACCGGTGCGGTCTTGCCATCGCTCAATCGTCTGGACACTCTGCGTGAACGCCTGATCAAGTGCGAACTGAAGGACGTACTCAATCGTAACATCAGCACTCACGCCTCGGACCGACTGGAATCGGAAGATAGTTGGTGCAGCAACGATCTGATTGTTCGGAGGAGTGGTTAACTGCGGGCGAACAAACGGAGTTGCAAGTCCGCGGGCTGGTGTACGGTCGGTTCGGAAGTAGCAGTACTCGATCGTGCCGCCACGAGGGCCGCCTCGTCGAGGAGGAGCCACCATGCTGGCATATCGCTCTTCAATGTTCGGAGTCAGAGATTGGATTCCACGAGCGCCGCCGAGCGAAGCAGTTCCTCCACCGCCGACACCTCCGCCTCCAGTAACACCTCCGCCGCCAGTGGCACCTCCGCCGCCCGTAGCGCCACCACCGCCGCCGCCGCTACCAGCAGAGCTTCCCGGAACATCAATGGAGTTCACACGGTAGACCAGCTCAACCGAATAGGTGTAGCGAAGACCAGGCTGGAGGGGTACTCCGACGCCGTCATCCACATCTGGAGCATCGGTATCACAATCAATACCGCCAGACACGGGGTAATCACCCCAGGTGAACGTATCGCCGACGTCTCCTCGGTCAAGAGCAATGCGCTGAGAACCGGGGACGATCATCACAGGAGCATCTGGCACATCGTCGCGCCAAATTTGGAATTGAAGCCGGTCACCATTGCCTTTGATGAAGGCATCGGGCTTCCAGCTAATCTGAACAGCAATCTGGTCAACGGGTGAGCCAGGAACCGTGGTTGCTTGCGCCTTCACGTCACGAACATTGTTCGTGCCATTACCGCCCGCTCCGCCTACGACGAAGAGGACCAGACCGAGCACTAAGAGCGTCGAGATTAGGCCGGAATTGCTTCCACCCCTTCGCGAAGACTTGACATTCGGCTGCGTATTGTTGCCTGACGGCCACTTCGAATCAAGAAGGGGAACCATGAAGACAGCGCGAACGCGATCGCCAGGTTGGATACCCTTAGTCTGCTGAGTGACTTCAATGTAAGCTTGGTCAGGCTCAACTCCAGAGACACGACCCCTCGCCACCTGTTCACGCCCACGAAGCACGATGACTTCTTGGCCATTTGTGAACCCAGTTCGCGTGCCCTGATTGATCAGAGCTCGCTTGCTTGTGGTATTCAAAATTGTCGCCGTGGGAAGCGTGTTGCGATGAATCGCGTTCACGGACTCAAATGAACACGCGGCAACGGCTTCGTCATATAGGGTCTCGTCGCTGACTTCGCCAGTGCGAATGCCCGATGACTGCATAACAGCCGCGCCATTCACCTGCTCGCCGCTCGCAACATCCCAAACGATTACGCGCATCATAATGTCCGCGCGCTTGCCACCGTTAACCGCAACAATGCGCGAATTGACAACTTCGCCACTAACGACCGTGCTCGCGCGGAGCTCTTGCCCAACACGAATCAGCTCGTTTTTGCGAGTCATCGGCTGCGCAAAGCCGAGGTTTGCAATTGTTCGATTGACCGTTTCGCTTGAGAGCACGTCGTACTTTTGCGACTTGCTCAATTCGTTCACCATCGCCTCCGCGGCCGACTGCCCAATTGAAGGGGCCGCCGTACCTTGCTGGACGTCAAACTGAACGACTGCCCAAGTGGGCAGCGAGACAATCTGTGCCTGAGCGCGCTGGCTCAAAAGAACCAAAGCGATCGTTGGCAACACCAATGAAAAGATAGTCACAGCTGCTGTGACTTTGCCGGTTAAACTATTAATGAACCGCCTCACTCTGACGAGTCCTCCATCCTTAAATCCTCATTTTTCGACGCAGTCATACGACTGCAATCCGCATCATTCAACGCAGACAGGTTGCACTATAGCCCATCACAAGCAATGTCTGCAACGACTATATTTCTGACCGTGTCTGCCGTAACCTTGCTAGGGCTTGACGAATCGCGGTATGGACGTCGCGCAACGGCCTGTTGGTTCGCAACACTTCATCCGCAAACGGAATTTTTGCACGAGTTGGCAATTGCAACCTAATCATTTTTTGTGCTTGCGCTTCACCAACTCGGCTAGATAATCTTCGCAGTTGTTCCTCGGAGCCACACGTCACCACCCAGATTTGGTCTACCGTTGATTGCATGCACGTTTCGATTAGCAAAGGGATTTCGATGGCATCGGCATCGGACTCCATGATTCGCTGATGAACGAGAGGATGAAAGAGGTGGTTGACGACCTGGCGCGCGGTATTCGACTCAACGATAGCCCGCGTGACATCACCCTTTGTTGGATTTTCCAAGCTCAGCAATTGACTCAAGGAATCCAGCGTCGACCGCTCAGACCATAGTTGGCGCACAATTTCATCGGCCGAAAGCACGCGGAGGCCCTCCGAACGGAGGACCTCCAATACTGTGCTCTTACCTTCTGCGATGCCACCCGTGATGGCAATCTTCATGATGTTACTCTTCGCTCTTCGGTGTTTCTTCCGCCGGAGCTGGCGCTGCTTCATCTTCTTCGCTACGGAAGTGGAAGCCCTTCAGCATGCCGAGCCGTTCGCCAATCGTAGCACCGCCACCAGACCCACCAGAGCCATAATCTTGGCCCTTGCCGCCTTTCTTGCCGACGGGCTTGCGATGGCGATCGCGAGGTGCCCCTCTCCCTTCATAATCGCCTTCAATGGAACCACCGTATCCATAGCCAATCTGTTCACCTCCTTCTGTGCCGTGCTTCAAGCTCAGTACCATTCGGCGTTCATCCGGACGAAGGTCTATGACCGTCAACTCAACTTCTTGACCATCGGTTAGTACATCCTGAGGTTTGTTGATGCGCTGGTGGCTGATCTCACTGATCGGCAAGAACGCCTCGGCGCCTTCGGGCAGCTTTACAAACGCCCCACTTTGCACCATTCGAGTAATCGTTACGTTCAGCTTTTGGCCGACGGTGTAGTTCTCCTTGATCTGATTCCAAGGATCCGGAAGCACCTGACGAAGGCCGAGACTAATCTTCCCGTTATCCTTGTCCAGCTTCAAGACCATGACCTTGAGATCATCGCCTTCTTTCAGGACTTCGCGAGGATGGTTGATTCGCATCCAGCTCATCTCGCTGATGTGGAGCAAACCATCAATTCCGCCCAAGTCCACGAAGGCGCCGTAATCGGCTAAGCGGCGAACTGTACCTTCCACAATATCGCCGGGCTTAAATTCGGTGAAGACCTTATCCCTTAGCTCATCGCGTCGCTTCTCTTCCGCGTCTCGGTTTGACAGAACCACCTTCTTGCGTTCTTTGTCAAGCTCCAGAACCTTCAGCTCAATGGGCTCACCGACATAGCGATCAAGGTTGCGAATCTTTCCGTTGCCGACATGCGTGGCCGGCACGAATCCGCGAACACCGATATCCACCACAAGACCGCCTTTGACGCGCTCCACGACAGGAGCAGTGAGCATTGTTCCTTCCTTGAAGGCCTCAACGATCTTGAGCCATGCCTCGTCAAAATCTGCTTGCTTCTTCGAGACGACCGGACTCCCATCGCGACCATGACGAATTACGACAACCTTGATCTTGTCGCCAACATTCACTAGCCCTTCGGCAGTGTCAACATTTTCGTCAGTCAACTCGTTCAGCGGGATCTCTCCCTCCGACTTCGTGCCCAAATCCACGAAAACTCGATCCTTGGCGACTTGAATCACCGTGGCTTCAATTAGATCACCCCGGTTAAGGCGACGGCGACTATCTGCCGCATCATCTTGCGCCTGATCAGGGTTTGAAAGCCACTGGTCAAACAGATCGGAATCGTCAGCCACTTCTACCGCGGGGCGATTCGGATCGATCGGTTCGGTCGGGGCAGCGTCCGCGGGTTGTGGTGCCGCTTCGGGGGTTTGGGCGGGGGCCTCTGGCGCTACCGGCGCAGGAGCCTCATTACTCGTCGGCGCAACCGCCGCAACCGTCGTCTCCGCCTGCTTGGCGGTTTCCTCGGGTGTTGGCGATGCGGTTTGTTCCTCGTTAACTGTCATGACATGAACGCACAGAGATTGTCCAATTAAATATCTGGCGGCGAGAATGTACCCGAAAACCGGCTTCAAGTTCACGGCTACAATGGGAATTGATGGTCAGGGCGGTCGTAGATGTTGGCTCCAATTCCGTCCTATTACTGGTCTGCCAGTTCAAGAATGGCAGATGGGAGCCGCTCCTTGAGCGTTCAACCGTCACGGGCCTCGGGGTAGGGACGAAGTCCTCGGGCTTGCTCGGAGCGGCGGGCATGAACGCGACCCTCCAAACCCTCGCGGCATACCGGGAATTGGCCCTAGAGGCGGGGGCGAAAACCCTGAGATCCGGTGCCACGATGGCAGCGCGAATTGCCTCAAACGGCGATGACTTCTGCCGGCGAGGCGCCGCTCAAGGAACCCCAATCGAAGTTTTGACCGGCGATTTAGAGGCTGAGTTGGGGATGCAAGCCGTCGTCACAGATCCCAGGTTCAGTAAGGCCAGCCGGATTTCGATCATTGATCCCGGAGGCCACAGCACCGAACTGGTAACCAGTGACCGCGCCAACGGCCGGTGGACGACACGATTCCGCCGGAGTTACCCACTTGGTGCCCTTGGATTGCGCGAAGCCGTTATCTCAACCGAACGGGCCACTCCCGCTCAGATATTAGCGGCAGTCGCAACCATTGATGACACGGTTGGGCTCTGTTACCGCCCCAACGAATGTGGTTTGGTCGTCTCGTTAGGCGCAACCGGGACCAACCTGATTACGATTAGAGAAAGGATTCTTGAGTGGGACTCCAGCTTGGTGCACGGGAAGCAATTAGAATATGAAGAGGTCAGCCGAGCGTCCCAGTGGCTACTAGAGATGGACGATTCTGAACGTGCCGCGATCGCGGGTATCGAACCTGGTCGTGAACGGAGCCTCCACCTCGGCGCATTGATCCTTGAACGATTCTTGTTCGCCCTAAGGGCTGAGACTTGCGCTGTTAGTACACGAGGGTGGCGCCACGCATATCTTGAGCTTGATGAGTAGACAATTACCTACTTGATCGTATTTTTGCGGTATGGATAACATGGTCCTTCAAGCGGTGTAGACTTTGGACAAGTTTCAGAAGGTTGGATTAGGAGGTCTGGCGACCATTGCCGTGATTGTTGCCGCTTATTCTGGAACACAAATGGGACAGGAACGCGCACCCTCTACTGGTGGGCAAATCGCCGTACACGTCACCGGCGCCGTCCGCAATCCCGGGATTGTTCACCTTCGGGCTGGGAGCAATGTGCAGGATGCCATTAACGCTTCGGGTGGGACGATCAAGGGGGCTGATTTGGTGGGGCTGAACCTCGCCGAAGCGGTCATGGACGGGACCAAAATTGAGATCGCTGGTTCCGACACGATGCAGGGTTTCATGCCGGGGATGTCTAGCGTTACTTCTCCCCCACCGAAGCCGGTCGTCGCAAGCGCAAGCGTGGAACGAGTTGCCGAAATCCAGGCGGCAATATCCCTCTCACAGGCGAGTGAGGCGGAACTTGATAAACTCCCTGGAGTCGGCCCCGCCACCGCCAAGAAGATCATAGAGTACCGTTCCCAACATGGCCGCTTCCAAACGGTTGATGACCTCATGAATGTTAAGGGTATCGGGCCCAAGAAGATGGAAAAGATACGGCCATTTGTTGTGCCTTAGCGCCAAGCGGTGACTTTCTCAAGGCATACTTTAGGATCGTGCAGAGCTTTGGGCCAATCGCGCCACACTACGATCAACTCATGGCCGCTGTGCCGTACCGAATGTGGGTTGAGTATCTGAAGCTCCTCCTCCTTAAGCAAGGTAACCCAACTCTCAACCTACTTGATGTCTGTTGCGGGACGGGGACTATGGCCGAAATGCTGGCGTACGACAACTATAACGTCGTCGGGATTGATCTCAGCGCCCCGATGATTGAATCGGCACGTGAGAAAGCAGGAAGACTTGGGCTTGATATCCCCTATCACGTTGCCGACGCGCGCGCGTTCAACCTAAATCAGAAATTCGGAGGGGCTTTCTCATTTTTTGACAGCCTGAACTATATAGCTGACCTCGAAGGATTTCGAGCCGCGATCAAATCGGTGGCCCGCCATCTGGAACCGGGAGGATCATTTGTGTTCGACCTCAACACTGAGTATGCTTTCGCCGCGCAAATGTTCACTCAGAAGGACTTGCGCAAGAAAACTGACCTCAAGTACGACTGGAGGGGTTCATATGACTCTGAATCCAAAATCATCAATGTTGAAATGGACTTCTGGAAGGGGGATGAACATTGGCGAGAAATCCATACCCAGCGCGCACATAGCGACCCAGAAGTTCGGGAAGCACTGAATGATGCCGGATTTGGCGAGGTCGGCGTTTTTGAGAGCTATACGCTCAGAAAACCTCGCAAAGTGAGCGACCGGCTCCACTACGTGGCTCGGTATCTTCCATAATGGACGCCGATGGACATCGTCGTACCCGACGAGTTTAAGTACCTCTACGTGACCAACGCCGAACGGCCGGTGGTCAAGATTCCCGATCCGGTCTTGCGAAAGATCTGCCAGGACGTTTCCAGTGTTTCGAAGAAGACAGAGGCGCTCATCTCCACGATGATGAATGCGTTGAAGCTAGCCAACGGGATTGGACTAGCTGCGCCCCAGATGGGAAGCCTTGATCGGATTATCATTGTCGCTCCCGCGGGAACAAAGCCCTTAGTTCTCATTAATCCGGTGATCACCGAACGTCATGGTGAGCAGATAGGCCAAGAAGGCTGCCTTAGTATTCCCGGGCTTTACGGCGATGTTCTTCGCTCCGAAAGCGTTGAAGTCCAAGCCTATGATCGGAAGGGGAAGCCCATGTCTTATGAGATGTCCGGGTTGCCTGCCAGAGTCATCCAACATGAGGTTGACCACTTAGACGGCATCCTCTTCATTGACAAAGTTGATATGGCCACTCTGCACTGGAGCCATCCCGAAGTTGACGACGAGGTCGAATGAGAGTCGTCTTTTTTGGGACAGCAGAGTTTGCCGTCCCTTCGCTTGAAGCCATCGCAGAATCGTGCATCTTGACGGTATCTCAGCCCGATCGCCCTTCTGGCCGGGGCCTTGAGCTCAAGCCCTCTCCCGTCAAGCTACGTGCCCTAGAACTCGGCCTGCCCGTCGCAACTCCAGATCGAGCCCGCGATCACAGCTTTATCGAACAAATCAGCCAACTCAAACCCGACTTTCTCCTGGTAGCAGCCTATGGCCAAATCTTGCCCGTTGCGCTCCTTGAGTGCGGGCAGCATGGGGGCATCAATCTGCACGGGAGCATCCTGCCCAAGTACCGAGGGGCGGCACCGATACAGCGGTGCTTGATTAATGGCGAGCATGAGACCGGTGTCACATTGATGCAGATGGAAGCGGGCATGGATACCGGGCCTATAATCGCGGTAGAGCGCTTGACCATTGATCCCGATGAGACCTATGGTGAGCTCCAAATCCGACTGTCCCTACTCGCCGCCCAGATGACCACTGAGTGGAAAGATCGTCTTTGCACTGGCGACTATCCGAAAGAGCCTCAAAATCATGACGAGTCCAGTCATGCCGAAAAAATGACCAAGGGCGATGCCACCCTGAACTGGCAGGGGAGCGCACAATCGGAGTTCAACCGGTTCCGTGGATCAACACCATCTCCTGGGGCCGTTCTGCCATCTACTCTTGGGCCGATCAAACTTTCGCAAATTCGTATGGCAGCCGGCGATGGTGAGCCAGGCGAAGTGCTGAGCCTTAACCCGGTCAAGGTGGCCTTCCGTGAAGGGGCGCTCGAATTGGTTGAAGTGCAGCCCAGTGGACGCAAGCGGATGTCGGGGCATGACTTCGCCAATGGCGCTCGTCTGACCGTTGGCTCCAACATCGCCTACAATATGTAACCTATGGCGCAACTGGAAGGGCGACCCGTCTTCAAGAATGAGCGGCTACTGCTTCGCTTCGCCATCGGGCTCCTACTGCTGGCTGGGCTTGTTTTCGGCATCAATGCCCTGAGGCAATTTGGTCAGGACCCCGATATCGTCAAGGCAGACACGCGAGGCATGATTGCGGCTATCCAATATGAGGGCGATGGCGCAAGAGTCGTGCTCTTTGATGCCGAAGGCAAGAAGACAGATGTACCTGGTTGGAGCCAAGGGAACCATGACACCGAACCCGTCTGGCGCCCCGATGGGCAACGACTATTCTTCACAAGCGATCGGGAGGAAGGCACATTTCATATTTTCCGACTCCGCCCGGGCGACAAACCTGAGCGCCGTTCAATCGGTACTCGTAGTAAGGGGACGCCATGGTTTGGTCCCGCCGGGAATCCCAATGTGAACGCCTCAGCCCTCGTTGTGGCCGGAGGGTCGGAGGTGGGAACCGTTTGTGAATACACACCCAGAGATGGGGCGATTCGGCAGATCCTTCCCCCACCTGGAGACACCTCAACTGGTGAAGATGGTGGCACTGTGAATCAAGCAGCAAACCTCTATAGCCGAATCGGGGAAAGCTTTAGGCAGGCGCGGTATGGCAAAGATCGCCGATTCGTGATTGCGACCATGAAGCGGGAAGACGGGGACATCTTGTTGATCCAAGACTTAGAGCCCAACCCTCAGGGCAAGATGACGCCGCCTACCCCGGTCATCGCCGGTAACAGCGTCACGTTTGATGTTGGCCCCGATGGATCCGCAACGATCTGTGTCCAAGGATTTCAATGGATTGATCCCGAGAATATTCCTGCCGAGTTCATCAAGGAAGGCAAGGCAGTTCGTCCATTTCAGTTTGGCGTGATCACCGTGGACCCGTCAGTTCCGGGGTCCTCAAAGGTCATCTTTGCCACCGATGATGACGCTAACTTTCTCTCCCATCCGCGGGTATCGCCGGATGGTGCACAGGTGCTCTACTTGAATGGCAAGGTGGGCGCAAGTGGCGAGTTTGAACCGAAGCAACTGATTGTCGCCAAAACCGGCGCACCGCCCACCGAAGGTGTCGCGGTCAGCCAGCACGCCGTTTTTGAACCCAGCTGGACACCCGACAGTAAGTTCATTCTGTACGCCAGACCTGTGGGAAGGGCTCGTCCATTGTTCGAAATCAATCCAGCGGATGGCACCGAAAAGCGCCTAACCCACGATGATGGCGAATATGCCTTCCCTAGCTTGAGTCCACAATGAGTGTCCTCCGCGGCACGATCTATCTCAGTATTTCGCGGGTAGCGAGCCTACTCCTCAACATGTGGGCGATCGGGAGGTACGTTCATTGGCTCGGCGACGAGAGTTGGGGCGGAATTGCCCTGATGATCGTCCTTATGGGGTTTTGCGTCACCGTTTGCGATCTTGGCCTAAACATCGCTACCCTCAACGCATTGGTTAAGGCGGCGAGTGATAAGGATCAGGAAGCTGCCAATCGAGTCTTAGCCACGACGACCGCCATTTATGGCTGCGCCTTTGTCCCAATTGGGCTGATTTATGCGCTTGCGTTTCAGTTTGGGTATGTCCGGTCAATGGGCCATAACCTCGAAGGCGCCCTGTACTTTGCTCTTGCCGCAGGTACCACCATGCTCTCGCTGATTAGCTTCAGCCAAAACTCGGCACTATCAAGCCGCGGACACTACAGCTACATCGCATTTTCCTCGACCTTGTTTGCATTCGTGAACACGGGGATTAGTCTGTTGCTCATCTACCGCACTGGCCAGCCCTGGGGGTTTTGGGCCGGAAACTTTGGCGGCCTCATCTGCACGCTTATTGCGAACGAGATTCAGTTACGAAAGATCGGGTTTGGCGCTCCAAGAATCGGATTCTTCAAAAGCGAGTTGCTAGGCGCCATGGCGTACCTGAAACGTTCGTGGATTACCAACACAGCCTCTCTGGCCAATGGGCTTGATCGGATTGCTCTCGGTCGCGTCGTGAACGAAGCAAGCCTGGGAATCTACGATCAAGCCACCCGTATCCCCGCAACGCTCATTTCCACCATGCCCATCGCCCAGGTGTTCCCCGCCGAGGTCGCCCGAGTAAGCCAAGATGGTGAAGGCGCGCTTTACGAAGCGTACAAGAAGCTATCGTCCGCCACGATGGCCATGATGATGGCGGTCCTGTTCATCCCGTCCGCCTGCGCAGAGTCGTATCTGCGCCTAATCTATCCGGTTTACCACCCAGTGATGCTCCCAATCTTTATCCTGGCGAGCCTTGATGCCGCGTTCTCGCTCTATGGATCACTCTTTGCTGTGTTTGCCAGCGCAACGGGTCGTCCTCATCTGACCGCTCCCTTTGTATGGTTCATGCTCGTTGGGACCGCACTACTCGCGTTTCCCGTCGCGTCAATCTACGGCCTGATCGGTGTTGCGGCGATGCGAGCCATTTTGCAATTGATTCAGTTCTATCCACTGGAATGGGCGGCTCGGAAGTTCATAATGCCGGGCATGGCCCTGCGCGAGATTCTCACAAAGAAGGCGTACATCGTAGCGGTCGCTGCGGTGTTTTGGGTTCTCGGGTATCGAATAATTTATGCTCTAGGATGGCAATACTATGCGCTGGCCGGAATCGGCGTCTCGTCCGTGATGTCCTACATCTTTATGGCTTGCCTGTATGGTACGGGTGCCATTTGGTTGCCCCGGCGCTTAGCGAGTCTATTGCCGAAATTTGTTCAGAACTTATCCCGGCGGCCAACTTAGGGGTCGCCCCGCGAGGAGGTGCATGTGGAGGTGGGGAACCGTTTGCCCGGCAGCTTCGCCCTGATTGATCACCAAGCGATAACCATCATTCAGTCCCAGTTTCTCAGCCACCAATCTGGCGGCAAACAATAGGTGCTGATGATCGCCCTCCGCGGCCAAATCAGCAACGCCCGCGACCTCGGTTTTCGGAACAATGAGTACATGCACCGGCGCAACCGGGGCAATGTCCCGGAATGCCAAGCAGTGCTCATCCTCGTAGACGATCTCTGCCGGTATCTCGCGCTGGATAATCCTAGTGAAGAGGCTTGCCATGGCTGAATTATGCCCGGCTGCGCCCTACCGGAAAGCCCCCTGTCCGCTGGTATCCTGCAAGCTACCTATGGCGACCCCAATTACGATGTCCACCAGCGGGCTGAATGTTCCCAATGATCCGATCATCCCCTTTATTGAAGGCGATGGTATTGGGCCTGATATTTGGGCGGCCAGTGTCCGGGTCTTTGATGCGGCGGTAAACAAGGCCTATGGTGGCCAACGCAAGGTGGAGTGGCAGGAGGTACTGGCCGGCGAGAAAGCCTTTAACCAGACCGGCAGCTGGCTGCCCGACGCGACCTTGGACGCCTTTCGGCAGTACCTTGTCGGAATCAAGGGGCCCTTGACAACGCCAGTCGGCGGTGGGATTCGGTCGCTCAATGTCGCGCTGCGGCAAATCTTGGACCTCTATGTGTGCCTTCGTCCTGTTCGCTGGTATCAAGGCGTACCCTCGCCCGTGAAGGATCCTGGCGCGGTAGACATGGTGATCTTCCGCGAAAACACAGAGGATATTTACGCTGGAATCGAGTGGGCGGGCGGGACGGATGAAGCTAACGCGGTGCTGGACTTTATCAGCCAGAAGTTTCCCAAGGACTTTGACAAGATCCGCTTCGGTACAGCCGATCGTGATAGCGCTTGGCAAACACAATTGGAAGCCATAGGTGCCCCGGCCCGGACAATGCCTGTTCAGGTAGGCATTGGCATCAAGCCTGTGAGTTATCTGGGGACGGAACGTCTGGTCCATAGCGCCATTAGCTATGCGATTGCAAACGGACGGAAGAATGTCACCCTGGTCCACAAGGGGAACATCATGAAATTCACTGAAGGTGCCTTTCGCGACTGGGGCTACAAGGTCGCGGCGGACTTCTTTGGTGCAATTCCTCTCGATGGCGGCCCCTGGCACGTGATCCCCGAAGGAAAGCCCGGAGCAGGCATTGTCATCAAAGACTCAATTGCCGATATCACTCTGCAGCAGGTGCTCACTCGAGCAAAGGATTTTGATGTGATTGCAACGCTCAACTTGAACGGAGATTACTTGAGTGATGCGCTCGCGGCTCAGGTCGGCGGAATTGGAATCGCCCCAGGCGCGAACATTAACTACCTTACGGGCCACGCCATTTTTGAAGCCACTCACGGTACGGCTCCGAAGTATGCCGGGCAAGACAAGGTGAACCCCTGCAGCGTAATCTTGAGCGGCGAGATGATGTTCCGCTACATGGGCTGGACCGAGGTTGCCGACCTCATTGTCAAGGGCGTTGAGGGCGCGATTACATCGAAGAAGGTCACTTATGACTTCGCGCGACTGATGGATGGAGCGACTGAAATCCGATGCAGTGAATTCGGTGACAACATCATCGCCAATTTCTGATGAACGCGCCGATCGAAACCCTGACTCCAGCGCAGATTGTCGCCGAACTTGATACCTATATTGTCGGCCAGAACGAGGCCAAGCGGGCTGTGGCGGTTGCCCTCCGCAACCGCTACCGACGGCAGCAACTCAGCGAGCAGGATAAGCAAGATATCGTCCCCAAGAACATCCTGATGATCGGTCCGACTGGCGTAGGCAAAACGGAGATTGCGCGACGACTGGCCCAGCTAGCACGCGCACCTTTTGTGAAGGTCGAAGCCACCAAGTTTACGGAAGTTGGCTATGTCGGTCGCGATGTAGATTCGATGATTCGAGACCTCGCGGCTAATTCTGTGCGACTCGTTGAGGCGGAGCGGAAGGAGTTGGTCCGGGAGGCTGCCCACCGACGGATGCTTGAACGAATCGCTGACCAGCTATCTACCGAGTTACCGGAGTTTCAGGCGCAATCTCATGAAATGGGATTCTCCGCGGACTATCCAGTCCAACCTTCTATGGAGTTTGATCATGAAAAGGTCCGCGCAAGGCTCATTGATGAAGTAGATCAGGGTCTCCACGATGAGAAGGAAGTTGATGTTGAAATCGAAGAACAAGGCACGAACTTCCTCCAGGTATTCACGCCCGGCGGCATGGAGGAAATGGGGCTTGACATGCTGGGCGCGAACAATCCGTTTGGGGGGTCAAGATCCTCTTACCGGCGGTTACGCGTTAAGGACGCCAAACCCATCTTGGAAGAGAGCATCGCCAAGAACCTGATAGAGCCCAATTCTCTCAATCAAGAGGCGATCCACCGCGCTGAACAGACCGGCATTGTGTTCATTGACGAGATTGACAAAGTTGCCATCAAGAGTGGGGGCGGGTCTGGCCCCGATGTCAGCCGAGAAGGGGTGCAACGTGATCTCTTGCCGGTCATCGAAGGCAGTACGGTCGCGACAAAATTCGGTGCACTCCGAACTGACCACATCTTATTTGTATGCGCGGGTGCTTTTCATATCTCGCAGCCAAGTGACCTAATCCCCGAGCTTCAGGGACGCTTACCGATTAGGGTGCAGTTGAATCCGCTTGGCGAGGATGATTTTGGTCGTATCTTGCGCGAACCCAAGAACGCCATCGTCAAGCAGTATCAGAAACTTCTTGAAGTGGATGGCACGAGAGTATCCTTCACGCCCAGCGCCCTGGATGAAGTGGCTCACTTCGCCGTAGAACTCAACAAGAAGCTGGAGAACATTGGTGCGAGACGGCTACACACTCTCATGGAGAAGCTCCTTGAGGACCTTCTTTTTGAAGCACCTGATTGCGGGAATCGGGAACTTTCTTTTGACGTTGCCGACGTGCGAAAACTTCTCGGCCCCTTAGTAGAAAACGCCGACCAGAGTAAGAATCTGCTGTGAACGATAGCACCCAAACCGTCCGTTGGCCAGTCAAAGTATGGTGGTGGACGCACGTGGTGGTGATCACCCTCTGGTGTTTCCCAAATGCGCCACCGGCCGTGAGTTCAGGGCGCGCTTCCGGCAATGTCGTCGACAACATTCTCCTTGCAAACGACCGCCTCGTACGAGATGGCCTTCCGCATTACTATATCGAACCCCTTGGCCTTTGGCAGTACTGGGACATGTTCGCCCCGGATCCCATGCAGAGCGACTTCTACTTTGAGGCGGTCATGCAATTTCAGGATGGGACGGTCAAGACAGTGGAATTCCCGCGCATTGTAAGAATGCCTCTGCTTGCACGGTACACGAAGGAACGATTTCGCAAGTATGGCGAGCGGGTCCGCGAGAGCGAGTACCAATATCTCTGGCCCACTTGGGCGCAATGGATGGCCATCCAAGCCAGTACGGACCCTAACAACCCGGTTATCGCGCTGAATCTCCAAAAAAAATCGCGCAACGTTCCACCGCCAACCCCCAACCTTGACATGAACCGTCCATTCGAGACGACCATGTTCCATCCACAGATGGTCGATCTACCACGTCTCTATCGCGAAAAGGGATGGGCAAGATGATGCGCAGGTTGGACAACTGGGCCTTCGGCTACGGGTCACCCTATACGCTTGGGGTCTACCGAGCCGTGGTCGGTGGGCTGACGCTCATTTGCTTGCTCATGTTGAGCCTTGATTTCAACACGTGGTACACGGAAAGTGGCTTAGCCACGGCTCGCGACGCGGAGTATTGGGCAGGGCAACTTTGGCATCTCAACGTGCTGCAAGGCGTAACTTCAACACCTGTAACCGCCGGCGTGTTCGGGCTAACAATGCTGGCAGCCATTTGCACGATGCTTGGACTATGGACTCGCGTTGCAACGATCGCCCTTGCGGTCGGAATGATTTCGCTACACCATCGAGACCCATTCATCCTGAACGGTGGCGATACCTTACTGCGGATGAGCTTGATTACGCTAGCCCTGTCGCCGTGCGGAGCGGCATTCTCTGTTGATCGCCTCCTTCGTCAAAAGAAAGGCCAGCCGGCTTTGGACCACGTGAGCTTATGGCCCCAACGCCTCATTCAAGTACAGATGACCTTGGTGTACGGAACGACGGTCTGGCATAAGCTCAATGGCGTGCATTGGTCGGATGGGACGGCGGCATGGTATCCCGGGCAGTTATTGGAGTTCAATCGCTTTCCCACCCCCGGGTTCGTGGATTTACCCCCCTTCGTGCAGATCGCAACCTGGGGGACCCTTGTGATCGAACTCGCGCTGGCATATGCGGTCTATTGGCGACCGGCAAGGCGCTGGATATTACTTGGAGGGCTAGCGCTCCATGCGGTGATCGAATATCGGTTCAATATTCCCCTCTTTGCATTCATTTCCGTCGCTCAATACATTGCCCACTATGACGGAGAAGAAGTGCGCACATGGCTGGGGAGCAGGAGGGGCAGGATTGCGTCCACCGCAGCGTAAGCTATCCGATCTCTTCAAGTTCAGTAAGCCAAAGACTCCGGGCTATGAAATTTCGAAGGATTACTACCTGTCGGTATTGGCCAGCGTTTCGAGACTCCCCTCTCCACGCCAAGTGATGTCGCCTAAGGGGGAGGATGGAGCGGTTCCTGGCATGCTTGCGCCCCTTGGCGCATCATCAAAAGTGGAGCTTGAGCGGCCGATGGAGCGAGGAGTCTACGCCCTTGCCTCGGTTGACCAAAGGACAGTCCTTAAGCTCATGGTGATGCCCAGGGATGAAGCAGGATTTGACCCTGAGCCCTTTCTTCGAAGTGCGATGGGGCAGGCCTGTAGCGCTGAGATCCGCAACCGGATTGCCGCTACTTGGACGGTCATGCAACTCACCTTCGAGGCGTTTGAACCATCAATCCTGCCCGCCTTAGATTTCTTTCTGCTCAGCGCAAGGCGTTTAGGTGAACTTTCCGGCGGGGTGGTCGCCGACCCAATATGCCAGAGATACCTCCTCCCAGGCGAAGTGCTGCAAAATCCCCGAAGGCATCCGGACCTTGATCCTCGTGAGCATATCGTCGTTCAACGAGGCTCCACCCTCCAGACAAGGGGGTTACTAAAGTTTGGGATATCCGAACTGGAGCTCCGAAGCACTTCGGAGGTGGCCGAGCGATTCTTAATGGATTTGAGCGATAGCATTCTGCGCGGGAATGTCCACACTCTGGGTGACAAGGTCGGTCCGTTTGTTGTCCAGCAGTCCCCCGATCAACTCAAGTATGAGGGAATCCCGATGGTGGAACTCGTCCTTCACTCGGGCACAAACATCGATGTTGCGCTTGCCAACTGGTACAGCCACAAGTCAGGTTCATAATGCTACCAATGATTGCCGATATCATCCACCGCCTCAGGGGTTCTGGGCTACGCGGTCACGCCCTTCGGCAGCAAGCGATGGAGGGCCTTTCGCATGTCCCTGGCTATGACTGGTGCGGAATTTATGTCCTTGAAGGAGACAACCTAAGGCTAGGGGCCTTCGTCGGTTCTCCGACGGACCACACCGAGATCCCAGTTGGCGTCGGCATTTGCGGGACGGCAATTGCCGAAAATCGGAATCTAGTAATCCCTGATGTCCGCGAGGTGCAGAACTACCTGGCTTGTTCCCTCGAGACGCGAGCCGAGATCGTCGTCCTGATCCGGCGGCAAGGCGAGATCATTGGGCAAATTGACATTGATAGCCATACCACCGGTGCCTTTGGTGCGAGCGATGAGTCCGCACTCGCCGCGTTGGCTGACCTCCTAGCTGACCACTGGGATTAGCACCCATCACGGCTTCGGAACAGAGCAAGAGGCGGGCAACCGGAGCATTCGACTGATCAATTGACGGTTCCTCGCGATAATCCAATACCCGGCCCGAAGTAGCCAGATGAATGGCGGTTTGCCCAGAAGGACGCCAAGCCATCCCCAGCCGGTCTTCGACAAAACAAAGAGAACCGCGTCGGCACCGCCCAACTCAGCTCCCGAAGATAAGCGCAGGATAACCTCCCTCCTGCCCCGGTCCTTGAGCTCAGGATGTTGCGAATTAGGGCTCGCCTCAAATGGGCCACCACGGGCCATGAGCCGGTCCGCTGACCATTGGCAAAAGCCGCAGTCAGCATCAAAGATCAGCGTGTGCCGTTCGTTCATCTCCAACCAATGCTACGGCAAAACAACGTAAATACTCCCCTCAGTGTCGCTTGTACCCTTGGATCGCATGGTTACAACCACCTCAACCGGGTGGTTGGCCGGGGGGAATTGAACGATGTTCGCTACATCCTGATTACCGCTGGCTCCGGTCACCGGAGTACGAATTGCACCCTCAGAGGTCCGGACCTCAACGCTATCAATGAAGACACCGTAGAACCCCCCACCATAATTCACGGAGATCGAGAATCCTTGACTCAGATTCAGGGGAGTAGGTACCACGAAAGCCAACTCGCGAGGCTCATTCGAAAGTTGGCCCTTTTCCCAACTACCGATACTAACGTAATTCGTGGGAGGCTCGGGTTGGATTGGGCGGTAATTGTAACCTAGAGATTTGAGCTTGGCAAGATGAGGAACTAGGCGCATTTCAAAAGTGCCGTAAGTCTCGTCGCTCGGCCTTCCCCAAAGGACCTCGGCAAGAGCGCACATTCGGGGGAGCGCCATGTACTCCACGTGCTCGGGGGTCCGCATGTACTCGCTCCACAATTGCCCTTGAGACCCCAGCAATAGGGGCATGTCATCAGGATTCACCCCAGCGGCAGGCTCAAACTCATAGACCTTCTTGAGGGTTGTACAACCACCAATGGCTACTGGCTCTGACACTTTGATGCTACTTTGGTAGTGGTCAAAGTAGCAGTGCGTATGGGGCACCATCACGGCATCGTGCCCCAGCTTCAGCGCCTTTACCCCGCCATCCGTACCTCGCCAACTCATTACCGCCGCTCCTTCAGCGAGGCCCCCCTCAAGGATTTCATCCCAGCCAATGAGCCGTCGCCCGCGTGCCCGTAGCCATTGGTCAAAGTGCTTTATGAACCAGGATTGCAATTCATCTTCGTCCTGAAGCCCCAAGCTCTTCATCCGCTTCTGAGCAACCAAAGACTCCTGCCATTGCTTCTTTGGTACTTCATCGCCACCAACATGGATGAACTTGCTGGGGAAAATGTCTAAGACCTCCTCCAGTACGTGTTCGAGGAACGTGATCGTTTCGTTCTGAACGCCATAGACATCCTCAATCACACCAAAATGTGATTTGGGTTCGAGAGGTCGGCCAGTATTTCCGAACTCCGGATATGCTGCGAGCGCAGCTTGGCAATGTCCTGGCATTTCGATCTCTGGCATGACCGTAACCCCTCGCTTTGCCGCATACGCTACTATCTCCCGCAGGTCATCTTGAGTAAAAAAACCACCATGGGGAAGCTCGTCCGACTCCAATGAACCCGGGCGGATCTGAGTGCCTTTCCTAAACGCCCCCACACTCGTAAGCCTGGGGTAGCGCTTGATCTCCACGCGCCATCCTTGATCGTCGCACAAGTGTAGGTGGAGGCGATTCATTTTGTGGATAAACAGGAGATCAATAAACTTCTTTACAAACGCTTTGTCTTGGAAATGGCGAGCTACATCCAGCATCATGCCGCGCCATCCGAACCTTGGAGAGCCTTCAAAGGAGCCACATTGGATCACATCATCCTGAATCAGGTTTGCAAGGTCAAGAACCGCGTATAGCCTGCCGTTGAGATCAGCAGCGGAAATGGAAATCCTGCCCGGCTCGACCTGCACGCGGTAAGACTCGGGCTTCATTTCAGCCTGGTGAATCGCTACAATCGACCCATTCGAAAGCTGCCACGACTGGCAGGGAGATTCGTCGAGGCTATCAAACAAATGGTCTGGCCGCAGGTCACCGCCCCACACAAATACGCCAGCTTTCTCTTCGAGAAACGTTAGCTTCGGGATCATTTTGAGCTATTCTACTGGAGGCATCGGAACCCAAGCCGTGTGCGGCGACGTTATTAGGACGACATAATGACAATCATGAGAGGCTTAACCACAGCGACGCTCTGCTGTGCGCTGCTCGGCGCAATTGGATGTAACCAATCGAAGACCCAGCGCGATCCAACGATCGGCGGTCGCCAAGTCAGCGTGCGAGATATCGCCGTAGCAATGCCCGACCCAAGCAATCCGTGGCGCAAGCTTCAACTCGATTATATGCAGCGAGCGGCTAAGGAGACGGGATCCACAATTCACGTGGTAACCATTGGGGGAGCGTCGAACGCCCTCGTAAAGGAAGCCGTCGGAGCAGCTTCAGCAACACGTTCCACTGGTCTCATCATTGAACCTCCGTTCGAAGATTGCGGGCTCACTATTCGCGACGATGTTGAATCCTTCGGCCTGCCCACTATTGCGATCAATACGCGGCTTCGCGACGCTGATACGAAGCGATATTTGGATATGCCCTACTTCGGTCTGAGCAATCGGGATCTCGGATCGTTCGCCGCCAACGGGGCCATCGATGAGGCCCGCAAACGGGGCTGGAAATCCAACGAAACTGGCATTGTCGTTGTTACTTCAGGGGATGGAGGAAAGCTGCAAGCGCGCGGCGCGGCAATCAGGGAGACCTTTTTGGCGGCAGGCTATGCCCCAGGACAAATCCAGGGACAGGCAGTAAACCTAGGCAGGTACAAGAACTGGATGATCGTTGGCGGCTCCGACGCGCCGGTTATCTCAGGCATCCGGGCAACAGAAGCAGGCAGCATTCCCGCGGCGAATGTTATTGGCGTTAGCATTGGAGGACTAGGGGCATTGGATGAACTTGCCAAACCCAGCTCCGGATACTTCGCAGCCCTCCTGATTGGTCCGAAGGAACATGCCTATGACGTATTTAAGAGGGTGACTAATGCGATCAAGAACGGTCTCGCGATTGACCCCATCCCGACTTTCAACAATGGGGTTTGGCTAACGCGGGAGAATCTTGCGAAAGAGACCAAAGAGCAAATGCTGGATCAACTGCCCACCTACGCGAAGTCAATCCAGCCCTAATAGTGCGCTCACCGCTTGAATAGGTTGCCAAGAATGCTTCGTACAATCTGACGACCGATACTGGTGCCAGCCGAGCGCATCGTACTTTTAACTACCGACTCCACCAAGCTGTCTCCTCGACGGGCATTGGCGCGTTGGGCCCGTTCTGCTTCCTTTGCCGCCGCGGCGTCTTCCCTTGCCTGAATCTTTGCTGCCTCGGCATCGGCATCAGCCTTGGCCGTTGCTTCGGCTTTCACCTTGAGCTTTTCATAGGCGGATTCTCGATCCGCGACCGTGTCGTACTTGTTCGCAACAGGTGACCCCGATCGAATGAATTGCCTCTCTTCTGGCGTTGCCGGCCCTAGTCGACTGAAAGGAGGGCGTACCGCCGTCTTCTCCACGATGGTTGGGGTTCCCTTTTCGTCCAACACCGAAACCAAGCCCCACCCAACACCAAGTTGGGTGATTGCCTCCTCAGTGCTGAACTTAGGGTTTGCTCGGAAGCTGTCGCTGGCCGCCTTGATCCCCTTCATTTCACTTGGTGTGAAGGCACGGAGGGCATGCTGAACACGATTCCCTAGTTGCGCAAGCACCGAATCAGGAATGTCAGCCGGATTTTGTGTGATGAAATAGACCCCAACACCCTTGGAACGAATGAGTCTCACCACTTGGTTGACCTTTTCTAAGAGGGGCTTTGGCGCGTCGGTAAAGAGCAGATGTGCCTCATCGAAGAAGAAAACCATTGTTGGTTTTTCTGGGTCACCGATTTCGGGCAACGTTTCAAACAACTCTGCAAGCATCCAAAGGAGGAATGTCGAGTACAGCCGCGGGCTTGACATCAACTTATCAGCGGAGAGGACATTAATGATCCCTCGCCCCGATAAGTCGGTCCTCATAAAATCTCGCAAGTCAAGCGCGGGTTCCCCAAAAAACTGATCCCCTCCCTGTTCTTCTAGAACCAAGAGTTGGCGCTGAATGGCCCCAATAGACGCAGGAGAGACATTGCCATAGACTTTCTGAAGCTCATTGGCCCGATCTCCTACCTCAACCAAAATCGCTCGTAAATCCTTAAGATCAAGGAGTAACAGACCCTCATCGTCCGCAATTCGAAATGCAATATTAAGTACCCCTTCTTGGGTGTCATTGAGCTCAAGCATCCGGCTAAGAAGCAAGGGCCCCATTTCGCTCACCGTTGCCCGAATAGGGTGGCCCTGTTGGCCGAATAGATCCCAAAAAATAACGGGGTTTCCGGCGTACGCGGGCTCAATTGAAAGTTCCCTTAGGCGGTCTTCAACTTTCTGGTTTCCGCCACCCTTTTGAGAAACTCCGCTGAAATCACCCTTGATGTCGGCAACGAAGCACGGAACGCCTTGGCGACTAAAGCTCTCGGCAAGCATCTGTAGGGTGACCGTCTTGCCCGTGCCGGTTGCCCCGGCGATCAGGCCATGTCGGTTAGCCTTGCCGGGAAGGAGATAAACAGGCACGTCGCCCATGCCAACTAGAATTGGATCTGCCATAGCGCACCCTTATTATGAACGTGCACGACTCGTTCGTTACGAAGTTAAATGGCCCCAGCCTTTGCCTGAGGGTACTCGCCGGCCATGATTCGATCAAAAGCCCCGGTCGCCACCCATTTGTCTAGTTCTTGGACCCGGTGAACAAACATGGGGTGAGTGCTATTCCAATTCATCAACAAGAACCAGAGGACTTTGCCCCATGCATCGTGGGCTGGCATGTCTTGATAGGTACGGGCTTGATCCA
>JADZDX010000111.1 GCA_020850835.1 Fimbriimonadaceae bacterium
AAGGATCGCCAAAAAGAATAGCTCGCGGCCATTTCCGCAAGAACCAATGGCATGTCCGTCATCAACTGCCGACTGCATGCGACAACGAGCAGAGAACTGGCCAGCATGAGCGCGGCAAGATTCGCCGCCAATTCATCGTAATCGCGCCGCACCATTCGCCAAGTGAGCCAATACAGCCCTATTGCGCATAGGACTGAAGGCAACCTTGGTCCAAAATCCTCGCCGAATACAGCAATGCTGGGTGCCGCAAGCCAATAGACTAGGATCGGCTTCTCAAACCAAGGCGCGCCATTGTAATGCGGCGTGATCCAGTCCCCTCGGCGAAGCATCTCGCGGGAGATTGCCCCATAGAATCCTTCGTCAAGATCAAACAAACCGGTTAGCCAGTACCCACACAATGGGAGGCCACAAAGCAGCCAAACAAGCCAACGCACTAATCTATCCCACGCGTTATGCAGTGATCGTCAACCAGACTCTTAGCCTCACTCAGTCCAAGTCCCGTGCTTTCACGAGCCACCCGGATTGCGCCAAATCGATCATCGCTTGGGTGCACTGTAAAGTAGTGGTCCAGTAGTGCACTAATCTCAGGCTGCCGACTTGGATTACTCTTGCGAACCTTCTTCCTTCGCCACTTCTCAAAGGCGACGTCCTGTCGCTCCGGATTTCCGAAAAGGGTTTGCAGGACCTCCCCTCCAAGGCACAAGCCCCAGATACCCACGACCCATAAGGACCACATATGAGGAAAAGTAAACTTAAAACCAGCCGTGAAGTAGTTGATGCCCAGAAGCATAACGCTGGTACCAAGGTAGCTCCAAATGCGCTCCAGCAACTTCCCATTTCGATGGCGAAGGAACTCTGCCCGGTCCAGCTCTAATTGACGACCATCCCGTACCCGCCGCTCTGCCTCGAGGACCGCATGTTCAGAAATCCCCAGCTCTGCCGCCGCGGCGATGAGTTGATGGCGAGATTGATGGCTCTGTGACACGCCATCAATGCGTGCCGCCTCGCTAAGGATTGACTCCGCCTCTTGGTCGGAAAAAAACCGCTCTTCGTTCACCGCTTTGAAGTTTAACGCAGTCGCCGCCCTTTCATTTACCCAGCAACACCAATCACCTCTAAGGACCCATCAGAGGTCATGCGGAACACCATCACCCGATTTCCCACACGAATCCAAAAGTAACTCTTGCCTCGGCCCTCAATGACCCCGTGACATTTGCCACGACCCTCCAGCTCCGCCATAGCAACTGCCTCTTGAAACTCCTTGTTTTCCAGAGCGGGGCGAAGGCGATCTATCGCTTCTCTCAGTTTGCCTTCGGCATACCAGTAGAAGAGCGTCGCGCAGAGATTTATCACCCCGGAGGCGATTCCTGTACCGGTAATGCGACCATTACCCGCACCCTTGGCGGCTTCCTTGAGGGCGTCCGCTGCCGCTCCACCGGCTGCGCCGCCCACATCGACTGCTTTGGCTCCCAAATCGCTGAGCACTTTCTTTAGCTTTTCGTCATCAAGCCAACCCTTCTTGGCCCCATCTTCTAGCCACTTCTTGAACGCACCCTCATAATCGCAGGGTCGCTTGGCTTTTGCCCTTGCAGCTGCGCGAACCTGCTCCGCCTCTGCTGCGCGGCGCTCCCGCTCCAATCGAGCGGCTTCTGCCTGAACCCGGGCCGCTTCGTCGGCGAGAGCTTTGGCTTCGGCCTCCGCATCCTGAGCTTCCTGCTCCTTGATCCCAGCTTGAGCGTCATGACCCTGTGCCTCCTCTTCGAGGGCTTTTTCTAAGTTTGCCTTCTCCTTGATCAGTTCGCGGTAAGCCCGCTCCCAAGCATCAACCTCTTCTGGCGTCTTCGGGCATTCGCTGGGCAAGTTGTCCATCTCCTTCTCAAGCTTCTTGGCTAGGTCGGGATACTTCCGCAATATTCGCCTCAGGCGACTCACAGTCGGCTCAGCCCCCCTGCACTTGTTCTCCAACTCGGCTTCCTTCATCGCCTTTTCTTGCCCGGCCTTGGCGGCAGCTTCGGCATCAGCCACTGCCTTAGCCTTCGACTTCAGCTTGTCTTCACAATCGGCAACGGCTTCCTTGGCCTTCTCTAGGTCCATTTTCGCTTGCTTTAGTCGCTTCTCTTTCGCCTTCTTGTCCTTGTACAACTGGTTGTAGCGAGGGACGTCTGACCCACCAAAACCCAGCTTGTGGCCGCCTTCCCCCTTGCCGACAAAGCCCCAGCGTACGATTCCGGCGGCTTTATCGAATCTCGCGCTCCCTGTCCACCCGTCCGCGTGGAACATCTCCTGAACCTCCTTGGCCAGTTTCTCCAAGTCGGCCTCCAATTGGCCAATCTCTTCTTCGAGAGCCTGCACCTGCGCGTGCCTTTTGGCACAGTCTTCCTTTTCAGCAGCTTCCTCAGCTTTGATCGTGGCCACCTTAGCTTCCAACTCCGAGGGTGTTGCGTTACCCGAAGAGTTACCAAGGGCACGAACCTCCTCCGCCAGCCGCTTCATATCGGGCAAGTTATCGTCAAGGTAATCCTCGAGGATCTTGTCTACTTCGGCAAGGGCTACAACTCGACCCCGGAGCTCGTCCGCCTTTGATCGCTCATCTTGGGCGGCATCGCGAGCTTCGCGGGCAGCCTTGAGCCGGGACCACCTTTCGTCATAGAGGCTATCTAGCCGTCCAATTGACGCCTGAATCATTGGAGAGAACCGGACCTTGACCTGAGCGAGATGGGCCGCCAAGTCCTGACCGAAGCCTGGGAGCTCTGGCGCGGCCAGTGGATCATTCACAGCAACGACTGCCTTTACCTGCTCGGTTTGACCATCGCCACCGGCACCCGTTGCTTGAACGGTGTAGAAGCCCGTTGGCAACATGTTGCTAGGTAGGTTCGACGACCAAACCCCAGATTTGAACTCACCAGGCAAGATGATTGGGGTACCTCCTTCTAATCGTTTCACTGAGAACTGGACCACCTCAAGGGGGATGGTGGCCCTCACGGCGAGGGGGAGGGAGTCTCTGGTCTTGATGTCAACGGGAGGCTTCACCCAATTCAGATGAAAAGGAGGGAAATCGTCGTTGGGGGCCTGATAGGGAACTCGCAGCTCCACTTCGTAATCGCCGGGAGCGACGCCACGAAGCTTGATATCCTTGAACCAACCTCCATCGGAAGCAACTTCCTGAGGGCGAATCGTCAGAGTCTGGAGTGTCCCGCCATCCGGCTGCACAACCTCGGGATGTGTCGTTGTCACCTGTACACGCAGGGGATCGGTCAGACCTCGAAGCCCCACCACCATCAAGCGAGCTGTTGCTACTTCCCCGATTTTGATGTGAGGGCGGTCGATCATCACATTGGCATCCAAGATCTGAGCTTGCCAGTTAAAGTGGTTGGAACCTTCGGTTAACGAAAAGTCCTTTCGACCAAGAGAGCCCATGGGAAGGAGAACCGTGCATTCGCTACGACTCTCGGAAAGGATCGTTAGGGCTTGACTGTCGAGCTTGAACTGAGTGTTGGCCGCATTACCGTCAAATGCTCCTTTCGTCGTGTAGTAAGGCACAACCCCACCGGGAGGTAACTCAAACCGAGTGGCGGGCATGAAGTCCATTGGTTTGCGGATGACGTCAACCTTTTCAATCGCGTCGCGGCAAATGATTTCCATACCGTAATCAGCAGTAAATTCAGGCACGGTCAGCCGAATCGGTCCGGTCCCGAACTCCCCGGGCACACCAACAATCTTGATCATGTCGCCAAGCGGAACGCTCGCGAACATCGTGATCTCCTCACCCGAGATTACGGTCGTTGGCACATGCACGGTGGCTCCACCAACCTCTATGGGGCGACATATTGCAAGGCTAGTGCCCAGCAACAGTGCGAGGAAAGTAAATGCCTTCATGAGTGCGTTATAACAGAATCTCAAGCAGAAGTCAAAATCGTTGACGATAATTTGCGTATACAACTAATATGAATATTCTTAGTGTTACTGAGGCAGCAGAGGCTCGGCGGGCGATCCGTAAGTACACGGATCAGGCGATTACCGACGCTGAGCTCAACGAGATATTGCGTGTTGCCGGCCTCGCGCCGTCACCTTGGAATGTCCAGCCATGGCGAGTCGTGATCGTTCGTGAGCAAGTGGACAAGGATAAACTGATGGAGGCGAGCTTCGGCCAGGCTCAAGTTGGGGCCGCAAGCGTTGACATTGTGCTCTACAGCGATATGGAGGACGCAGTTAAGACGGCCCAGGAATACATCCATCCGAACTATGGCGATGCAATAGAGGCTGAAACCAAGAAGCAACAGGATACTTTTCACTCATGGGAGCCTGAGAAGCGGGAGCAGTGGGGACACAGCATCAGCTACATCTTCCTTGGCTACTTGCTCCTCGCCCTCAAGTCACACGGATGGGACAGTTCGCCCATGCTGGGCTTCAAGCCAGAAAAGGTTAAGGAGCTTCTTGGTATCCCAGAGACGGCGACGATCCCGGCGATCATTGCCGTAGGCAAGGGCGCAGAAGAAGGCTTTCCGCACCATAGACACTCGGTTGATCGGATTCGACGATATTTCGGGTGATAGATGCCGGTACGAGCAACAAAAAAGCACTGAGTCTTTCGATTCAGTGCTTTCATGAAAGCTCGTGATAGTTGATTATTAAGATCGACCAAGATATGTCGCTTTCTGACGTGCAGAATGCGAGTGCTTATCTTTAAAGGAGGTGATCCACCCACACCTTCCGGTA
>JADZDX010000112.1 GCA_020850835.1 Fimbriimonadaceae bacterium
ACTTGGTGAAGTTTGACAAGCGAAGCAAGTTCAGCACATGGATCTACCGTGTTGCCGTGAACCGGAGCATCCAACAAGCACGCTCAATCAAGAACCAACGACTTAATGTGCCCCTTGATGAAGCGGCAGAACAACCGATCGCGAGCGAGGAGAGCCACCGTGATCCCCGCGTTTCCTATGCCCTAAGTAAGTTGGCGCCTGATGACCGCGCGACCATCACGCTTTTCTATTGGGACGACCTAAGCCTTGGAGAGATCGGTGAGAGCTTAGGCATCAGCGCCAATGCCGCCAAAACCCGACTGTTTCGGGCACGTGAACGTTTTAAGCACTTCTACGAGGAGGCACCAGAGTAGTGGATAAGAGCATAGATGAACTGATGTGGTTCATTGCTGAGGAGGGCGACCACCAAGCGGTTGATGGCTTTATCAAGCGATACCCGGAACACCGGGCTGAAATGGTGAAGCGAATGAACCTAGTTCGGGAAGTCCGCGGGGCAAAGCCGGACAGCCAAAAGCCGAAGTTTATGCCACGGGATGAGGTTCGCCAATTGGCCGCGCCGAGACCCCGTTTTGTCCTTGTTGCCGGGGTTGCGGCCAGCCTGGTAGCTGCCTCGTGGGCGGGCTATGCTGCTTTTAGCTCCAGACATTCCGAATCCAGTTCCCAACCACCCAAGCCCCTCTCACGAAACGAGCAGCCCTTCAATCCTCGCCTGAAGCCCGGCTATGATCCAAACCAAAATGTCGTGCCACCTCAACCTCCTGCGCCCAAGGCGATTCCGGCTTACGAGAAGTTGGTCACATTGACGTCCGAATCCATCAGCCTGATGTTTGTCCTTGATGAGATTAGTCGCCAGACAGGAGTGCGGATTCAACTCGCACCGGATATGCCTAATCCTGACGTGCGGGCGTTCTACGAACAAGTGCCGGCCTTGGCTGTGCTCAAAGATTTAGGGACTCGTTACGGATTCACGGCCTTCAGCCAAGAAAATGACCACGTGCTCATCGTCCCAGCGGTAGACCCTAACGCGCCAGCGCCAGCGCCAGCACCAACAACGCCGCCGGAGCAGACTCCCGGGCAAGACAAACCGCGCCAGCCAAGCCCTAACGACTCTGGCTTGCCTGCCATCTCGGAATCTCTCTAAGGCCGATCAGCGTCCCAAGTATCAGGATGGATCAACCAACCCGCGCCGATGATGTCGTTGAACAAAATACGAGCCAAGCGGTTATCGCCGGGGTCTTAGCGGCACTGTGCCTCATCTTGGGCATCGTGTTCATCGCCTACGGATCCCTGTCCCTTGCTGGCTGGGTCTTGGTGACGATCGGACTTGCGTTAACCGTGTTCGCGGCCTTCCGCCTGATCCAGAACAAGCAGATTCCGATCGAGAAGCTAGGGTGCCCATACTGCCAGTTTCAAAATACTTTGACCGCTAAGCCGGAAAAGGACATCATGTGCCGCTCGTGCGGAAGGATGATCCCCATTGAGAATGGCGTCATCCTGCCAACCTATCACATCAAATGCAAAGAATGTGGGAAGGATAACTTCTTCAGTCGCCGAACGATCAAGTTGATCTGTGAGGACTGCGGCAAAGAAGTTAACCTTGACAATGTTCGCAATATGATTCAGTGAGTCTAAATGCGATGATAACCCGTAGTGGCCCCAATCCAAGTGTCTTCGGTGTTCTTGCTTACACTGCTCAGGTTACCGCGGCTGACCCTCACCAGAGTCCCCGCTAGGATGGGGGTGCGGTTCCAAAAGTACATGAGTCGCACCTCGGCTTTGCTCCGCCCACTGGGCGTCTCAATAAACTCTGCGTACTTCACCTTTCGCTGCAGCAGGTAGGACTCCGGATGCGCTAGCTCTTCAATCGCCTCTCTGGTGACATCTACGATAACGCCCGCGCCAGCGAACGAATAGAGCGGCTTGAGGACGTAGTTCTTGAGGTCCTTCGGGATCTCCTTTAGGTCACTAACAAAGTGGCACTCGGGGACCGTCTCGCCCTGCAGGAACGGAAGCGAATGTTTGCTAAGCTTATGGAACCAGTTGGGATGGGCTACCCATTCGACATCCACATCATCAGTCGGGTGGAAGCGCAGACTCATGTCCTTTTGGCCCAGTTCATCGAAGATGACGCGGTTGTAGATGCGCTTGATAGGACGGCCCTGCTTGTCCCTCACCGTTCGCCCGTCCTTGAACAACTCACTCAGGCACAGGGTTCGGATTCCAAGCATCTCCTCGGTACAGGCAAAGTCAATCTTCGTGCGCTGCTTTTCGGGCTCAATCTCTAGCAAGACCACTTCTTCGTTTGGTAAGTCGCCAACCACGATCTTGCGCAAGTGATCGAGGTAACTGGCTTCGTCAAGGCCGCTCCAATACTGCGACGTGCTCTCGGGCACCAAGTCGAGCTTTCGATAGGCACGGTCTAGGGCTACTTGGTAGCAGAACATGCTCGCGAAACCCTGCAGTTCGATCAGCCTCGGCACGAGCTGTCCGTTCTCTTCGGCAACTGCGAAATCAATCTGAACAAACGCCGGGTGCGGGCGTGGGTTGGGCACCTCTAACCCACTGGGAACGGCGCCTGCTGCATTCTTCTCGAACTCCGGGGTTTGGATTTGGCGCAGGATCTGATCACCGGCCTCCTGCAAGGTCCGAGCCCACGCCTCGGTGAAAAAGATCGGGGTTTCGCAAATTCGAAAGCCGGCTTTCCAATGGTAGGGATCATTCACCGCGGCCAAAAGCGGTTCGTACTTGTCGTCCGACCATCTTTGCCTGAAATCCGCCCTCAGAACTGAGTCCATGATTAAACCTTGCTCATTGCAACGCGGAGGAAATTGGGGAGGAGTTGCGTGTGCGTCAATTGCACCTTCGTCAAGTCGCCAAGGTTCTCCTTGATCTTTTCAATCCGATCAAGTCCGTGCTTACCGGCTAGTTGCTCCACCATTGCCGGGTCATCAATATAGGCTTGCATGCTGGATTCATCGGCCTCAGGGTGGAATTGGGTTCCCACAATTTCGGGCGTGAAACGGATCGCCATCGCTGCCCTTTCTAACCTCACATGAGGTCGGTCCCGCTCAATAGCCAGCACTTTTGCACCAAAGCGATCCATGGCCTTGACATGGGGCTGGACGACCTGCCAATCCCGGCTATCGATCACCCAAAATGGGTCCGGCAGTCCCTCAAGGACCGGATCCGCCGCTCCCGCCTCGGTTCGGTTCATTGGATAGATGCCAAATGCGGGCTTTCGCCGCCGCGTGACTTCCGCCAATCCCCAGTGGATGCAGGCCATTTGATAGCTGTGACAAATCAAGAAGGCAAAGCGCTTTTCATCTCGATTGTTGACCTCAAGTAGCTCTTCGAGAAAGGAGCCCCACGGCTTGCCCCATGTCTCGCTCTCAACTTCGTGCGGATCCCCGGGGCCGCCCGTGCTCAGGAAGAAGCGATAGTCCTTGACCTTCGGGACTTCGCCCTTTCCCCGAACGTCGTAATGATCAATCTCAAGCCCCGCCGCCTTGGTGATTGCCTCAATACACCGCATGCCCTGATTGACATGCCCACAATACTGATCAAGGACGGCAATCCTCACGCCTTGGCCTTAGCTCCCTTCGCGCTCACAGCGGGAGCCGGTACGCCAAGCCCGATATGGGTGTCCGCAATGATGCTGTCTATCACTCCTTCTAGGCTCTTAGTGCGCTCAAATGCTTTTCGTTGGCGAATAGCGCCATTGCCGTCCTTAATCATCGTGCGCAGGTAATCAAGTTCTTTCGTGGTGCCCAATTCATTCGCTTCTTCCTGCACAAAGTCGTAAAGCTCCTCAAAAAGCGAAGCGAACTCAACTTCTTCGCGCTTGGCAAAATCAATCAACTTCCCTTCCGTCCCGTACCGAGCCGCTCGGAAGCGATTCTCATCGGTCATCATGCGCCGGTAGATTCGGAACGTCATGTTCGAACGGTGCAGCTTGTAAAGTTTGGCCACGAGGGCCTGAATCATCGCCGTCAAGGCCAAGGTCTCTTCCACACGCTGCTGCACGTCGCACATGCGAAACTCAATCGTGTCGAACGTTGGGTGCAATCGAATATCCCACCAGATCTTCTTGGGATTATCAATGCAATTGAGCTTGACCAAGAGCTTCACATAATCTTCGTATTCACTCAGACTGTGGAAGTGCTGAGGTAAGCCAGTTCTTGGGAAGCTCTCGAACACCTTCACCCGGTAGCTCGACCAACCGCTATCCTGCCCGACCCAGTAGGGCGAGTTGCAACTCAGTGCCAAGAGGTGCGGCACAAAATAACTCGCCGCATTGATCACGTGGATCGCACCTTCGCGGTCCGGAAAACCAACATGCACATGCAAGCCAAAAATCAAGTTCTTGCGGGCGACATTCTTCAGTTCTTCGACCAATATCTCGTAACGCTCATGAACCGTAATCTCTTGATCGTGCCAATCGCTCATCGGGTGGGTGCCCGCGGCGGCAATCGTCATGCCCTTGAACGCCGCAACCCGAGCAAGCTCCGTCCGCAGGGCCGTTACTTCCTTGCGCGCTCCTTGGATGTCCTTGCAAATTCCGGTGCCGGTCTCGACCACACTCTGGTGCATCTCGCGCCGCGCGCTCTCGCGCAGTACGATGTTGTCCTGCTCCAGAACCTCCTCGATGTGCGACCGAAGCTCCCGTGTGTTCGGGTCAACGATCTGGAATTCTTCCTCGATGCCCAGCGAAAAGAAGCCCTTCTTCCTTAGTTTCTCCACCATGTCAATCT
>JADZDX010000113.1 GCA_020850835.1 Fimbriimonadaceae bacterium
CGCTGAAAGAGTGTGTTCTTGATGACATGCAATTCGCCGCCCTTGGCTCGCAGGTCGCTGCGCAACTTTTGAACTTGCTTGACCGAAAGGCCGCGGTAGTCGGTAAAGACTACGCCTTTGGACTTGGCGTACCAGTCCTGCGTCCTCGCAATCATTTGCGCTTTTTCTGCGGTGCCCTCGGCCTGGTAGGCGGGGGCTTTTTCTGCGGTAGGCATTGCGTTTGCTTGGCCCGATCGGCAGACATGAAAAAAGCCTGCGGCCGAAACGATCGCCGCAAGCCCAAACTCAATTCAATGAATGAATTGGCTAGCTATTCAGTTCGCGATCCCTCGGCGCGCCAGCCCTGAGGCTGATTATGGCGATTGCCACGCTGCTGTCAACAGGTTAGGAAGGATTATGACACCCAATGGAGTCGAAAATCAAGGGGCAGGCCTGGCTTGCGGTCGTGAGGTACGAACTGCACTGTTGTTCCCAAGTGCGGCCGCCCTGTACGGCCTAACTTTATAGCCAAAGTAACCTGAGGTGACAAGTGGGGAAGACTCCGCCAACTTCTGGGCAGCAGCATCATCCTTGGCAATGACTAGCATGGTACGAGAACCGTCATCCATATATTGACCAGAAATGATGAGTTGCCCGGACTTGGCGCAAGTCGTCATGAAGGTCGCATCATGATTTTTGACCGCTTGTTGTGAACCATCGGTCGCAGACGAGTTCGCCGACTTCTCAGAAAAGTCAATCGCGTAGACATTCTGCCCGTTAATCATTCCCCCGGCTACTGAGAAGCCGGATACGTTCCCACTGGCAGTTGCGCTTCCATTGGCCCTTGCTGTTCCCGAAGCAGAACTTTGGGAAACGCCTTGGGCCGTTACGGTGCCCTCATCTTTCACTTGCGACGTCTGAGCCCAAGCTAAGCTAATGCCGATCAAAGTGACGAGGGTGGTTAGCATCAATGTACGCTTCTTCATGAGTCTCAACCGAATAGACGAGTCAGGATGTTAGGAGGTTCATTGGGCAAAATGTTAGGATTCTGCGATCCATGTCGAGCCCTAGTGTTCATTATAGGGTTATGAGAAACCATTTCATACTCAGTTCGTTGATGATTGCTGGCACTACCAGTGCGGTAGTCATCCGCCATGATGTTGCAGATCAGCTCTACAAGAACCTTGGCAACGAGGCGCAGTACGCGTGTGTTGGCCGCATTGATTCCACCGAGGATGGCGATGCTTATACCGCCTCGGGAGTCTATATTGGGGCGCACGATGGAAGTTCGTGGCTACTGACGGCGGCCCATAACAATCTGGGCGCAGCTTCTGCGGCCACGGTAAGATTCGGCGAGAACACGTTCACACTGGATCGAACAAGTTGGCTTGACTACTCTGGTGGCAGCTTAGTTCCTGGTAAGAATGACCTGGCCCTGATCAAGATTCTGAACCTTGCGGATGCGCCGACCGCTGCCCGCTTTGTGAGTTCGACATTGATGATTAGCGCGGCGGGTGCCAACAAGCCGATTGGAACGAGTGTTGGCTTTGGAAAGTCGGGGAATGGCAACACGGGTTGGGTTGGTGACCCGGGCATCAAACGTGGCTTTAGGAACCGGCTAGAGTTTGTAAACCTTCATGTTGATGCCGGCGCGAACTCGGTTGACTACTGGGGATACTGGTCGGACTTTGATAATGGAGCCGCCAACGGGAACCAGCTGAACATTCCACCATTAATCGTGTCAAGCGCAACACAACTTGATCTAGAGGGCATCACGGCACCAGGCGACAGCGGCGGTGGCCTCTTTGCTACCAAGGATGGGGCCGAAAGACTCGTGGGCATCACCTCAACCTCATCACCAGGAATCGGGGATGTTGATGGAGCCTATGGATCCAAAACAAGGTGGACAGCCATCACGGCAGCAAGTTCTGCTTGGATTACGCAAAGGACCGGGATCGCTGCTGTACCTGAGCCGAGCGCGATGGTTGCGCTAGGCTTCGGCATTGCGTCTCTGATGCGTCGCAAGATCAGGCGCTAGTCGGAAGCGGGAGGCCCATGGCCACCATCCATTCCCGAAGCTGAGCAGATCTCGCTGCAACTTCGTCTGGTAGTGAGAACGGGCGACCACGGGCATCAATGATGATCCCAACCGTGCCACCTTCAAATTTCTGTGTGATCGCTTTACCCTTGCCTGCCCCGAGGTCGAGTTGCTTATGCGGCGTAACGGTTAGGGTCTTGAACTCACCTCGGCCGCAGGGAATGACCTTGATCTGTCCGTATGTGACGCTATGGTTCTCGCCATCACCGCTCACGGTGACCGCTACTTCAGGTTGCTTCAGATTGCCGACCGGAGCAATGCAGTGTCCGCACTTGACGATACAGTCGTATTCAAAGACTTGCTTGGCAGCTTCATAGAAGTGCTCGCTCAGTACGCCGAGGTGGGGCATCATGAAAATGGAGTCCACAGTGAGCATAGTCACGCCTTCAGGTTGGTAAGCATCCATCATCATGAGAGCGCTCTGGGCCCGGAGTGGCGCATGGCTCAACACCCCACCCGACCCGATCACCATATTGAGATCCATCATCTTGATCAGGGTGTCGCCCGATTGAACCTGGTCAAATATTTGACCAACATCACGTTGCTGAGCGGTACCCGTCAGGGAGCGCGCCAAGGACTTGTGGTGATTAAAGGCTAGCCGTAAAGCTTCCCGGCTGACCGCATGCTCAATCAGGAGGTCTTCATAAGCCTGCGGAATTGTTGTCGGCCGAATCATCTTGTTGCGCAAGCGATTACGAACATCCTTAGGATCAATGTTGAAGGGAAGCCAGCGAACAATATTATCAATGCCAGTCTCCTTGAGGACATTACAGATGGAGTAGCTCATCCCAAGGTTCGCCGAAACCGTACGATTGTAAGTGCCTTGGAATACAGAAAACACGTCCGTCGTCGCTCCGCCAATATCCACGCCGAGGACGTTGATGCCTTCTTGGTCAGCGTAGGCTTTCATAAGCTTGCCCACCGCATTCGGGGTCGCCATGACCTCCTCGCTGGCCCACTCCAATAGCTTGTTGTAGCCTGGAGCCTGCTGCATAACGTGCTCCAAGAAGAGCTCATGGATCTCGTCGCGAGCGGGATCGAGGTTCTCCCGATCCATTGTCGGGCGCAGGTTGTCCACCATCTTGACGGCGATGTCCTTCCCGAGGACTTCCGCAACCTCTTCGCGAACTTCAATGTTCCCGGCGAAGATAAGCGGCAGCTTCATGTCGCCAAACCGAGGCTTCGGATCCGCTCGGCGGACGACTTCTGCCATTTCAATCAGGTGCGACCGTGTTCCACCATCCGTGCCGCCAGACATCAAGATAATGTCTGGTCGAAGCTGCCGGAGACGCTCTACCTTCTGAAACTCCTTCCGCCCATCGTTGATGGCCAAGGTGTCCATCAAGATTGCGCCCGCTCCTAGAGCGGCCCGCTCCGCCGACTCCGCGCTCATTTCCTTGACTACACCCGCAACCATCATTTGCAAGCCACCACCGGCTGAACTGGTTGAAACATAAATATCAGCACCTTCAAGATCATTGGACCGCGTATCTACCACCTGGCCTTCTTTTTGGAGCTTGTATACGTGGTTATCCTTGATGAGCGATCGTCGCCCCTTCTTGAAGCCTTCGGACTCCGGCACTTCTTCGCCAGTGATTTCTTCAAGTTCGGTCATCGCGTTTAAAACGCCGACGGTAACGTCCTCAAAGGGCTTCTCCACGGTGGTCGGGGCCTCACCTCGGGCGACCAAACGATAGTCTCCCTGCGGGTTTCGTTCAATGAGAATAGCCTTCGTCGTGGTGGAACCACAGTCGGTCGCGACAATACGCTTGATGTCCTGCGCCATGCGGCCCATTATGCACCAAATGGAGCAGTCGTCTATACTCA
>JADZDX010000114.1 GCA_020850835.1 Fimbriimonadaceae bacterium
GCGGTCGCTCACGCCCAATAGGATACCGGACACCTCCTGATCCAGCCCAAATCTCCGCATATTATCAGGCCCATTTTTGGCAAACCTCTCGTATACTGAACTGCTCTCCGATGTTGAAGCCCAGTTTTCTCTTGCCCCTTTGGATCAGCGCAGCCTTTGCTCAGGCCGCTACCAAGACGTCGCATCCATTGGCGGCTGCTATGCCCCTGCCCGAGATCATTATCCAGCTTCGTTCTCCATTTGCCGCTCGGACTATTGCAGCGAAGTATGGACTAACCCTTATCAGGACCTTTCAAAGTGATCCTTCCATGGTCCTCCTAAGGGGACCTACGGTTACGATGGCGAAGAGTGTCTTGGCCCGAGCCAAAGGAGACCCTACCGTGCGCGGCGCATGGCAAAACATGCGCCTCAACTGGCGCAGGGATTTCTCACCGAACGACCCGTATTACAACCCAAACTACCCCGCAACGGGCTGGCCTGGGCAATGGACGCTCAACGACACAGTCTCAAACCTTGACATCGAAGCTCCCGCAGCGTGGGCCCTCGGATCCGGAACGGGCGTGATTGCTGGAATCGTGGATGATGGAGTGGAAACCAGTCATCCTGACCTCACCAACAATTACAACTCCGCGAACAGCTACGACTTCGGACAAAACGACAGCAACCCGAACCCGGTCACAACCGAAGATAATCACGGTACTTCCTTGGCCGGAATAATCGCGGGGCGTGGTGGCAATAACTTCGGGATCACCGGTGTCATGGCAACCGGGAAGTGGGCGGGGCTCCGGCTTGATTTTGATAATCTAACGACGGCGCAGGTTGTCGACGCCACCCTTTATAACAATGCAAACTTGGCATTGAAGAACCACAGCTACGGCCCAATTTCGCCGTTTGTAGATGCCACGGCGGAGTCCAACGCCCTGAATACCTCGGCGGCTTCAGGAACGATCAACGTAAGGAGTTCTGGCAACCTGCGTGGAACGATTAGCGAGGACGCCAACAAGGCAATGATCCGCAATAGTGTCAACAGCATCACGGTTGCCGCGATCAACAGCAACGGGCGATTTGCCGACTACAGTTCCTTTGGCGCCTGCGTGTTCGTTTGCGCACCATCTGGCGGTGTAGCCAGTGGCCTGCGACCAATCCTCACCACTGATCGCTTCACCGGTGATGCAGGATTCAATAGAAATGGTACTGGGGATGCCGACCCGCTCTCCGATGGGGCCTACACCTCCTTGTTTGGTACGGACTTCGACGGCGGCACCAGTGTAGCCGCAGGCCTAGTGACGGGCTCTCTCGGTATCGTCAAAGAGCTCCAGCCCAATCTAAATACCCGCATGGCCAAACACCTGATTGCTCGAACGTGCAAGCAGATTGACTCTGGCGACAACTCGCCTGAAGGAGACACCTGGCGCACCAATGGGGCGGGGTTGAAGTTTAACCAAAATTACGGGTTTGGGCTCTTGAATGCAGGGGCTGTTGCAACTCAAGCAACCCAGTGGAGCGGAGTTTCCGCGCTGTCCACCGAATCACTTGGGCCCGTCAGTGTTGGTGTATCTATTCCGGACAATAATGCGACGGGAATCAGCCGCACCTTTTCCCTTACTGGAACCACCCCACTCGAAGAGATTCAAGTGTCATTGAACGCCACTCATGCCTATCGAGGAGACATTGAGGCATTCTTGACTTCACCGAGCGGCCTAACGAGCCGCCTCTTTGCTTCGAACCTCGGCGACGATGGGGACAATATCAACTGGACCTTCACTAGCAACGCATTCTGGGGCGAATCACCGGCTGGTCAATGGACCCTGAAGGTGGCCGACCGAGGGGCCACCGACGTCGGCTCATGGACTAACTACTCGATAAATGCGCGGATGGGCCAGTTGGTGCGCACGATCTCCGGGACCATCACATTCGGCGATATGGTGGGTACCGGCCCTGTACCCGTGACAATTGAGCTAAGGAACACGGGCACCAATGCATTGATCTCAACACACAATGTCAATGTAGTCAATGGCGGAGGTTTCAGCCTAACCACACCCCTATCTGGATCGGTGAAAATTGTCTTCGTCACTCCAAATTGGTTGAAGAAGGCGATCACCACTCCACTCCAAGCTTCCACCTCGCTTGGTCAGGTGTTGCTCACCAATGGGGATCCGGACCAATCTCAGGAAGTAGACGCCGCCGATATTGACCTGGTCATTGCCAACTTTGGCAATGTAGGATCCGGGACGTTAGCGGGGGATCTTGATTGGTCCGGCGAAGTAGACGCCGCCGACATTGATATTGCCATCGCCAATTTTGGTTCCACGGGTGATTAGGCTGACTTCCGACGTCGAGAGCTCAGCAGTTTCGTCTTATCGCGGTACTTGTTGACCGTTCGACGCGCGACATGAACACCACGCTCGGCCAAGATTGCCGCGATCGCCTCGTCGCTCAATCGCGAATCCGGGTCTTCAGTACGAAGAATCTCCGCGATCATGTGCTGGATACGAAGAGCAGGCTTGAAGAAAACTTCAAATGACACGACCTCGCCGTTCGCCAGCTGAAGATGCTTCCCCATCGTCGCACGGCTGATGGTACTTTCGTGGAGGCTTAGATCCTTGGCCATTTGGCGGCGGGTTAGTGCCTTTAGGAATGAGTAGTCACCCGTCGTTACAAACCCGAGCTGGCGGTCAATGAGGTATTCACCAACGCGATGCAGGGTGCGCTTGCGCCCCTCTAGGGCGTCAATAAAGTCCTTGGCGCGGTTAACAAATGTTGAAAGATGTCGCCGCTCATCCGTACTACCTCGCTTAATGCGCATAAGCTGATTTCGATATGCGTGACTAATCATCAAGTCTCGTGGGTCTACCCCGGCAAGCTCTACCGACCATCCTTGCTCGCTCCGAACGATGCGCAGATCAATGGGTACTGCTGTACCCGTCCCCGCGGAGCGGGTTGAGCGCTCAAACCCGTCGGCCGGGAATGGGGTGCACTGCTGGATGATTTCGAATGCGTGGTGAATAACATCCGGCAATACTTTGTACCGACGCGCAAGGGCGCGGGCATTTCGGTCCACCAAGTCATCAAAATGGTTCTTAACGATGGCATGGGCCAGCTTGCCTTCAAGTTCTGAGGCCCCACGCAGCTGAATCAGTAGGCACTCCCGTAGGTTCTGAGCGCCGATTCCCGCCGGTTCGCAGGTGTGCAAAATACTGAGCACAGCTTCAGCCTCCTCCAAGGACACATTTTGCTCAAGGGCAATCTCCTCAATCGGCGTATCCAAGTACCCACGATCATCAAGGGAACCGATAAGAAAGGCACCCACCGTTCGCAGATGCGGTTCAAGTCGGACGTGGAGTTGTGCTTCCAAGTGGGCCTCCAAGGTATTGCCTGTGCCGGCAAAATCGAGCCAATCTGCCTCCGCACTATCTAAAGAAACAGATCGTTGAAACTCGCGATCCTCGCTACTCGGCTTCAATTCGGCGGGGGCGACCTTCTTGAGGATGCTTTCTATTGGGACGCAATCTGATTCTTCGTTCAGCCATTCCAGCGCTGGGTTCTCGACCAACTCTGTTTCAATGAAATTCCTGAGTTCTATCCAGTTCAACTCAAGGAGTTGCCCGTTCAGCACCAGCCTCGGGTCTACCCGGAGCTGAGTTTTGAGCTGTGTATCCGCACGAAAGCCGTTGTTGAACCCCATATTCCCCAGAGGGTTCTTCCATCTCTGGGGAAGGTCAAAGCCAGTCTGGTTGCTAGGATGCCTTGCTTATCCTTAGTAGTGCCAATCTACGTCGCTGGCATTTTTAGCATGCTTCTCGATAAACAGTCGCCTTGGCTCTACTTTATCACCCATCAAGGTACTAAACATTTGCTCGATTTCCTGTTCGAACTCATTGTCCAACACCACCTGACTGAGACGTCGGTTTATCGGGTTCATGGTCGTCTCTTCAAGTTCTTCTGGGTTCATTTCGCCCAGACCCTTGAAGCGGCCAACCGTCACATTCTTGGACTTCTTATGCTCCTTCAGCACAGCATCTCGCTCTGCCTCATCAAGGCAGTAAAACCGTTCATTGTTACCAATCTTCACGCAATACAGCGGTGGTTGGGCCAAATAAATATGGCCCGCCTCAACCAGCGGTCGCATATAGCGATAGAAGAACGTTAGGAGTAATGTGCGAATGTGCTCGCCGTCTACGTCGGCGTCGGTCATGATAATCACCTTGCCGTATCGAAGCTTGGTAAGGTCAAAGTGCGTGTTGTCTTCGCTCGCCTTGCTCTTGCCATTCTTCTTGGCCGGCTCGATGGCTTCTATCGTTTCCGTTCCGGAGCCTGCGAGGACCTCCGTTTCGATGTCGTCGGGCATCGGGGTCGCTTCCTCGCGGCGGCCCAAGGTGATATCAATGCCGATCCCGAGTGCGGCGATGAGAGCCTTGATTTCTTCATTGTCAAGCGCCTTATCAATTCGAGCTCGCTCCACGTTCAGAATCTTTCCGCGCAAAGGCAAGATGGCCTGAGTCACGCGGTCGCGGGCGCCCTTTGCAGAACCACCCGCCGAGTCGCCTTCTACTAGGAACAACTCGCACTTGTCAACCTCCTTGCTAACGCAGTCAGAGAGCTTGCCCGGCAGACCAAAGGTGTCCATACTGTTCTGCCGCTTGACAGTTTCCGCAGCCTTTCGAGCTGCCTCACGAGCACGCTGCGCAATAACCGCCTTATCAATAATGCGCTTGGCATCCTGGGGATTTTCCTCAAGGAAGGTTGTCAGGCCATCACCCACCAAGGAGTTTGTCATGCCTTGCACTTCGGGCGTAACCAGCTTCACTTTGTCCTGGGAGTTGTAGCTCGGATTTCCAAGCTTGAGGGCGATGACGGCCGTAAGACCGTCAGCCACATCATCACTCGTGAAGTTCTTGTCCTTCTCCTTGAGAAAGCCCATCTTGCGGGCATATTGGTTTAGCACACGCGTAAGCGCCATGCTAAAGCCGGAGACGTGAGTTCCACCATCCGGTTGGTGGATATTGTTACTGAAGGCCAGCACAGTGCTGCTATAGCCATCGTGATACTGAAGTGCAACCTCAAGCTCATAAGTCTCCTTGACGCGCTTGAAGTAAGCAATCTTCCGGTGGATCGCGTCCTTGGTCTCGTTGAGATCCTCGACGAGTTGAACGATGCCCCGCTCAAAGTGATAGGTATCTGATTGATCGGGTTTGATCTCGTCGGTGAAGGTAAAGGTAACCGTCGGATTCAGGTACGCGAGTTCCTTCAGGCGATGCTTAAGAACATTGGCGTCGTGATTGACGTCGGTCAGAACGGTGTCATCGGGTTTCCAGTGGACGGTCGTACCCGTCTCCTTTGACTTCCCAATGACCTCAACATCCGTCACCGGAATACCTCGCTCGTACTTCTGCTGGTAGGTCTTGCCACCGGTCTTTACCGTCGCAATTAACCAAATGGATAATGCATTGGTGCACGAAACACCGACGCCGTGAAGCCCGCCCGAAACCTTATAGCCGGTTCCTTCGCCGCCGAACTTACCGCCCGCGTGCAGAACCGTCATCACCACCTGAAGAGTGGAGACACCCATCTTCTTGTGGGTGCCGACAGGGATGCCACGGCCATTGTCAGCGATGCTGACGGACCCATCCTTGTGGAGAACGACATCTATCCTATCGCAGTAGCCAGCAAGGGCTTCGTCCACCGAGTTATCCACGACTTCCCGGAACATCTGGTGCAGGCCTTTGCGGCCATTGTCGCCCACGTACATACCGGGACGCTTTCGAACTGCCTCCAGCCCTTCAAGAACCTGAATCGAGTCCTCATTGTATTCGGTCTCGACCTTACTGGCAATGCTTGCGGCGTCATCTCGGTCGACCCCGTCCAGCAGGCTCGCGTCGGCTTCCGTAATGCCCTCGTTGACATCTACGACGGCGGAATCCACAATTGTCTCGTCTTTAGGCTTCATCAGGGTGAAATTGAACTCAA
>JADZDX010000115.1 GCA_020850835.1 Fimbriimonadaceae bacterium
CCCGCGCCACGCGATTGCGGCAAGCGATTTTGAAGCGGGCGTTTTCGTTCGGTGATTCGTATAATGAGTGCGGATGAGCCAGCCGAGCATGTTCCCGACGGAGGTACCTGTGCCCAACCCTGCGGTTTTGGCGTGGGCTCGGGATGTTGGCGGTTTTGACGTTGGTCGGGTTGCGAAACGACTCAGCGTTAAAGAGCGGCGCATCGAAGAGTGGGAATCTGGAGATGGGGTGCCGACCATTCGCCAACTGACCAATCTCGCTCATCTTTATCATCGCCCATTTAGCATGTTCTATCAGGCGACAATGCCGACCGAACGCCCGATTACGGCGGAGTACCGACGACTTCCAGAGATTCAGCCGGGTGCCGAAAGCGCCGACTTTAGGTTGGCTATCCGTCATATGCTCTTTCGTCGTGACGTGACCCTGGACCTCATGGAGGAGCTTGGCTACGACTGGTCGGAGTTCACTCTGACCGCCTCCCTAGGCGATGATCCAGCCCAGGTTGGTGCCGCACTCCGACAAGCAATTGGGATTACTGTCGAAGAGCAGCGGTCTTGGAAAAGCTCCTGGCAAGCTTGGCGTGAATGGCGGCGTGCCATTGAAGAAGCCGGGGTGCTTGTGTCTATGTTTCCCAAGGTCGCCCTGGAGGAAGCCAGAGGAGTCGCTCTGCTACGACGGCCGCTCCCGGTTGTGGCTGTCAACACAAAGGAAGACGCAGAGTCGCGCGCTTTTACGGCGCTTCACGAGATGGTCCACCTTATGCTGGCTCGTGCCCATGAAGAGAGATCGGCTGACGAAGATCGCCGATCCAATGAGGAGATACTTCGGGCGGAGCGATTTGCCGACGAAGCTGCGGGAAACGCACTATTGCCTCGGCAAGCGCTCGCTGATGACCTCCGTGGAGGCTTCGTGGTGGATGTCGAGTCTATCCGCCAACTCGCACTTCGATACAGAGTAACACCCTTGGCGATGGCCACCCGGTTATGGCGAAGCGAGTTGATCAGTGGTGGGCAATACAACGATTGGAGGTCGGCCTGGCAGAACGTGATTGATGGATTGCCCAAGAAGAAAGGCGGCTTTGCGACACCCGTTTCGAAGGCATTAGGGCGCGGAGGACGGAGCTATTGCCAGTTGGTCATTGAAGCGCTGGATAGCGGTCGGATTACCATTGCGGACGCGACCAAATGGCTGAACCTTCGCTCCAGTCAGCTGGAGACTCTTCGCACCAAACTTGTTGCGGGCACAAGCGGAGGAGGGGCCGATGAGTGAGTCCTCAATGGGAACCATCTACGTTGTGGATACCAGTGCCTTTATGGACTGGCAAGATCGGCTCTACCCTGAAGATGTCTTCCCGTCCCTAGTGGTGCATATTGACGCTCTGATTTCCTCAGGACGCTTGATGAGCGTGGAGTTGGTGCGTGACGAAGTCAATGCCATGGGTTCGGTAGGCCTCCAGGCTTGGGCAAAGGCGAGAGCAACCATCTTTGCGCCAAAGGCCACCCATCTGGCGGGTGCTCTCACGATAGAAGGCGCCTACCCAGCTTTGAAGGACCCGCGCTCGGTACACGATGAAGCAGATGCTTACGTAATCGCTTTTGCTCAGATGAATGGCGCTACGGTTGTTACGGCCGAAACGCCTGCTGCAACAAAGCGAAAGCCTAGGAGGGCGATGTATGTGCCAGACGTCTGTGCGGCGCTTGGGATGCCTTGCATCAGCAACCTTGGCATGATGCGTCGTGAAGGGTGGCGACTGTAATAATGCCGACAGATAACGTAACGAATCGAACCTTTGCCGACCTATTCAAGGGCCGAGTGCAATTTGTCATTCCCTTCTTTCAGCGTGGATACGCCTGGCAGCGCAGGAACTGGGATGACTTGTTCACTGATCTACAAGACGAAATTCTGAAGGAACTGGACGAAGGAACCCCTTTGTCCGAGGTGGAGCATTTCTTCGGCCCGATCGTTATTCAAGCGAAAGACCCTGGGCCTGATGAGATTGTTGAGTACCTCGTTGTGGATGGCCAGCAGCGAATTACAACGATCTATTTGCTTCTAGGTTTGATCCGGGAGCAGATACAAGCGAAAATGAGTTACTCGACGCAGGCGACAGACTACGTTACCGAACTTCGGCAAGTGCTCACAAACGCCGATGGAGTGATGGGGGATGATTACCGAAGGCTCAAGGTATTCTCCGGCAAAGGTGATCGACTGCCGACATACGCGGCCGTGTTCGGAAGCGAACATAAGCCAAGCTCGCCTTATTACGCAAGCGACGTCAGTCAGTACCGGCCTGGTCACAATCTGGTGGATGACTTCATGAAGTATGCCCGCCGTCGGCTGACTCGCGAATTCACGGATGTTCCCAATCTATGGCGGCTAGCCCAAGTCCTTTTGACCTGCCTCAAGGTTGTATGGATTCCCCTCCGCGAGGGACACGATGATGCCCAGGCGATCTTTGAGAGCCTCAACGACAAAGGAACACCGTTATCCGCAAGCGAACTACTGTGTAGTTACCTTTTCAGACCATTGTCGAAATCAGAGGGATTCGAAACGCTCCATAACGAGCAGTGGCTGGATGCGATCAAGGTTACGGGTGGTCGCGAGCTATTTGAGGAGTATCTCCGGCATTTGTTCTCGATCGACGAGCGGAAGATGATCGGGAAGGGGCGAAAGGTGTACGTTCACTTCAAGACTAAGAACCGAAACTTGAATACGGGGACAGCGCGGGAACAATTGGCGCGCATTCACGAATTGGCCCCGCTGTATCAGCAGATTACGAACCCCAGCGAAAGACCTCATCCCGAGCTGCGAATACGACGCCTGCTTGAAGAGATCAAGCACACGCGTATGGATACACCCAATCCCTTCTTTCTTGCTTGCTTGGCTGACCTGAAAGCGGGAGGCACGACCGCCGATGAAGTGGTGGCGATGTTCCGAGAGACACTCGTGTTGCTAGTTCGCCGCAAAATGACGGAGCAGCAAGCAACCATCTACGATCAGATGTTCCCCATCCTGTACAAGAAGGTGCGATTCGAGCCAGACAAAGTCCGTGCAATTCAGAAGCAGTTTCGCGAGTACGGGGTTTGGACCTCTGATCAAGAGTTCAGTGATGCTTTTGTGCGTCGGACCCTTTACCGAAGCCGTGACCTCGAGTTTACGAGGCTCGTACTGCGCGAATTGGACAAGGCGATGTCGCCGCATGGACAGTACCCCGATTACAGTACTTTGAACTCAATTGAGCACGTTATTCCACAGACACCTGACGTTGCTTGGAAAGAGTATTTGGGTACAGAAATCCGTGACGATTACTTTGAGGTGATAGTCAACAGCGCGGGTAACCTATGCTTGCTAAGCCAGCCCGCCAACAGTTCGGTAGGACGCAACGCTTTTGAGGCCAAACAGAATGCGTACCATGTTGCGTCAGAAATGACTCGGAGAATCAAAGAACATGCGGGCCCGTGGAATCTGGACGCAGTCCGGGCGCGATCACGACAACTCGGTGAAATGGCATGCAAAATCTGGAAGTGGGGCGATTGATCTGCACGTTGCCACCAAGGGCAGTACGATGAACAAAACTTCAGAAACGCGACCTAAGCTATGAGCAACCCCCAAGCCCTGGTCCAGAAGCTCTGGAACTACTGCAACGTCCTCAAGGACGATGGGCTGAGCTATGGCGACTACACGGAGCAGCTCACTTTTCTGCTCTTCCTCAAGATGGCGGATGAGCAGAGCAAACCTCCGTTCAACCGAGTTTCGATCGTGCCTCCAGACTACGATTGGGCGAGCCTGTTGACCAAGAGCGGCGACGACCTAGAGGTTCACTACCGCCATACGCTGGAAACGCTCGGCAAACAAGGTGGCATGCTTGGGCTGATCTTCCGTAAGGCGATCAACAAGATTCAGGACCCGGCCAAGCTGCAACGGCTGATCGTAGACCTCATCGACAAGGAGCAATGGACCTCGATGACGGCCGACGTAAAGGGCGACGCATATGAGGGGCTGCTGGAAAAGACGGCCAGCGAGGGTAAGGCAGGTGCCGGCCAATACTTCACGCCTCGCGCCCTGATCTCGGCGATTGTGGACGTGATGAATCTGCGCCCGGGCGAGACCATCTGCGATCCGGCTTGTGGCACCGGCGGGTTCTTGCTTGCGGCGCATGACGCGCTATCCAAGAACAAAGACCTCGACAGCGACCAGAAGAAGTTTCTGAAAGACGGCACGTTCCATGGCGTGGAATTGGTCGATGGAGTCACGCGCCTTTGCGCGATGAATATGCTGTTGCACGGAATCGGGAGCGAGGAAAGCACGACCTTGCCCGTGCAAACCAAAGACGCATTAGCAGGCCGCCACGGAGAGTTTGAAGTTGTTCTCACGAACCCTCCGTTTGGTAAGAAGAGCAGCGTGACGATCGTTGGCGAGGACGGGGAGACTTCGAAGGAGAGCCTTGTGATCACTCGGGACGACGTTTGGGCGACGACCTCGAATAAGCAGCTCAACTTCGTTCAGCACGTTTTTAGCATCTTGAAGCAGCATGGTCGGGCAGCGGTTGTTTTGCCCGACAATGTGCTCTTTGAAGGCGGGGCCGGTGAAACCATTCGCCGCAAGCTGCTGACGCAAGCCGATGTGCACACCCTGCTTCGATTACCAACCGGCATCTTCTATGCCCAGGGCGTAAAAGCTAATGTCCTGTTCTTCGACCGCAAACCAGCGAGCGAAAAGCCATGGACCAAGGAACTTTGGATATATGACCTGCGCACCAACCAAAAGTTCACGCAGAAGACCAACACGCTGAAGCGTTCGGACCTTGATGATTTCGTGGGATGCTATCGAGCCGACTCTCGCGGCACGCGCAAGGAAACTTGGTCTGAAGAGAATCCGCAAGGGCGCTGGCGGTGTTATGCGTATGACGAGTTGATCGCGCGCGACAAGGCCAACTTAGACATCACATGGCTACGCGATGAGAGCCTCGAGGATTCGGCTAACTTGCCCGATCCCGACGTGCTTGCGGCGGAGATCATTGAAGACCTTGAAGCCGCGCTTGCCCAATTCGCCCTGATCGTCGAAACAGCATCGGAAGAGGACTGATTTCGAACCTACTGTGTAAGTTTTCGCAAATTGACCTAACGCATGTTTACGGGTGTGCCAAGGATAACCTTGAGCCTGGTGTGTCTGCTGCAAAGCAAATCTAGCCCCAGCTCAGGAGAATCATTATAGCTGTATTAAAACTATCTGGCTTCCTGAAGGGAGTCAGCGGGAAGGCGGGGAATGCCGTCTACCGACTCACGAAAAACGGCACGGAGCTTAGCGACCGGCCGATCGTCAACAATCCCCAGACCAAGGCTCAGATGGACGTGCGCGCCGCGTTTAGCAAGGCCACCAAGGCCTGGAAGAACCTGACCACCGCTCAGGCCGATGCGTGGGACGCCTATGCCCTCACCATCACCGAGACCGAAGAGGTGAGCGGCGTCAAGACGCACCGAAGCGGGTTCAACTGGTACACGGGCCTTAGCAGCCGGTTCTACCTGGTGAATGGCATCAGCGGCACCGCGCCGACGACGCCTCCGACCACTCCGTTCACGGGCGACTCGCTGACCTTTACCATCGCTCCAGGCGAGACCGGCAGTTCAATCGAGTTCACGGCGAGCGCGGCGAACACGGCGGGCACCAAGACGGCTTTACTCTTGCAGAAGCTGAGCAGCGCCAATGGTAAGCCCCAGAAGAACGGGTATCGCACGAAGGGCTATGTGGCCTTCGCGGCGGGCTCATTGTCCGCCGAGGTGCCGGTCACACCGGGCTTCTATTCGGCGGCGATTCAGTACGTGAAGACGTCCACCGGACAAGAGACCACCACTCAGGTCGTGGGCGAAGTCGGGCCGATCTCCTTTGCAGTTGCGCAAGGCGG
>JADZDX010000116.1 GCA_020850835.1 Fimbriimonadaceae bacterium
CATCTGTCGAGATGGACGATGGAACTCGGCAATCTATGGTGTACTGCCGCCGCTTAGATTGTGACAACTGGGACTATGGTTCTGCTGAGACCGCAAAGAGTGTTGAAGTAGAAGCTGAAGACGACGCGGCCTAGCGTCGGGGACTCTGTCCAATGCGAGGTATTCTGACCGCCTCTCATGTTGGGCAAGAGCAAAGGAACTGGACTTGATGGATCGTTTGTCCAGTGCGCGGGATGCAAAAAAACCTTGTTCAAGCGAGAGTTCGAGGACAATCTATACGTTTGCCCTCAGTGTGGACACCATCACCGCCTGACTTGGCAACAAAGGGTCGCCCTCACCTTTGATGACGGTTCCTTTCAAGAGCTTGACTCAGCCCTTCGATCCGGGGATCCGCTCGAGTTCCCCGAGTACCGAGAAAAACTGGAGGCTGCGATGGCGAAAACGGGCATGAATGATTCGGTCGTAGCTGGAGTGGCGACTATAGACGGTGCCCATGTATCGACCGCAATTGCCGACTTTTCTTTTATGGGAGGATCCATGGGAAGCGTTGCGGGTGAAAAGATCACTCGGACGTTGGAGCGAGCAGCCGAGGACCAAAAACCCGCGATTATTTTTTGCGCCAGCGGAGGCGCGAGAATGCAAGAGGGGCTCCTCAGCCTTATGCAAATGGCGAAGACCACGGCCGCTGTGGCGAAGTGTCGCGAAGCCGGGGCACCTTACATTGCAGTCTTTACCGACCCGACGATGGCGGGGGTCCTCGCCAGTTACGCTAGTATCGCGGATGTTATTCTGGCTGAACCAAAGGCGTTGGTAGGTTTTGCCGGTGCGCGCGTTTCAGCACAGGCTCAAGTTACCAAGGTGCCCGACGATTTCCAGAAGGCGGAGTTTGGTGAGCGGAGCGGCATGCTTGATAAGATCGTGGAACGGCGGGCCTTGAAGCAGACTCTGAGTTCGCTAGTTCGGGTTCTTGGCGGGGGTGTTCGCTAATGGCAAAGAGTTGGAAGGAGTGGGAGAAGCCTCTCCTAGAAATTGATGAAGCCCTTGCCAAGGCAAAAGAGATCGCCCGCAAGAGCCCTCCTGATGAGCAAGCGGCGGCCGAGGAGCGAATTGCTTACTATGAGCAAAGGCGCGACAACATCATTCGCGTCATGTACAGCCGCCTTGGCGCTTGGGAGAAGGTCCTGGTGGCGCGAGCAGAAACCCGTCCGTACGCTCTGGATTACATCAATGCTCTTTGCACCGAATTTGTGGAGTTGGGTGGCGACCGGCGGTACGGCGATGACCATGCCATTGTTGGCGGTACAGCATTCTTCAATGGCCGTCCCGTGATGGTTGTGGGCCAGCAGAAGGGACGCAATATCCAAGAGCGCCAGTATCGAAATTTTGCCATGGCAAAGCCGGAGGGCTATCGCAAGGCGATTCGCCTCTTCGAGATGGCCGACCGGTTTGGGTTGCCGATTATTAGCTTGGTTGATACTCCCGCCGCCGACCCGGGTGTCGAGAGTGAGAGCCGAGGGATCAGCGAAGCCATTGCAGCATCCATTCTCGCCATGTTCGAGGTTCGTGTCCCCAGCGTCGCCGTTGTTATCGGGGAAGGCGGTTCGGGCGGGGCGATCGGGATTGCTGCTTCAAACCGGGTGTTGATGCTGGAACATTCGGTCTATAGCGTCATTCCACCCGAAGGCTGCGCGGCAATTCTGTGGCGGCAGCCTTCTGAGGGTGCCAAGGCCGCGTCAGCCTTACGCCTGACCGCGCAGAGTGCCCTTGAGTTGGGGCTGATAGATCAGATTCTTGAAGAACCATTTGGCGGGGCCCACCGCGATTGGGACAAGGCAACCGCCATTGTCGGCGAGGGCATCAGTGAGGCCTTGGCGGGTCTGGATGGCCTGAGCGCCGAGGCCCTTAAGGAAGACCGCTATCAAAAGTTTCGCCGCATGGGCAAGATCGCCGAGAGCTAGCTCGGTTTCTTGGGTGCCTCTTTGGGCAGAGGCTGCGGAGCGAAGGGAAGTGGCCGCAAGGGCGGATAGGTCTTGCCGTCCTTCTTGATTCTCGCCTCAATGGCATCCGCTCGCCGCGAGGGGTCCGGGTGGGTGCTGAGCATTCGGTCAAAGTCGGACATCTTCTTGCCGCCTGCCAGCATCCGGAAAGTATCCACCATTCCCTTGGGGTTATAGCCGGCCGCGGTCATCAGATCGAAGCCCACCCGATCGGCTTCCGACTCGTGCTTTTGCGAATACTTGATGCCCACCAAAACCGCGTCGGCGAGGCCGGCGAGGTCCCATGCAAAGTCCCCCGCGCGCAGGACAGTCAGAAGGACCGCCAGCGGCAATTGTCGTTTCATCCGGTCGCCTTCTTGAGAGGCCCAGTGCTGGTTGCGGATGTGCGTGACCTCGTGGCCGAGGACGCCGGCGAATTCGTCCAGGGATTTCATCTTGTTCAGCAGGCCCGTGTAGAAGAAGATTGGGCCGCCGGGCAGGGCGAAGGCGTTTACCTCCCGGCTATCAATGACATCGAAGGTGTACTCAAAGGGCCGCTGTTTGCGTTCGGCTTCGGGGATTTGGTTGATGATCTGTTGACCGAGCTTGCGCATAGTCCGGACCCGGATGTCGGTATCCGGAAGGACCTTTTCCTTCTTGCGGATCTCGGCGGCCGCGTCTTTGCCAACCTTGAGCTGATCTTTGATGCTCGGCCGGAAGTCAATTGCCCATGCAGGGGTCAGAAGGGCCAAGGCGCTCACGGCGACGGCAATGGATGGGTTGCGCATAGAAAGTCAGACGAAGCTTCACCCGCGCAGGTTTCCCGCCGCATCAGCAGAAAGACCCTAGCCGAAGCTAGGG
>JADZDX010000117.1 GCA_020850835.1 Fimbriimonadaceae bacterium
AGCTTCATCCCAACGCCTCAGCGCGACAACGAGAAGCCCTTCTTGATGGCGGTTGAAGACGTGTTTACGATCACCGGTCGCGGCACTGTGGCTACGGGTCGTGTTGAGCGCGGAAAGTTGAACGTGAACACTGAAGTCGAAATCATTGGTTTGGCTCCGGAATCACGAAAGACCACCTGCACGGGTATCGAAATGTTCCGCAAGTTGCTTGACGACTGTCAAGCGGGCGACAATGTCGGTCTCTTGCTCCGTGGTGTTGAGCGAACAGAAATCGAGCGCGGAATGGTTATTGCCAAGCCAGGTTCGATCAAGCCGCACACCAAGTTCAAGGGCGAAGTTTACGTCCTTTCGAAGGATGAAGGCGGTCGACACACCCCATTCGTTCCCGGCTACCGACCTCAGTTCTACTTCCGAACGACGGACGTGACCGGAACGATTGACGGCATTTTCACAACCGGGGGCGACGCTGCCGAGATGTGCATGCCGGGCGACAACGTTCAGATGGCGATTTCGCTTCTGGATGACAAGCCGATTGCTATGGAACAAGGCTCCAAGTTCGCTATCCGAGAGGGTGGCCGAACGGTCGGCGCCGGCACGATTACCGAAATCATCAAGTAATCGGGTTAGCGATAGGAAATGCCCCTCTCGGTTCGAGAGGGGCATTTCTTTTGATTAGCCGGCGACGAGACTCCGGATCACTGTCGAAATCTGATCAAGATCAAAACTTTCGGTGCACGTATCGTCTGGGTATTTGCCGTGGTGGCATCGGTTCCTTGCGAGGCAAGACGGGCAGCCTCGCTGGGGGCGAATGAGAGCCACTTTGGGGGCTAGGGGAGTCCAACGCTCCGAAGGTAACAGCGCCTTGCAATAGAGATCAATGACCGGTACTCGGAGCGCTGCGGCCAAATGTGCAGGGCCGGTATCGGGGGTAATCACGAGCTTTGCGCTGGCCAGTAAGTTAGCAAGTTGCTGAATGCCGGATGGCCGAATGATCTGGGCCGTGGGGTGGTCCTTCAACAGACTTTCGGCCACACTGCATCTTTGACCGCCCAGTAGCATGATGCGGTGGCCCTGCGCCCGGCAGAGTCCGATGATTTCGCTAATGACATGAGGGCTTGGGGGTCGGTTGGAGCCTGATGTATGGGTATTGATGACAACCGAGCTTGAGGTTTCTGGGGTGGACTGTAAGAGCGGGCGATAATCCAGATATTCGGTAATGGTGGGGAACTTGGGAAAAGCGAGCCGAAAGTACTCGCCCCAAATATTGACCTGATGCGTCGTCCTGGGGAGGTTGCGACGAACTCGCCGAGTGGCGAAACCTTTGAGCAACCCGCGATCTTCGGTAATGAAACGGCTCGTGCGACTCGTATTGGCCAACCTGACGGCCTCCAGCGTCGGTGCGCAGAAGTGAATGAGAGTGTCGAGTCGCTTGGGCAGTTGCGCCAGGTCATTGATGACCTGGACCTGACCGCTCAACAATGGGCTGGCCCATTTCATCGTTTCACCACCGAGGCAAAACAGCTGGAGGTTAGGTTCCAGCTTAATAGCCTCGGCGAAGAGTGTCGCCAAAATCACGCTGTCGCCCAACTTGTGAGTTGGCTTGGTAAGAAATGCGGTCCTGGCAGGCGGCACAGAGGAAATGATACTGGACGTCAGGTACCATATGGGGCGTCGTAAGGTTGGGGAAGGGCTTGCCGCCCTCTTGGAATTTACGATCAGAGAAACTTATGAAGGCACCACGAGTACGTATTCGTTTGCGCGGTTATGATCACCGCATTCTTGACATTTCGGCAGAGAAGATCGCCGAAACCGCCCGCCGCACCGGCGCGCGAATTAGCGGCCCAATTCCGCTTCCGACCAATATCCGCAAGTTCTGCGTGATTCGCGGTCCCCACATTGACAAGGAGTCCATGGAGCACTTTGAGATCAGGACTCACAATCGGTTGATTGATATCAACGAGCCGAACAATAAGACAATTGACGCTCTCATGCGCCTTGATCTACCGAGCGGTGTTGATATCCAAATCAAAACCTAAACATAGGTTCTTTTGCAAGGTGAAGGCCAGAGCTACCTCTGGCCTTATTTGTGCGCCGTTTACCCGTAGGAATGCTGGGTTCCTCAAAATTGACCGCCGATTCGACACAGGAACTCAGGTTTTGCCTTACAATAAGTTATCGGCTTGAACGTCCAAGCTGGCTTGCGCAAGCGAAGATTTGTGTTGCGCTCTATTTGAGGAATTGGTGAACGATGAATAAACTCATTTTTGTTTCAAGTTTGCTTGCCGTGGCAAGTTCGGCCATGGCGTGGCAAGTCTCTATCGGTATTCGAGAAACTGCCGCCGGTGGCGGTGCAGATGTCGGGGTCGGCAATAACGGTGGCACGGCCGGCGGCATTGAATGGATCAACAAGGACGCTACGGCCCTCATTACGGACGGTGCATGGCACCTCTATACGTGGACGCTGACCGGCGCGACAGTCACGGCCTTTGCCGGAGGAACGGCAAACGGAACCTTGCAGGGCAATTACGGCACCCTAGAAAACATCCGCATTCTTAACAATGGGGGGAGCACGAACGCGATCAGTCTATGGATTGACGATGTTACGAGTTCAAATGCCACGGGTTCAACGAACTTTGGCAGTTTTGAATCCTACGCTGCCAATGCGGTCGCACGGTTCCAACGCGCCAACTTCTCGGGTTCTTCTACCAATGTCACCGCGGGAGCTACGGCGGGTGTGGACACTTCAACGGCCCACACGGGAGTCAATTCGTACAAATTCAACTGGAGCCACACGAATAATCTGGCGACAAATTGGGCTCGGTTGACATCGGGTGCTGGTGGCGGGATGCTTGATCCCAACTCGATGGTTCGATTGGACAATGACGCCACGATCTCTTTTTGGGCTAAGGCCACGGTCGTACCCGAACCCGCAACGATGGCTGTCCTCGGACTGGGCGTTGCTGCTTTAATTCGTCGCCGCAAGAGGTGATGGTTCTTTCATTTGGTTGACTCCTAAGGGCCTGCCTTCATGGCGGGCCTATTTCTTGTTGAGCAAACCAATGGCTTGGGCGGCGACATTTTGGGGGGTGAACCCAAACGCTTGAAAGATGTCATTTGCCGGCGCACTCGCGCCGAAATGGTCTAGCCCAACGTGTGCTTGCGCATACTTGGACCAACCCATGGTGGAGCCAGCTTCAACACTTACCGTGGGTAGATCTTTAGGCAGGACGTGGTTACGATATGAATCCGGTTGCAACTCAAAGAGGTACCAACTTGGGAGGCTAACCACACGGGTAGAAACGCCTCCTTGTTCGAGGAGTTTGGCGGCGGAAAGGGCAAGACCGACCTCGCTGCCCGTAGCCACAAGGCATACCTTGGGCGAGGGTGCGTCAACGAGAACGTAGCCACCCTTGAAAGCAGGGTGGTCCGCCGAAGCTTGGGGAGTCACGTTCGGTACCGATTGTCGAGAGGTGATGATTGCGGTCGGGACCTTCGTGCTTTGCGTGGCGACCGCCCATGCGACGGCGGTTTCGCTCGCGTCGGCGGGGCGGAAGGTGTTGAAGTTCGGGATCGCTCGGCAAGCGGCCAATTGTTCAATAGGTTGGTGGGTGGGGCCATCCTCGCCAAGGCCGATCGAGTCATGGCTGAAGCAGAAGATGGTTGGACATTCCATCAAGGCGGCCAGTCGGAGGGAGGGACGACAATAGTCGCTAAAAATAAAGAAAGTTCCCGCCATGCCACGCGTCGGTCCGTGGAGCGTGAGCCCGTTCGCGGCGGCGGCCATCGCGTGCTCCCGGACGCCAAAATTGATGTTACGACCACGGCGATTAGCGGGAGAAAACGTGCCGCCATCTTTGATCTCAGTCATCACATTGTGGGTGAGGTCAGCGCTACCGCCAATCACGTGGCACTGGGCCGCGGCTAACTGAAGAGCAATGCCATTGCTGGCCCGAGTTGCCACGGGCTCCATGCCGGTGGGGAAGTTGCTGATCCAGTCAGTCGTCGGCGATTGTTCAAGCATGGCTAGGAACGATGGAGGAGCTGAGGCGCGCCATGCGGCTTCCCATTCATCTCCCTTTGCAACAGCGGCACGGAACTCATTCAGGACATCTTCGGGGATCCAAAACTCTTCATTGGGGAGCCCGAGCGCCGCCTTCGTCAGTGCGAGCTCTTCCGCCCCGAGAGGTGAACCATGTGATTTAGGACTATTTGCCTTATTGGGGCTACCAAACCCAATGATGGTGCGAGCGCATATCAAGCTTGGTTTATCGGTGACCTGCTTGGCAGAGGAAAGGGCCTGATCAACCGCCTGAGCGTCCATGCCGTCAATCTTCTGAACATGCCAGCCCATGGCCTCAAACTTTGCCGCCGTGTTTTCGGTGAAGGCAAGGGCCGTGTTGCCGTCAATAGTGATACCGTTGTCGTCATACAGAACAATGAGCCGACCCAATGCAAGGTGCCCGGCAAGCGAGCAGGCTTCCTGAGCCACCCCTTCCATCAAGTCACCGTCAGAGGCAATGACGTAGGTGTAGTGTGAACAGGCTGCTTCGCCGTAGACCGCCCGCAAGTGCTCTTCGGCGATCGCCATACCTACCGAAGTCGCCAGCCCCTGCCCGAGGGGGCCGGTGGCCATCTCGACTCCGGGCGTCGCAAAATTCTCTGGGTGGCCAGGAGTCTTGGAGTGAAGCTGACGGAAAGCCTTGATATCGTCTAGGGTCAGGTCATACCCAGTCAAGTGAAGAAGGCTGTATAGAAGCATTGACCCATGACCGGCGCTCAGGATGAAGCGGTCGCGGTTGAACCACTTTGGGTTGTTTGGGTTGTGACGCAGATGCTTGGTCCAGAGGACGGTTGCCATGGGAGCACAACCCATCGGCATTCCTGGGTGGCCACTCTTGGCCCGTTCCACGGCATCCATTGCCAACCCCCGAATGACATTAATGCATCGAGTCTGAAGATCGTTTGAAACCACCGCGCTCACTCAGTTAGCGTACCCGCGAACCCGCTCCATGATTCAAAACGTCGTTCAGAGAGGTACCCTCACAACGCATGACCGCCGCCTTGCTTGCCGGGCTCCTGATGGCCCAAACCCCAGGTTGGAAAGTTGACCCTAGCGGGACGCTGCTTTGGGGTGGGGTGCCTTATGTGCCGATCGGCGCTCGGGTGCCAGGCACGGTGGATGCGATTGAACAGGCAACGAAGGCAGGCGTCAAAGATCTCCTTGTTGAGCTCCCAACCGACGGGCGCACTTGGCCCGCTGTCTTTAATGAACTTCGCAGGTCCGGTGTTCGATTCTTTGTTGAGATCAACTCTTTGGCCCCATCCTCGGTTGGGGTTGCGGTTGAACCGGAGTCGTATCGTCTAGCTGGCATCAATAGCAAGACTCGGCTACAAGCCGCTGTTCCTGGTTCAAGTGAGGCGCTGATTGTCTTAGCCACGGCGGACGGAACTGTGCAGAAAAGTCGGAAGGTAACTGCCGACCCAAATGGTCACTTTGATGAGGAGCTTGATCCTGGGAACTCCGTCGAGCACACTGCCCTGATGTATCCCCTCCTGCGTGATGCGCGAGTTCCCGATGGGTGGGATGGGCTTGATGAGCACCGTGATAGCTTGCTCGCTGCCTTTGCCCAAGCCGGACCGGCCCCCGGCTTTCGCGGCCTGATCAATCCCCTCGGATCGATCGCGCAGTTCCCGCCGGCGAATCTCCGATTTGTGCCGACTTCGCCGCGGTTCCGAACCGAACTGGAGGTCTATTTGAGCCGTAAGTATGGTAGCCAGAAGCGGCTAGAGCAGGCCTGGAGTATTCAGGCTCCTGACTTCACAAGCATTGCCCAGATAACGCGGTTAGTACCGCTTTGGTCGCCAAAGCGCGGCATTAACGCCTACTGGGACAGGAGCAGCAACCAGATTTACACGGCTATCAGCCGAAGCAGCCAAGCGTGGGACGATATCCAGACTGTTTTCAACATCGCCGTCCGCCGCCGCATGATCAATCTGTGCCAGGCTCTCCAACATCGGCTTGGCGTCCCGGTGATCCAGACTTGGAGTGGCTGGAATGGTCCGTACGAGGGTAACGCGGCGGGTCTGGCGGGTGTTGCAGTGCGGCTGGAAGGAGACTCGATCAGTGATCTCAACAGAGGCACTGCTCGAGCCGCGAGTACCCTGAGCCGTTGGGATCGGGCGGGTCTCTTGTTGGCGACCGATGTGAAGGCGGAGGGCGACCTCAACGAGACCATTTTGCAGAGCCGGCAATTGGGGATGCGAGGCTGGTTCTTCACCGCGCCGACGGAGGCAGAACTTCAAAAGATTGCGATCCTAGAGGGTACAGAGCACGGTGATTGGCTGACGCCGCGACCGACCTTCCTAAATTTCCCAGAGTCTGCGCAGAACCCTGCGGTACCGATGCAATTGGGAAGTAATGCTTGGTGGGTTCCCGCCCCCCTTGACGGCAATCGGATTGACTATGGTCGTAAGATCAGTGGCTATGTCATGCGTACCGCAGACGGCGATCAAACGGTCATGTGGGCGAATCAAACGGAGCTAAAAGTGAGGCTGCGATTGCTGGACCCGAAGCTCGCTTCTGTTCGATCCCTGGCGGGGGCAGATATCAAGACGAAGGTGACAAAGACGACCCTCGACTTTACGCTTGGCACCGATCCTGTCCTCATCACGGGGCCCACTGTTCCGGTGCCTCAAGAGAGTATTGAAGAAACCATGCAGGAATTCACCACTTTGGCCGGGCTGGTTCCGCAGCAGGTACAGAATGTGATGGACGATATTGAAGGGTTTCGACAGGTTTCGGCAACCGTTAATCAGAACCCGTTTTCGGCCTTTACATCCATGCGTTACCGTCTGGAACGACTCCGGCGTTCCTTGGCTCCTATGGTGTGGGTGGAAGCTGAGAATAGCCGGGAACACAACTGGAGTGAAGTCCAGCAGGACTCTAGTGCATCGGGAGAGAGTGTCCTTATGCTGAGTACCAGAATTGATCCGCTTGATGGAATGTTTCGCGCTCGCTATCTGATTAATCCTCGTGCCCCAGGGGCTCACGATATATGGGTGAGCGTAAAAGGCAGTACACCGGCCATTAGCCAGCTATTTCTAGAGGTTAACGGTGACCGAAAAGAGCCCTCACCGCCGCCCCTGACCAGCGTCTACGGCAATGGCTTTGGGTGGCTAAAGTTGGGTTCCGTGGCGGTCTCTGGCCCGCAACAGTTGACCGTAGATGTTAAGTGTCCATCGCCAATCGTGGCCCAAGTTGCCCTTGATGTTGTTCTCTTGGCTCCACCAAACTATCGGCCGAGCGGCCCTTTCTTGAATTGGTATCCCCCCTTGTCGCCCGCGCCAAAGAAGTAGCCGGTATCCTCTCTGGCGCATGTCCGTTCGCGTCCGCTATGCTCCAAGCCCCACCGGTAGTCCCCACGTAGGGAATATTCGTACCGCCCTCTTTTGCCACTTCTTTGCCCGCCACCACGATGGTGTGATGTTCGTTCGCATTGAAGATACCGACAGAGCACGGACGGTTCCGGGAGTTGAGCAGGAAATACTAGAAAGTATTCGATGGGCTGGCATTGAGTGGCAGGAAGGCCCCGATAAGGGTGGCCCGTTTGCTCCTTATAAGCAAAGTGAACGACAGGAACAAGGCATCTACCAACCGTACATTGATGAACTGCTGAACTCTGGTAATGCGTACAAGGCGTTTGATACGCCAGAGGATCTGGACGAAATGCGCCAGTACCAGCAGATCAACAAGAAGCCCTTTGGATACTTCGGCGGCGTGTGGCGCGATGCGACTCCGGACTTGGTAGACGAAGCTGAGGCCTCGGGCAAGAAGCCGGTTATCCGGCTGCGGATGCCGCGGGGCAAGATGCTTGTAGTCAACGATGCGATCCGAGGTCGGGTTGAGTTTGAGAGCGATCTTGTGGACGATCCGGTTCTGATCAAGGCTGATGGAATGCCGACCTATCACTTTGCCGCCATGGTGGATGATCACCTGATGGGTACGACTCATATTATCCGGGGTGAGGAATGGATCAGCAGTGCACCGAAGCACGTATGGCTCTTCGAAGCATTTGGCTGGGAACCGCCCGTGTTTGTACATGTACCGGTGATCAAGGGTAAGGATGGCGCGAAGCTAAGCAAGCGGCATGGTGACACAAAAATGCTGGACTACCGGGCGGCGGGGTATCTGCCGGGGGCCCTTGCAAACTTTATCACGCTGATCGGATGGTCGCCAGGCGGGGATCGTGAGATCATGAGTATGGAGGAGATCGCTTCCTGCTTTAAGCTTGAGGGGCTGCAACCTTCGCCGGGAGTTTTTGACGCGGACAAGCTCAAGTGGATGAACGGAAATTATATCCGCGCCCTGACAACAGAGCAACTGATCAGCGAGGTATCGGCTTATGTTTCAGATGCAGAAGTAGCGGCTTACTTTGGATCTGAAGATCATCATGATCCGTTGGCACTTGAGGGCCTTGCCCTGTTGAAATCAGCTTTTGAGTCTAACGCCGCTTATGTGGGCCAGGTCTTGCCCTTAGAGCAGGAGCGGGTCACAACCTTAGCCGAGTTTGGTTCAGCATGCGCATTCTTCTTCGTGGATGAGGTTACATTTGATGAGAAGGCAGTAGCGAAATGGTTCGTGGGTCAAGGGCATGTGGAGGCTCTGTTCGACCACATGATAGCGAGATTGGACGGTCGGAGCTCGATTTCGCAAGAGGAATGCCGCGCGCTTGTTCAAGAGTTTGTTGATCAGGAGGGATTGGAGAAGCTTGGCCCTGCGGTTCATCCGACTCGCGTTGCCCTGACGGGCAAGACGGCTGGTCCGGGCCTATTTGAACTGATGGAAGTCCTCGGACCTGGTCGAATGTTGAGCCGGTTGCAACGGGCCAAGGGGATGATCCGGTGATCGGTTTCGTTGGCCTTGGAACAATGGGCCAACCGATGGCGGGGCATTTGGTGAGGGCGGGCCATGAGGTCACGGTATGGAATCGCACACCGGGGAAGACCGTCGAAGGCGCGTCGCAGGCCGAGACTTTGGAAGAGTTGGCGCGATCATGCGAGGCGGTGATCCTGTGCGTGAACCGAAGTGAGGATGTTGCCGAGATCCTGACAGGACTGACCGGCCCGACGACGCAAGTTAGGGTGATTGTGGACCACTCCACCATCGCGCCAAGAGCAGCTCAGGGCTTCTATGAGGAACTCAAATCCAAGGACATCGCCTTCGTGGACGCCCCCATTACGGGGGGGAGCATGGGCGCGAAGAATGGCACGCTAACCATCTTCTGCGGTGGCGATGAGCCGGACATCAATCGAGTAAGCCCCACCCTGGAAGCCTATGGCAAACGGATTGAACGGGTTGGAGGGCCCGGAATGGGCCAGATGATGAAGATGGCCAATCAGATTGCCGTGGGTGGTGCGCTCCTTGCCCTTTGCGAATGTTTGTCCTTTGCCGAAAGGGCCGGGTTAGATCTTGCTCAGGCCCGGGAACTCATCGGCGGCGGAGCCGCCGCCAGTTGGGCTTTCGAGAATTACGGACCGATGATCCTGAATCGAGACTGGACACCCGGCTTCAGTGTAAAGAATCAACGCAAGGACTTTGGGTACGCCAAGGAAGCTGCCGCGTCCATCGGTGTGGACCTTCCGGGGACTGACCTGGTGGACAGTTTGCTCGCAACCTTGCAAAATGAAGGTAGGGGCGAGGACACCACTGCGGCACTCTTCGACGTCTTGATTCGCAGCTAATACTCATGAGCATCGTGGCTTTAGAGGGGATTACCCAGCGCTTTGGGGACTTTGTGGCGCTGGATAATGTCAGTCTGCACGTTCGAAAAGGGGATCTCCATGCCGTGGTCGGCGAGAACGGTGCAGGTAAGACGACCTTGATGCGGATATTGTACGGAGCCCTCACTCCGTCCGAGGGACGAGTCATTGTTCAGGGTCAGGAGCGTCACTATCGCTCCAGCCGTGAGGCGATTGCCGACCGAATTGGAATGGTCAGCCAGCACTATGCGATCATCCCCGAACTTACTTGCCTCCAGAACCTTATGCTGGGTGCAGAGCCCGGAGCCTTCATGAACCTCCGGCAATGCGAGGACCGCGCGAACGTGCTGGCTGAGCAAATGGGCTTCACTTTTGACTGGCATGCGCGGGCCGAGACGTTGGGGCCAGCAGGCGCACAGAAACTGGAGATTCTGAAACTGCTTTGGCGTGATGCAGAGATCATGATCTTGGATGAGCCCACCGCAATGCTCTCACCTCGTGATGCGGATGCATTGTTTGAGAGTCTGCGAAAGCTGGCCAGCCAAGGCGCGACGGTGATCCTGGTCACACACCGCTTGCCCGAGGTGATTGAGTACTGCCAGCGCGTCACGGTACTTCGAGGTGGCAAGCTGATTGATGACCAAGATGTTCAGGATTTAGCGAAGGCCCAACTTGCCGAGCTCATAGTCGGGCATGCCCTGACGGCCTTTGAAGAGCGTGAGTTGCCGCAAGGCGAGACAGCCTTGAATGTCCAGAATCTGGTTGTGCGAGGGGACAGGGGCAACGATGCCGTCAAGTCCGCCTCGTTTCAAGTGCGGAAAGGTGAACTGGTGGGTCTTGCTGGAGTAGACGGCAATGGGCAAAAGGAGCTCTTTCATGCCCTAATGGGGACTCGGGGATTCACGGGTTTGGCAAACCTGAATGGGGAAGACCTTTCGGGTAGAACGACTCGGGACAGGCTTGCTGCCGGGGTTCGTATTATCGCCGAAGATCGGCACGCCGAAGCCCTGGTCGAGGAATGGTCCTTGTCGGATAATGCGGTGTTGGGTTTTCAACGACTCCCTTCGTTTAGGGTCGGAGCGGGCATCAATGAGGCGACCAAGGCAGAAAGAACTCGACAGTTCATCGCGAAGTTCAACACGAAATGTACATCAGCCGGCCAGGCAATTGGTAGCCTAAGTGGGGGAAACCAGCAGCGATTTATCGCTGCGAGGGCCCTCGGTGAGAACCCATCGCTGGTGCTGGCATTCCAGCCCGCTAGGGGCCTTGATATCGATGCGACGAGGGCGGTCTATCAGGGTCTTCGCGATGCTTGCTCGCAAGGCGCCGGCGCGCTCATCGTTAGTTTCGACCTCGATGAACTCCTTGAGTTTTGCGACCGGATTCTCGTCATCAATGGGGGTGTGGTCTCTGCGCCTCACCAAAAGGAACGGGCCGAGATTGGGCAACTCATGGTTGGTGCGATATGAGACCCCTTTCTCCGGGTGTTCGGCTAGGGGCCCTTGCCCTAACCTGCATTGTCATCGTACTGATTGCACTGATAACCTCCGGCGCAAATCCAGCACAGGTCTTAACGACCCTCCTAACGGATAGCTTCCGGTCGCCGACCGCCTTTGCCGATACGCTGAAGCGGTTCTGCCCCTACATGATCCTAGGAGTGGCGGTGTTCTGGGCTCTCAGGGCGGGCCTCTTCAATATTGGCGTCGAGGGACAGTTCCTGATGGGGGGGATGACGGGAACGGTGGTTGCGTTGCAGGCTGGCGGCATGGGGGGTGTACTTCTCGGTGCCGCGGCCGGAATGGTCGCGGGAGCGGCCTGGGCTTTGCCCGCCGCTTGGATTCGGGCCTACCGTGGTGGGCATGAGGTTATCAGCACGATCATGCTTAATATGATCGCGTTTCAGCTCTCCAACCATCTCGTTTCCGGCCCAATCATGGATCCCGACGCCGGCTTTCCGACGACTCGAACTCTGGGTCCGCAGGACATGCTGAGCGGAGTTCCGGTCGGACAGATCACGGTCAATTGGGCCCTGGTTATTGCCTTTGGGCTCGTGATGGGCTTTGGATGGTGGTTACGCAAGACCGTTGCGGGCTATGAACTGAGCGTTGTCGGCGCGAACCCGACGGCGGGTTCGTTCGCCGGCATTGATGTGAAGCGGACGACGTTTGCGGCGCTCCTGGCCTCGGGCGCGCTTGCTGGGTTTGGCGGCGGCCTGCAGGCCGTTGCCTTTGAGGGCCGGTTCTATATGGGATTCAGTACCGGATATGGCTTTGATGCGTTGGGTGTCGCGATCCTTGCGGGAGGGAATCCAATCGGGATTATTCCGAGTGCATTCGCCTACGGCCTTTTGCAGCAAGGGGCCCTCGCTGTACAGACATTGCATGTCCCTCCCGGTATCGCCACTCTAATCTTGTCGCTGCTGGTGGTCTTGTTCTCAGCCATTCGGTATGGAAAAGTGAGGCACTCCAATGGTTGACATGAGTTTCATTACAAACTGGCTCATGTTTGCCGCGATCCTTGGCTTGGCGGCCTTGGGCGGTATGTTTAGTGAACGCTCAGGGATTGTCAACATTGCCCTCGAAGGGATGATGTTGATGTCCGCCTGCGTGACCGCTCTGGTCGGTGGAACTTCGGGCTCCCCAATGATAGGCTTGATCGCCGGTTTGGTATCAGCGTGTCTCCTAGGTATTGCCCATTGGGCGCTCACTCAGTTCTACCGACTCGATCAAATCGTTAGTGGTATGGGCATTAACCTGTTCGCTTACGGGGCCACGAACTTCATTGCCCTGAGTTTCTTCAAGCCTGAGGTCCCCAATCAGTTCCTGCCGATTCCGGTCTACTTCTGGTGTGCTCTGATTGCCCTTGCAGCCAGTTGGTTCATGTTTAATCGGATGCGGGCGGGGCTAAGGTTATTGGCGATAGGGGAAAACCCGGACAAGGCACGGACGACCGGTATTGAACCCGTGCAAGTGCGATTGTGGGCTCTTGTGTTCGCGGGGATCCTGTGCGGCCTGAGTGGCGCCCTTGTCGTTACGAACTCGGGAGGATTTGGTGACAATCTGACCGCGGGTCGAGGGTTCATCGCGTTGGCGGCCCTTATCCTCGGTGGATGGAGACCGGTATCAGTGGCGGTAGCCTGCTTGGCATTTGCGGCGTTTGAGGCTGCCCAGATTCAGTTTCAAGGGTCTCCGATCCTGGGTTATCAATTGCCCGCTGCGTTCTGGAAGTCTTTGCCATTCCTAATCACCCTGATTGCGCTCGCGGGTCTCATGGGTCGGACAAAAGCTCCGGCCGGTCTAGGCAAAATGTAGTGTTAAACCCCGTAATCCTACGGGCCCAGAACGGGGGAATCTCTTATACACTAAGGGCATACGCCTGCTAGGCGTTATTGGATTTGAAAAATGATTCGAGGATTACTACTTCTGACGGCGCTTTGCGCGATTGCTCCCTCTGCATCGGCCATCTTCTTTGATGACTTTGACACTGACACCTCGGCAAACTGGACGGTTCTGAAGGCGGGTGGCAATGATCCTAATAACATCGCGACATTCAGCTTTGACTACTCAACGTTGGGCATCGGTAGCGCGAATGGCTCGGGTGGTACTACTAAGGGCCTGAGACTTCAGTCAAACATTGGCCCAGTACCCGGAGGGACGACCGGTGCTTTCAGCGCGCTGAGCGTTTCACCGCTGCTCCAGTCATTTACAACTGACTTTGTCTTTACGGCCGACGTGTGGCTCAACTACTTAGGTCCAGTCGGACCGGGTGGCAGCGGCACGACTCAACTTGGATACATGGGTTGGGGTACAGGATCAACAAATGCGCAGTGGGCTGGAAATTCTGCCTCGCAGAGAGACAGCGTCTTCTTCGCCACCACTTTGGATGGTGGATCTGCTAGTGATTATCGAGCATATTCAAACAATCCTGCTGGCTTAACCAGTTATGCGTCGGGCAACGCCGTCTATGCGGCTCCTGGTGGTGCACTCAATAACAGCAACGCCTACTATCAAGCGGCATTTCCGTCTCAAAGTGCCCCTGCCGCCCAAGTTACATTGTTCCCGGGCCAAACGGGCTCAACCGAAGCGGGCGAAACGGCGTTTGAGTGGCGAACCTGGCGGGTGGAGAGGAGCGGAAATAACCTTTCGTACTCGATTGACGGCTTGCTTATTGCGACTGTCGACCTGACTACGGTTACCACCGCAGCCGCCCAAAATATCCTTATTGGAATGGGCGATACGAACACGGGGTACTCGACAGCTGATCCAAATGGCCTCAACACGATGATCGTGGACAATGTTCGCGTGCAAGCCGTGCCGGAGCCGGCCACGATGGCCGCCCTTGCCTTGGGCGTGGGTGCAATGTTGCGCCGCCGACGGAAGTAAGGGAACGAAAGTCCATGAATACGGGCAGGCGATGGGCCTGCCCGTATTCTTTCAGTTCGAAAGCCCGTATTCTTACCAGACAAACCGACGCAGACATACTATAGAATGTAGGTGCGCTCAGTAAGGCGCAAGGTAAAGCAAGATGAGAGCAAGTACACTTTTGGCGCTCGGCGCCGTCACCGGGCTTGTAACGGTAGCCCACGCTGATTTCTTCGAAGATTTTGATACCGATACGTCGGCCAGTTGGATCACCCTTTACTCGGATGCTAACGCCGCCAACCACGAAGCCACATTCTCGTGGGACTACTTCAATGATAACGGGGCGGCCCTAGGCTTTAAGATCCCTAGCGCTCCTCACTCAGTGGGTGGCACTACGAAGGGGCTACGAATGCGAACGAACATCTCAGCGGGGCTCATCAGTGGCCTGAGCGCTTCTCCGATTGGGCAAGCGTTCACCGGTAACTTTGTTTTGACCGCCGATGTGTGGCTGAATTTCTACGGCCCCGGCCCGGCTGGCGCGAGCGGAACAACTCAGCTGGCCTCGATGGGCTGGGGGACAGCTGGGACAGTGGCTCAAACTCACCAGAACAATACGGTTACCCGGGATAGCGTTTTTATGTCCACTACCTTAGATGGTGGTTCGTCGGTGGACTGGCGTATTCATGCCAATGACAACCGATTCACGGTTGCCAATGGTCTCTACTACGGGGCATTTAACGGTTCCAACTATGTTGCCGGCGTGTATCCGACCGCGGACGAAGTTGGCAACTTGAATGCTTCCAATACCTACTGGTCAACCGCCTTCCCGACGATTACCATTCCGGCCGCGCTGGCCGACAACTACCCATCCCAGAATGGCACCACAAACCCTGGTTCGACGGGATTCCAGTGGCGTGAGTGGAAGATGGTCAAGAACGAGAACACTTTAACATTCTTCATTGACGGCACTCTCATTGGAACAGTAGATCTCTCGTTCTGCACGGTTTCCTCAACCCCGAATCTGCTGGTCGGAATGATGGACACAAACAACGGGAGCGCGGCTGATCCTGACGGTCTCAACAGCATGATCGTGGACAATATTCGCGTTGTGAGCGGGGCTGAGAATCAACACCTGACCGGTACGCTAGCTCTCAATGACACCGTTAGCGAGTTTGTCTTTGCGCGAAATATCAGCTACGAAGTCAAGCAGGGAACGCTGACGGTTGCGAGCGGTTCGGTCGTCGCGACCACGCCTAATTCATCGTTTGATATCAGCATGCCGCCCGCCGTTACGGGAGCCGCGACGATTTCGTGGGACGGATCTTCGTTCCTGAAACGAAACACCCTTGTTTCTCTGACCGGATCTAGCCAAAGCGTTGGCACGGTGAATGTTCAGAACGGCGACGTTGACGGTACAGGCGAAGTTGATGCGGCTGATATTGATTCGGTGATTGCTGCCTTTGGGCAGATGAACGATCAAAACGAAGACGTAGACGTGTCAGGCGAAGTGGATGCAGCTGACATTGATATCGTCATTGCCAATTTTGGCGGCATGGACGACTAACATCCTACACAATTGAAGCAGTGGAGAGGAGTTCGGGGAACTGACTTCTCTCCACTTACTTTTTAGGGTTTGGACTGGCTAAAATATCACATGCTCAAATGGTTAGGTGCACTGGCCTCCGTGGTCGTGGGTTGCGTCGCCGTCCCCCACGAACAACCCCACGTGTTAAAGCCCGCAAGGGATAAGTCGGAGCTCGTTGCGTTTGCGCAAGGGAGCAGCATTTCTGGAATCTATGATCGGACATGCGCTAAGTGCCATGGCGATCACGGTCAAGGAGGCGGTGGAGGCACCAAGGGCCTGAACACTTGGGCAAAGTTCGATCAGAAGAATGACAAGCCCTTTTTTGATGCCATTAAGAAAGGTGTCCCTGATATGGGCATGGAGGCTTTCGGCGAGACTCTGAGCGATGAGCAGATTTGGGGCCTCGTTGTCCATATTCGCGAACTGCAATACGATGCCTTGCGACGAGAGAGTGGCGGTCCTAAAGCGAAGGACGGCGTCTTCCAAGCCCAAGGGCACCGCTATAAGATTACGACCGTGATTCCGAAGGGAAGTGGGCTGGAGGTTCCATGGAGCATTGATTGGCTCCCCGATGGTCGCTCCCTGATCGCCAATCGCCCCGGCACCATGGTCGTTGCCAGAGAAAACCAGGTGGTGGGCAAAGTAAATGGTCTGCCTGCGGTGTGGAGTAATGGCCAAGGGGGCCTATTGGACATTGCGGTACATCCGAAGTATCGAGAGAATGGATGGATTTATCTAAGCTTCGCCGACCAAGGTACAAAACCAAATACGGGCTTCACGAAGATTGTTCGAGGCAAGCTGAAGTGGGAAGGGCAGGACGCTCAATGGACTCAGCAAGAGACGATTTACCAAGCTCCCCAGAGCATGTATTCCGGCGGAGGAGTTCACTTTGGCAACCGAACTGTGTTTGATGGGAAGGGCCATATTTTTGTCTGCTACGGTGAGCGGGGTCAGGGCAACTTATCCCAAGACCTGTCAAGAACTAATGGCAAGATCCTCCGCTTGAATGAAGACGGCTCGGTGCCAAGCGACAATCCCTTCGTCAATCAAGAGGGGGCGGTCAAGGCTATTTGGTCTTACGGGCACCGCAATCCTCAGGGTCTGGTCTTTGGGCTTGATGGCACCCTTTGGGAGACGGAGCAGGGGCCGAGAGGGGGCGACGAACTCAATAAGATCAGCAAGGCTGGCAACTATGGATGGCCTCTCGTTTCGTTCAGCATCAATTACAACGATTCTCCCTTGGCGACCCCTTGGCCCAAAGCCGGGCAGAAGTTCGTCCAGCCGGAAATGCGCTGGCTCCCAGTGATCGCCTCTTGCGGTCTTGATGTCGTTCGGGGTGGTGCCTTTCCCCAATGGCGGGGTGACTTGGTGGCAGGCGGTCTAGCCGGTCAAACGGTTCGTCGTATCCGCGTAAAGGACGGTAAATATGTGGACCAAGAAGAACTGCTGTGGGGAATGGGGCGAGTTCGGGATGTACAAGTGCATCCACTTACAGGCGAAATTTATGCAGTTTTGAACGGTCCGGACATGGTGGTCAAGCTCTCGCGAGCCGAATAACCAGTATGTCGCTCAAAGACAAGGTCTACTATCAAGGAGAAGGCTCGATAGGCCGCTCAATGCGGCTAAGGCGACTCCAGATCTTTCTGGACCTACTGGAAACAGTGCCCAAGCCCTGCCGAATCCTCGATGTGGGTGGGGAGCCCGCCTACTGGGAGAAGCTAGGGTTTGATGTTCCAGACGTTCACATCGTCTGCGCCAACCTTAGCGTCCGGCCGAGCAATCTGAGTTTTGTAGAGAACGTCCAAGGTGACGCGACTGCGATGCCCGAGTACGCAGATAATTCCTTCGACATTGTCTACTCCAACTCCGTAATTGAACACCTTTTTACTTGGGAGAACCAAAAGAAAATGGCGGATGAAGTGCGGCGCATTGGCCAACGCTACTTTGTCCAGACCCCCAATCGGTATTTCCCCATCGAACCCCACTTTCTCTTTCCGCTATGGCAGTTCCTGCCGAAGAGCCTGCGAGTCTCAATGATCCGCCGCCGACAGGTAGGATTTGTGGGACCTGTGCCAGATCTGGCTAAGGCTAGGAAGGAAGTCGAAGAGATTCGCTTGCTGACGAGGGGAGAGATGAAGACCCTTTTCCCCGGAGCGACGCTGCTCACCGAACGCTGGAAGGGCCTAGCAAAGTCCTTCATGGTGCACAAAGGGTTTGATTGAAATGGCTCAAGGACCTAAGGTTGCATCCCGTGGTTAACGTTCACGTATAGGAAGGAATTGGAAAGGTTTGATTGGCACTATATCGGGCAGTTCGGTCAGCTGGGGCCCCTGAGCGAAGCGCAGGTTCGTGACCTCATCCGCGATGGAGTGATCTTGGCGGAGACGCATGTATGGAAGAGCCCAATGCCCCAATGGCTGCGGGCGAACGATACGGCTGAGTTCAAAGACTTGTTTGCAATGGCGGCAATGCCCGCGATACCGTACGATCCGACAATTCCGCCCGCCATCCCCCACCGGGCCCCTCAGACCTTCGCCGTTGACCCGACGATGACGATGGTGCCATACAGTGACCGAAGCCGCGTCGTGGCAGGGGTCCTTCAGATCGTCCTCCCCTTGGGGATTGGCCGCATGTATCTGGGCTATGTAGGCATGGGCATCACCCAGTTGATTTTGACCCCATGCTTTGGAATCGGCTCGCTATGGTCGTTTGTTGATGGGATCCTGATGCTCTGCGGTTCGCCGAGGACGGATGGAATGGGCCGTCCGTTACGCCAATAGCGAGAGAAACGTTCTATCATAGAAGTGAATATGCGATTGCTTCCTGTGCTGGTCGTGGCCACCGTTCCCTTGCTAGGGTTCGCACCCGAGCCGCAAGCCGCTGGCCTCTCCAGGGGTCAGGTAGGGTTGCGCATCACCATTGAAGGTAAAGGTGATGTGGTGATCCGGCTAGAAGAAGGAAAGGCCCCTCAAGCCACAGCTCGTATCAAGAACTTGGCATCAAGCCAGTTTTACGATGGACAGAGGTTCTTTAAGGTGGTTCGCCAACCCAAGCCTTTCCTCGTGCAATGCGGCGATCCCAATTCGCGATCCAAGCCCATGGACGATCCGTCTCTGGGATCCTGGTCTAGCGGAACCAAGGTGCCCTACGAGGCCAATGATCTCAAGCATGTTCGGGGAGCGGTAGGCTTGGCAAGGCTCAGTTCTAACAAGAACACTGGCGATAGCCAGTTCTACATCATGCTCGACAACGCGCCGTTCCTCGATGGGCAGTACACCGTGTTTGGACAAGTTGTCAGCGGCATGGACGTTGTGGACAAGATTGCGCTGGGTGATAAGATTCGGTCAGTTGCGATTGTGAGCCAGTGAGTCGGTGGGTTAAGCCGAACTCCGAACTCCGAACGCTGTAAACTATCTCGCGTGATCCAACCGCCGCTCGTATCCCCCGGCCAAGTCCTTCGAGACCAGTTTTCGAACGGAATTGTCGTCATGCCGGGTGCATTCTCAGCGTTGTCCGCCTTGTCCGCATACAAGCAAGGGGCCAAAGCTATTTACATGAGTGGGGGTGCCATGACGAACAGCGTGCTCGGGGTCCCTGACATTGCCTTGATGACCCTGAATGAGATGTCAGGGGTGGCGGCCCAAGCGTGCCAAGTCGCCCCCGTACCGATCATCAGCGATGCCGACACCGGTTTTGGGGACGCTTTTAACGTGGTGCGTACGGTTATTGAGTTTGAGCGGGCAGGGCTAGCCGGCTTGCATTTGGAGGATCAGGTCAGCCCCAAGCGCTGTGGGCACCTAGACGGGAAGGAACTGATTCCGACCGCTCAGATGGAAAGTAAGCTGCGCGCCGCAGTCTCGGCAAAGCGTGACCCTTCTTTTGTTGTTATCGCCCGCACCGACGCGCGCGGCGTGGAGGGGTTGGGGGCCGCTATCGATCGGGCAAAGGCCTATGTCCAAGCCGGAGCCGATGCGATTTTCCCCGAAGGGCTGGCGAGCGAGGAGGAGTTTGCTGCATTCCGTAAGGGTTTGCCCGAGGTGCCGCTCCTTGCGAACATGACCGAGTTCGGAAAGACCCCCCTCATATCCGCATCGCGGTTTGCCGGTTTGGGTTATCAAATGGTGATCTTCCCGGTTTCCGCAATGCGCATCATGCTCAAGGCGATTGATGAGTTCTATGCCGGGCTCCTCGAAACGGGCACGCAGGCCGAATGGATTGATCGGATGCGGACGCGTCAAGAACTGTACGAGCTAATTGACTACCCGGCTTTCAGCAATCAGGACGAAGACTGGTCTTAGCTCTTCACCTTCGGGCCCGTGGCAATCCAGGCAAGAGCCGCCTTCAGGACCGGGTCATTATCCTTGGTTACCTGGGCCGTGATCGGTACATCGGGCTTGACGCCATTTCCTTCAAGGCGAAGCCCCTTAGAAGTAACGTAATCTTGGATTGGGACGATCACTTGGAAACCAGTTTGCTTATCACGAGGAGTTCCCATGGGATCAAGGGGAGAGACGACACTCGCTAGCACCATTCCGATGGACTTCTGCCCAAAGACACGCGCGCCAATCGTATCTCGCAGGCCGGCGGAGATCATTTCGGCGGCTGATCCGGTACCGCCGTTGATCAGAACGGCAACCGGAACATTGAAACGAATCGGATGCCCAAGCGGCTTCACGGGATTCTTATCCCACTTATGGTATTGGACGAGATCATCGGGTTTGTTACCCGTCTCTTTTACGAACTGTTGTGAGCTGCCTCGGTTCACGAAGCTCCCCATGGGGCTTGTCGTGGGAATGAAATAGCCCGCGAAGCTCAGCATGTTGAGGACAACCCCGCCAGGGTTGCTCCGTAGGTCTAGGATCACATACTTTGCCTTGGGCTGGGCCTCAGCCATCAACTTGTCAACGTGAGCGCCGTCATATCCGGTCGGCTCCTTTCCGCGCTGGGTAAATCCGTCAAAGGTTGGGATCCGGATGATGGCTACCTTATTGTGCCAAGTTAAGGTTTCGGGCTGGCGTGTACTAAAGAAGGCCTTCGTGATCGTGACATCGCGCTCCTTTCCATCGGCACCCAAGACCCGGAGCTTGAAGCTCTTGCCGACTTCGCCAGCGAGGGCATCCCGGCTGATCGGCTTTACCCCGTCCACGGCGATGATTGTTTCTCCGGGTTTCAAGCCCCCCTTCTCGGCGGGCGAGTTGGGATAGACGGCCAGAAGCTTGATACCTTTATCCGTCACTTCAAGCTGAATGCCAATACCGACGGTGCCCCCAGTGGCCCGGGCCCGTGCGGCGTCTGGAGTGATCACGCTCATGTGGCTCACGCCAAACCTGGCTAGCGCCTCATTTAGGACTGCGGCAAACTCGAGGGGTGTGCTCGCGGCGTCAACCTTTGGTTTGATCGTTTCCAACATGGCAGGGAAGTGGCTAAAGTCCTTGCCGGGAACGAAAGCAAACTGAGTGACGCGCTGATTGAGGGTTCGAATCAGGCCGTCCTTGGCTTCGGGAGTCAGGGTCTGAGCCGGGACGATCGCGGCAAGGACCAGGGCGCCAAGGAAGAAATGTCGCTTCATCATGCTATCAATAGAAGTATAGGTTGTTCGCTGGGTTTTGTTTCCAGTTAGAATAAAGTTGTGCTTGCCGCTACGATTGCCCTTGTTCTTGATCCGCCAGTAATGTTTAGGCGTGGAATCTCTGCTAGTTCGAAGCCCTATCCAGGCATTCAGAGAGAAGTTACCGTGGATGGGCTGAAGGCGACTCTGTTTGTGCCTAATAGTTGGGACAAGAAACTCGGCACGATTCGGATTCACGTTCATACGGTGCCGTGGTTTGCGATTCAGGAACACCTCGACGGGGGACTACGCGAACCGCTCCTTGTGATGAATTTCGGCGAAGGCTCAACGACCTACGCAAAGCCCTTTCTTGACCCCGAGGGGTTACCGCGCTGGCTTCGGGCAACGGAGCGAGCCATCGGGGCGTTAGGATTTGGGAGTTCGGAGTCTGGAAGAATTTCTGGCATTCAGGTCAGCAGCTTCTCAGCCGGCTATGGTGCGGTGCGGCAGTGGATGAGCCAGCCGGCAAACCGCGCTATGCTGAAGAGAGTCGTCTTGGCCGATTCGATGTACGGGTCCTTAGCCGCAGGTCAATCTGACAAGCGTATGCCCGACCCATCACATGTTGGGGTTTGGGAGCCCTATGCGCGCGATTCGATGCTCGGCAAGACTACTTTTGTCATCACAACCAGTCGAATCGCTCCGAGTTCTTATTGCGGCACGTTTGAGATCGCCCATGGCCTCGTTGCGCTACTCAATGGTGTGATGACCACCGCGTCAAGCGAGCCGGCGGCCAACGATCCGGATTACCCGCTCATCGAGCGCTTTGACAAGGGCAATTTTCACGTGTGGAATTATGGCGGTACAGATGCTGGCGCTCACACTACCCACGTCCGCCACATCGCCGAAACTTGGCGCGCCCTAAACGCCGCTGGCTGTCCTTAGTTTGAGCCTACGGTCCTCCTTGAGTTCGGACCAGTCCGACTAATCCATCGTCAACTATTAGCTTGCGTCGCCCCCCAACCCTCGTGCGCCGAACACCAAACTCTGCTAACCCATAGCCCTTGCTTTTCCGGAAATCAGGCTGGTATCATTCTCCCTGCGCTGGGGCTTCGGCCCGGGCGAAGCGGCTTCAAGCCAACGCGAGGGCTGACCCGAGAGCAGTAGCTGGACTACTGGACGCCGAAAGGTTGAGATCGGGCAACGGCATAGGACCTTGCAGGGGCACGTGACGCTGCGATCCAGGTTCAGGTGACTTTGGAGTGCGTAAGGCTTGCCTACGCGTTCCGTCCTGAGAGCTTGCTCGAAGGGACATCTCGTGTGCTTGGAAGAAAGGAGATAAGAACAAGATTATGCTACCGGGCATCCTCGGAACCAAAGTGGGCATGACGCACGTCTACGACGCAGACGGGCGCATGGTCCCGGTCACGGTCGTTCAGGCCGGGCCGGTTTGGGTC
>JADZDX010000118.1 GCA_020850835.1 Fimbriimonadaceae bacterium
GCCTCTCCAGCGCAGAAGAAGAGTCTCACGGCTGGTCGCCGCGGCCATTCTTGCCGCCAAATCGCCGCTGTTCAAATTGCAGAAGATACTCAACTTCGGGGGTTATCTCAACGTCACGGCGCACGATTTCCATGGCATGGGTCAGGCCGAGTTCCGACTTGAAGAGCAGTCGCACCGCCTTGTGGAGCGCTCGTCGAGCGTCCTGGCTTACCCCGAGCCGGCGCAACCCCACGGCATTGATATCGTTCACGTCATTCTCGCCGGTGACCACGCAAAATGGCGGTACGTCGCGCGTAATCCGCGCCATACCCCCAACCATCGCTGCTCGCCCGATTCGGGTCCACTGGTGGATACCTGTCATCCCACCGATGTTGGCCCGATCCTCAATGGTGACGTGACCTGCACAACCAACGTTATTCGTGATCGTAATATCGTCGGCGAGGCAACAATCATGTCCGAGATGAACAAAAGCCATTAGGTAGTTTCGGTTGCCGAGAGTGGTTGTACCGTCGTCCAATTTTGAGCGATGTATCGTTACAAATTCGCGAATGACATTGTCATCGCCAAGTACAACGGCGCTCGCTTGACCGTGGAACCCCCGGTCTTGAGGGTCGCCGCCGATAATCGCACCTTGGAAAATCGTGTTGCGCATCCCCATTCTGGTGCCTGACTTGATCGTCACATGAGAATCAAGCTGGCATCCTGGCCCGAGCACCACGTCCTCCTCAACGTAGCAAAACGGCCCCACGATCACGTCATCGGCCAGGTTGGCCCTTGCGCTGACGACGGAGCTGGGGTGGATGATGGCCAAAATTACTCCCTGCTTGCCTTCACGAGCTTGAAGGTCAACTCCATCGAAGCCGCCGTTTCCCCGTCTACCGTGGCCTCGCACTTGATGCGACCAATACTAGAGCGCATCCAAAGGAGCTCAACTCTTGTCCTAAGTTGGTCACCGGGGACGACCTGGCGACGGAACTTGACTTCATCAACATTCCCGATGATCGGTACTAGGCCCCTGAAGTGCTCATCGGCGAGAAGGATGACCGCCCCCGCCTGAGCCATGGCTTCAATGATAAGGACCCCAGGCATGATTGGTAGGCCAGGATAATGCCCGGGAAAGAAGGGCTCATTGATCGTGACATTTTTGATGCCAACACAACTCTTCCCCGGTTCTAACTGTTCAATCCGATCAACCAACAGCATCGGGTATCGATGGGGCAGAACCTCAAGAATGTCCTGAATGTTCAATCAGACCTCCAACACATACCGGAGTAATGTACCAGTACCAGAGGTCAACCTTCAGGAAGGTCTTACCGGAACAGATTCTGTAGCACAAGGACCCCGTTCAACGCTTGGGAAATGTTGTTCAGGGTGACCCCCTTCGGCTGTCCAAACAAGACGACATCGCCGGGAGAGACAATGGGGTTAGCTTCGATCTTGCCATCTTTCAAGAATTCGTCAAGGTTGAATTGCTTAGCAACAAACTTCCCGCCTTCGGGTTTCAGGTGATATACCCTCCTGAGGGACCCCTTCTCAAGGAGCCCGCTGGCCGAAGCCAAGGCATCCGCCAATCTGTATTCTCTATCGTCTTGCATCTTGACCACGCCCGGTTTTTGAACCTCGCCAAGGACGGTGAATACGCGCTGGTTCCTCAAAACAAAGACCGAGTCACCATTCATCAAGAGGAACTGACCGGCGGTTGGCAAGGCGTCCGAGACAAACACTTGGCTGCCCCTAAAAATGTAGACACCCTTCAAGGTTCCATCTTCGGTAGCGCCTCCTGCAGTGGCACTGACGGCTTGGCTCAGTGTCGTCCCTGGCTTTACTTCAAAGTCGCCGGGCTTGGCAACAAATCCGCCCACCGAAACCTTGAGCAGGGTTGGGGGCTGAACAATCACGGTATCACCATTTTCGAGGATAAAGGGTGTTCTTCCAAAGTCTTGTTTTGGTGCAAAGGTCAGCACTTCAGGTCCGCGTCGCACCATGACTTCAATCTCGTCGAATTGGTCAGGCGAGGCCGTAACCGCTCCGGCGGAGGCGATGGCCTGATACAGGTCGCTGCCTTGTCGAACGCGCTTTTCACCAGGAGAGCCCACTAGGCCGAGGACCCACACGCGCACCATCGGGACCGGCATAATCGTAACCAGATCACCCGGTTCCATTGGTCCGTTCCACTGATTAGCCTCGCCCTTCATGAGTTGATCAAGGTGCACGGTCTTAAAGACCTTACCGCCCCGATACACTCTTGTCTCAAAGAGGTCAAGCGGCGTGGGCATCTTGCTTAGTGCGACCAGCTGGCGAAGTTCCATCCCGGGCTGGAACGGGAATCCTCCGCTGGTGGGAGAAGTGGACGCATCACCATCCCCCCGAACTACAAAAACGCTCTCCTTTCGCTCGTTGGTCACGACAATAGCAACCTTCGGATTTCGGATGTATGCGGTAAGGCGCTGCGCTACCTCGTCTTGAAGCTGCGAAACTGTCTTGCCGGCCGCCTTGACTTGACCAAATCCAATGCCACTGATGGTGCCATCGCTCAGCACGATGTAGTTCGAGACATATTCACTGTATCCGAGAACGACAACTCGGATTTCATCGCCGGGCTTTAACCTAAACGGTGTTGATGTCGTTTGAGTCGCTTGGGCTGCGAAGAGGAGGCCGAGGGTGATGAGTTTCATATCTGTACCGCTCGTAAACATACGGGCGCTAATCAGATTATTGGCCGGTGGCAAGCCTAACCGGAGGGTGTTCCTAACAAGTACTCGATTCCGGTGGCAAATCTAGCGCGCCATGCTGACCAGTTATGCCCTTCGCCAGTCACCAAGGTTCCATGTGGCTTGAAAAGTCTTTGAAGGGCGTCCGTCATTCGATCGTTCGAGACTGTAAGTACGCCCTCGTATCGTCCCCAATCAATGAAGAGCTTGATGGTAGGGTCCAGACGCATAAGGGCGGACTTCGCAAAAACCCCCGGCGAGGCCCAGAATGCACCCGATTGAGAGTGAACTCCACCAGCAATATGCTCTGCATATCGCTCAGCTAGGCGCATACTGATCAAACCTCCCAATGAGGCTCCGCCAACGTAAATATCCTGGGCGTCCGCTGAGATCGGTGCATTTGCACGCAGAGCTGGTAGCACATCCTTAACAATGTAGTCTTCGTAGGGAGTGGAGTCCTTCCAATACTCTTGCATTCGATCCTTTGGCGGGATCAGAGCCACGGCGACAGGGGGGATTCGGCCCTGATCAATCAGGTTCTGAATAATGTGCTGAGGTTCGACGAACTTTTCGTACTCCTTGCCATCTCCATAGAGGATCACGGGGAGTGCTTCATGCAGCCCTTCGGGGAGGTACAAGGCTACGGCCCGGCTCGGAGCATGGCCACTAACCCTCATCGCAAGCCGTCGCATTGGCAACTCGGGCACCTGGTCCGGCACGTTCTCCACGTACGATGGACCTGTATAGGAACTGTTGTATCCGCCAAATCCATTCGCAGAACGAGCTGGATTCTTTGGGTCAAGTATCCAGCGACCGTCCACTACGAACTGGTACTCGATGCGGACATCATCCGGTAGGGCAACATCCAGTTCCCATCTGTCCCCCTCGCGCTTCATCGGCTTGGGTCGATCCCAACCGAAGAGATCGCTCGCAAAACGGACCTCCTTGGCTGAAGGCACAACAATACTGAACATGGCTGAATGCTTCTGGACGGGTGCTATTCCCGGGGGAGGCCCGGATATAAGCGGCGATCGAGGCCCAAGACTTCTACTTTCCACTTACCATCCTTCTTGACGAGCGGAAGCTCAAATTTTTCCTCATAGGCGCCATCTCGTTCCGCATTTCTTATCACCATCATTCGCACCATTGAAGTATTGTCATTGGCGTCAAGGTTAGAACTGATCTTATAAGTAAAGATGTAGTGTGGGCCCGCCACCTTGGTCGTGTGCTCCCAGGCCCTGCGAATCTCGTCCTCCGACTTTCCGGGAATGTCGCTCATTGATGCAAGTGTATTTACATCACCTTTGCCAAGCGCGTTCATGAAGCGTGAGGCGGCGGCTTGGCTTGATTCGCCCGACATGAAGAAGAGCACCACGATGACAACGAGGCCCGCGAGTCCCGCAATCGTAAGCCAACTTGCTCGTCCAAGACGCTTCATACGTTGCTGTATTTTGAACTAAAGGCGACCCCGGACGCTTTGCTCGCGGTATCGCAAGGTTCCTTCAGGATCAATCCGCCACACGCCACCGCTTCGATTGAGTACCCAAAAAAAGGAAACGACGATGGGCTGTTGACCGTTGGCGGTGAGAATGGATGCTTCATGATCGGTCTTTACGAGCGCGATATTCCCATCTCTCTGTTTGGCCGTTACCTTATATTTGTTTTCGGCGATGGGCTGGAATGCCTGAACCAGCCAAAGATTTGCTGATGAGTTGACCGGGGTGGTGATCAACCTTTGCATTGCGGTTGAATCGCTTCGGGCGAGGCTAGCGAGGTACCGCCTGACCGTACTCTCAGGCCCTGCGGATTGCTCCAACCAAAAGACTCCCAAGGTTAGAGTGGATAGAATGAAACAAGTCAGAATATTGGCTTGGGGCCTAGCCATCCCCTGCAGGGTACATGAACTATTGCAAATTTTGCGCGTCCATTCCAATCAATTAGAGTGTAGATTGAGTTATGGATAAACAGTTTTCACGTCGTGACTTTCTTGGAAGTACTGCTAAGATCGCCATCGGGTTGGTTGCGCCAACGTGGCTGAGCGCAATAGCAAAGGCAGATGTTCTGCGCGCCTCGGTAGGTCGAAAACTGGATCCGGATGCAATCTTGGTCGTTTTACAACTTTCGGGGGGTAATGACGGTCTCAACACCGTGGTTCCTTATGCGGACTCGCGATACCATCAGTTGCGACCGACGCTAGGGTTCACGGAAGATTCTGCGCTTGTTCTGGCCGAAGGGCTTGGATTGCATCCTGAGATGGGTAGCTTGAAGACCCTTTACAAGGAGGGCAAAGTTGCGATTATCAATGGTGTCGGCTATCCACGCCCCAACCGCTCCCACTTCAAGAGCATGGAGATATGGCAGTCAGCCTCTCCAGATACTTCACTCAAACACGGATGGCTTGGTCGACATTTAGACGTGCTTGACAAGCGGTCTCACCTGAACCCAGTTTTTGCTTTGGGTTTGAGCACGGATAAGCCACGTGCGCTTCAAGCAGACGATTACTCAGTACCTTGCTTCGCAAGCCTTGCAGACATCCAAAACATGGTCGGTGACCCAGATGCTGAGCGAATGCTGCGAATGATTCAAGGCGAGGGCGGGAGCGAGGGCGAAGCCGTTGTCCGAGCCGCGAACCGATCCGCGCTGGATGCTATGGTTCTGCTTCGCGACAAGCTGAAGGGCTTCGCGCCAAAGCAGAGCTATCCTGACAACGCCTTCGGCAATGGTTTTAAGCAGATATCTCAGATCATTGCCGCATCCCCGCAAACGCGAGTCCTGTATTTTTCAGCTGGTGGCTTTGATACCCATGCTCGCCAAGCGGATCAGCATGGCCGTTTGATGAAAGGCTTTAGTGATGCTGTTCTCGCCTTTCAGCGCGAGATGGAAGAACTTGGCAAAGCGGACAAGGTGGTGGTGCTCGTCTTCTCCGAATTTGGACGCCGCTCGTACGAAAATGCCAGTGGAGGTACGGACCACGGGGCGGCTGGCCCCATGTTCCTGATTGGAAAGCAGGTAAAGGGAGGGCTCTATGGCCCCAAACCCGACCTGAGTAAGTTAGTGGATGGCGATATCCCGTTCGGTGTGGACTTCAGACAAGTGTATGCCACAGCTTTGGATCAATGGATGGGCGGCGAGAGCGAGCGAGTGTTGGGAGCAAAGTTTGCACCGCTCGAGGTCCTTAGGGCGTAGCCAGCGATCGTATTTGTTGGGGCCGAACGTCTCGCCGTGAAAGGCGTAGAATGGTCTGATGCCCTTTGCGACCATCCCCGAAGCAATCGCTGAGCTCCAAAAGGGGCAATTGATCATTGTCATTGATGA
>JADZDX010000119.1 GCA_020850835.1 Fimbriimonadaceae bacterium
GCGGCTCAACAAATCATCAAAGACAAGAGGTTGATCGGCGTTTTCCAACGTGCCGGACGTCTGAGCGAGGCTAACCGCGTGGCCCAGCTTCAGGTAGCGCGACAACAATACTATCCCGCTAGCGACAATGTACTAGTTCCCATTGACGGTCGAATCTTGACTGGGCCAATCGGAGCGATCATCAAGAGCGAGGCCGGACTGGCTACCCTAATGGATCGCAAGGTGAACACCGGCAAACTGGATCCCCTACTGACCGTATTGCAAGGTATTGCCCGTGCCTACAAGGTGCAAACGTTTGAGGGCTTTGGCAAGTACGAGCGCGAGATTGTCGAGAAGATGCGATGGCGCAAGAGCTATCTCGAAGATTCCACTCTAAGTCAGCCAGTTCAAAATCCTGAAAATAATTCTCAAGATCAGCCTGCATTTCCACCACGTTAGCACCGATAACAATACTGGGATTCCCAGTACGCAATGGTGGATAAAGCGAAGCACCCATTAATGGCCCGTTGGCAGTGGATAGCCAGCCTCGCGGTGGTGGGTGCAACCGTGGCTTTAGCCTATACGATCTGGATTCCGGCCAAGCATCGCGTCCGAGCACAGGTCATGATGCTCCCCCATGCGAACGATCTCCTTGCCAATTCTCCGATCTTGAGTGGCAATACGGCAACGCCGCTGACAGTGCTTCAAGGCATGTTTGACAGCGATGCGATGGTGCGAGAGATGTCAGAACAATTCAAGATTCCGGCGAGTACGATCCGCTCAATATGGTTTGTCAGGTCAGATCAAGCTACCAACCAACTGGAAGTAATCGCCGATGCCACCAGCCCAGACCTGGCGCGTCAAATGGTGGATTTTTCGATTTCCCGAGCCCGAGACTTCGAGCTCCGGGCCAACGAGTCGGCAGCCGGGAGACGTGAAAAGCAATTGTCACAATCGCTCAAGGCCCAACGCAAACGAAACCTCCAAATTGAGAACGATTTGGTCAAGACGATGGAGTCTCCCGACCTAACCGTCTGGGACGCCCAAGGGATGTTGAATATGGTTGCAAGCGCTGAAACAAGCCAGGTTCAACTTGGCCTGCTAAAGGCCCAACGGGCGCAGCTTGCGACAAGAATGCGGCGCAACCTAGCCGATCCAGCACTGCCAAAGGATCCGCGCCTAGATGGGTTGCGTCAGCAAGTTACAAAACTCGCAGAACAAGTCCGAACCGCAGAGCAAGAATTGGGCCCCGATGCGCCTGCACTAGCGAATCTGCGGGTTCAACTCTCGGTTGCCCAGGATCAATATAGCCGTGAACTGCGCAGGACTCAACAGGCTGTTAATGGCGACTTGCAAGTGGACATAGCTGACTTAGACGCTCAGATCGCTGGACTTCAATTTCAGGTCAATCAACAAAACCGATCCGTTGCCCAAAGCCCCGGAGCGCAATCGGTGTTGCAGACCAAGATCAAACAGCTTCAGGACACTTATGCGACTACGGCTGACCTTCGCGCAAAGTATGAACAAGCTCGAATTGATGCCGAAGTGGAACGTGTCAATTGGGCAGTTATCACACCCTCATTCTTGGAGGAGCGCCCCATCAACAAGCGATGGGCCCGAAACCCCTTTGCCGGCGCGGTGTTGGGAATCCTCTTTGGCGTCATTTTGGCCTTCTCGGTACCAACCCGACGAGGACACCATAGGGAGGTGCATCAATGGCCAACCGCTGCCTGATGATCGCCGAAGTCGCCCAAGCCCACGATGGATCTCTAGGCATGGCGCACGCCTATATTGATGCTGCCAAGTCGGCGGGAGCCGACATGGTGAAGTTCCAAATGCATTTCGCTGCCGACGAGAGCACGCCTCATGAGCCATGGCGAATCAAATTTTCGAAGCAAGATTCGAGCCGTTACGAGTATTGGCAACGCATGGAGTTCAACGAGTCTCAGTGGTTTGAAATCAAGGCCCACTGCGACGAAATTGGCATTGACTTCCTATGTTCCCCATTCAGCCTACGTGCAGTTGAGCTCTTGAAGAGAATCGGTATGCCAGCCTGGAAGGTCGCCAGTGGCGAGATCTCGGGCGAGCAAATGTTTGACGCGATGAGCGAGTCGGGTTGGCCCATGTTCGTCTCAACCGGAATGGCAGGGTGGAAGGAAATCAACGACGTTGTGGAACGAGTCAAAGAACGGGGCGCGCCGTTGACTCTGTTTCAGTGCACCTCCGCTTATCCAACGCCACTGCAACAAGTTGGGCTCAATGTCCTGCAACAGTTTCGAGATGAGTTTGCCTGCGGCGTGGGCCTCAGCGATCACAGCGGCCAGATCTTCCCGGGGCTCGCGGCAGTAGCAATGGGTATTGATGCTTTCGAAGCCCATATCACCTGGCACCGATCCGCATTCGGCCCAGACAATTCAGCCTCGCTGACCATTGAAGAGTTTGCTCTGTTAACCAATGGAGTCCGTGCCATAGAGACGATGCAAGCCAACCCGGTGGATAAGGACCAGATGGCGAGCCAACTGCAACCCATTAAGGAGATGTTCGGCAAGAGCATAGTGGTCCGAAGGTCGATTCGAAAAGGCGAGTTGATTCAGGCAAGCCATCTTGCTCTCAAGAAGCCTGGCAATGGCATCCCAGAAAGTCGGCTACGAGAAGTCGTCGGCCGCCCGGCCAAACGCGACTTAGCCCTTGATGAATTGATCATGGAGCGAGACGTTGCGTAAAGTTTGTGTTGTCCTTGTGGATCGAGCGAATTACGGTCGCCTACGTCCAGTGATGGAGGCTCTTCGAGCTCACCCGAAGGTCGACCTACAAATCGTTTGCGGCGGGACTCTAGTCTTGGAGCGATTCGGCAAAGCGGTTGATGTCATTCGCCAAGATGGATTTGATGTCACCAGTGAGGTCTACATGGAATTGGAAGGCTCTACTCCGGCCACCATGGCTAAGTCGGTCGGCCTTGGAGTCCTCGAGTTTACGAATGAGTTTCAACGCTTGCAGCCCGATGCCGTCCTAATGATCGGCGACCGGTATGAAGCCCTTGGAGCCGCGATTGCCGCCGCCTATATGAACCTAACGCTCATTCACATTCAAGGTGGAGAAGTCAGCGGCTCGATTGACGAGAGCGCCCGGCACGCGATCAGCAAATTTGCCCACTACCATGTCCCCAGTACCCAGCGGGCCGCTGAGTATTTAGTTCGAATGGGTGAGCGTGAAGACTCTATCTTGGCCGTCGGCTGCCCCAGTAGCGACATCGCTAGGACCCTGGACTTGAGTTTGGACAATGCGGCCATGAATCAGGTTGGCGCAGGAGCGCCCATTGATTTTCGCGAGGACTACCTACTAGCCCTGTTTCATCCCACCACCACCGAGTTTGGCGGCGAAGCCACTCAGATGAGAGAACTCCTGAATGCTCTGGGGCAAGTTCGGATGCCCACTCTTCTGCTTTGGCCAAACATTGACGCGGGTAGCGATCACATTAGCAAGGAGATCCGCCGCTTCCGACTCAAGACCGATGCCGTCCGCTGGCTCCGCACCATGACTAATCTCGCCCCAGAGGTCTACCTCAAAGTTCTCGCTAGGGCAGCCTGCGCGATTGGTAACAGCAGTAGCTTCGTTCGCGATGCCAGCTTTTTTGGAACCCCCGTTGTGTTGGTGGGCAATCGTCAAGCCGGGCGAGAACGTGGAGATCATGTCTGCCACCTGATTCCAGACTCCAACTTGATCCAATCGGCAATCCGGGCGCAAATTGCCCATGGTCGGTACACCCAAAGCACTTTGTACGGTGACGGGTTTGTCTCGCCTCTTGTTGCCGATAAGGTCGCCAAGCTGACCCTCAGAACTCAAAAGCAACTTTCTTATACAACCACGGAGAACCAAATAGCCGCATGATAGCCCTAGCCGAAACTCGACAACAACGTATTCAAGCCCTTGGGTTTGATCCCTCCACTCAGCCGAAGGAGGGCTACCTTCCTTGTAACTATTGCGGGGCAGATCGCTGGGTGATTCTTACCCACCAAGACCGCTACGGGTACCCAGTTCAGGCCACGGCGTGCCATGAGTGCGGCCTAACGATGCTGAACCCACGCATGACGGCAGAGGCGTACGGCGCATTCTATGAAAGCACTTACCGACCGCTCGTGAGCGCCTATCATGGCCGCCTCATTGATGCCAAGACAATTCAAGACGAGCAAGTACCCTACGCCCAAGCATTCATAGAATTCGCTAGGCCATTCATCACAGAAGCTCACCAAACTCTCCTTGACGTTGGGGGGTCAACGGGTGTTGTTGCACGCGAGTTTATGAAGAGCTTCGACCTCCAAACAACCTTGATTGACCCGGCTCCCGCTGAGACCGCGGAAGCCGAGTCTCTTGGCATTGAAAGCGTCACGGGATTTGTTGAGGACTGGGATGCCAAAGGGCGTATGTTCGATATCATCGGGCTCTTCCAGACTATTGACCATCTGCTGGATGTTTCCAAGACCCTCACCAAGTTGAGACAAGTCATCTCAGATCACGGAATCTTTCTGGTGGACATCGTTGACTTCCGGGCTGCGATGCTTCGCAATGGCTCAGTCGAAGACGCCGTCAAGATTGACCACGTTTACTCACTGACTCAGGAGACTGCAGAAGCAATGTTTGCCCGAGCTGGGTTTCGTTGGGTTCGAAAGGGCTACAGTGCCGACCACCTCCATGTTTCATATGTTTGCGTGCCCACTGATGCTGCGTTCACCATGCCCAACCCGACCTGGGTAACGGAATACTTCCGCGAGATCCGACATATCCAAAACAGCAAATGAGAGTCCTTGGCTTCATTCCAGCTCGAGCCGGAAGCAAGGGCGTTCCGGGTAAGAACCGTCGAATCCTCGGCGGAATGAGCTTGGTTGAACGCGCTTTTCGGGTGGCATGTGAGAGCGGCATTTGCGACCGGATCGTCGCCAGCACTGACGACCTTGCCGTAATGGAACTCGCACGTAAGATAGGGCTGGATGTTCCATTTATTCGTCCTGCTGAGCTCTCCAGTGATGCCACACCCATGATTGATGTGTTGCAACATGGTGTTTCCTGCTTAGAACGAACGGGTTACCGACCTGACGCTGTCTTGCTCTTGCAACCAACGTCGCCTTTGCGAACGGCTCAACACTTGAGAGATGCATTGGCTCTATTGGAGGGGCATGACTCGGTATGTTCCGTTGCCGAAGTGCCGAGAACGCTTAGCCCTCACTATGTGATGAAGATTGAACATGGCCTCCTGTCGTGTTTTCTCCCGGCTGGGCGTTCAGTCACGAGGCGACAGGATGCCCCACCAGCCTACGTTCGTGAGGGTACGGCCTACCTTGTTCGGCGTGATGTTCTGATGGACCAAAGCTCCATCTACGGCAGTCGCTGTGCACCGCTACTCGTCGAGAGTGCGCTCAGTATCGATTCGGAAAGCGATTGGCAAGAAGCAGAAAGAAAACTTGCCGCATGAGACTCGCAATCACCTTTCCCAATCATTGGGCGATAAAGAACATCCTTCACAGCGGGGTTGCCGCGCACCTTCAGGATCATTGCGAGATTGTTGGCCTTGCGCATCATTCGCGGATACCGCACTTGGTTGACCTTGTTGAGCAACTCGGCTTGCGGCCCATTGAATGGGTACCTTATGCGCCCCCGCCCGAACATCCGAAGCTCACTCGTCTTCGCAGGTTACAGAAGGGCTTCGTCTTCGAACGGCAGAACGTGGCAACGGAGCGAATCATGAGGGAGCGCGGTAAGCGGTCTCGCGCCGAGATGATCGCCAGCGCCCTCATAAAACCAATTGCTCAATCTTCGCGAAGTGAATTGGTCGAAAAATGGCTGATGCGGCGCCGATGGAACCTGACGGCTGGCGCAGAGATTCCCGAGGTTGAAGTGCTCTTCACGACGAACCCTGTGGACTTTCGCGAAGATCCCCTAGTCAAGTCAGCCCGAGAAGCCGGAATTCGAGTTGTAACAATGATCCCAAGTTGGGACAACCTGAGTTCGAAGGGAGTTCTCTTTTGCGAGTTTGATGCCGTCTTCGTTTGGAATGAGGTCATGCAACGAGAAGTCAGGGAGTTCTTACCTAACCTTTCTGAGCGCCAGGTGCCGATCGTAGGGATCCCGCGATTTGGCATCTATGAAGATCAGCGTTCGCCAAGGCCCCCTAAGAGGAGAATCCTTTTCGCCAACACTGCGACCAAGTCATTCCCCGATCAACCCGCTGTCGCACAGCACCTTGCTGAGGCCCTGCAGGCTGGTGCCTTCGGCGATGCCGAACTCCTAGTTCGTTGCCACCCCCATGACAATCCATCAGACTACGATTTCCTTAGGACCTTTCCCGAGGTCCTCGTATGGCCTGAATCAGCCGACGCTTTCGGGGTAGACACCGTACCTCCCTCCGATGACTTGGTCAATCTCCGCGATATGCTTCAAGCGAGCGACGTGTGCGTCAATTGCGCCAGCACGATCGTCCTGGACGCCGCCGCGAATGATGTTCCTATTATTTCCGTTGCCTATGACGGCGATCGTAAGCTATCCCATCATGAGTCCGTTGCTCGATTTTATGAGTACACCCACCAAAGGCCATTCCTAAAGAGCCAGGCGGCTGAGCTTGTCTCCAGCCGGGCAGATCTGATCAAGGCAGTCCAGGATGCTTTAGCCCACCCGCTAGCCAAACGAGAGCAACGAGCAACTCTGGCACGCTTAGCGACCGTAGGGCAGCCTCAATTTCGCCTCGCCAAAGCCCTCTTGCAAGAGCAAGAGGCCAGGAGAGTTGCATGATTCGGGCGGTGACGATGAAGTTGATCGGATGCGTAGTTTCGTTTTCCGTCCTCGGCTCGCTAGTCGCGGTTGCGACTGATTTCTTGGGGCTGAACCTGATGGGCTTTGGGGCCATGGATACGGTCCGCAATGCTCTTGCCGGCACGATCTTTGGCCTTTTGGTCGCTCTCTTCCTACCCCGCTACCAAGATATTCGAACTTCGCTTATCATCCTTATTCCCATCCTCACCCAATTCTATCAAGTCGGCTTGGCGTGGGACTTTGCGTTGGGGCCCCAGTCTCTCATCCGGACCCTTCCATATGTGTCAGTGGCATGCGCGATCACTGCAGAACTTTGGCGACGGCCCGTATCCCTGAGCCGTTTGGAGCAAGTTGCCCTCGCGCTATGCGCCGGAGTCGGCCTGCTCGGGTGGGCGAGTGGAGTTGATGCGTCACCCGTTGGCGCATTTGGCTTCCTGGCCTTTGCAATCTTCCTCCCCTTACTCTATGCCTATTTGAAGCAACAATTTACATGCGACATTTCGGCACCGGCCCAATTGGGGGCCAGCGGTCTTGTTGGGTTTGTCGCCCTTACGGCCGGAACCTTTGTCGTGATTCGGTTGGGATCGGGCATGTCAATGGGTGGTGTGGCAGGGCTGCTTGGAACCCGAAATGTAAGCGATTACAACTTGATCTTCGCCTACTTACTTCTCTTATGGCCAATCGCTCTGACAACCGCCTCACGATTTGGCGCGTGGTGCGTAGGCATGATCTCCGTCCTCTTTTTGGCGAGCGCGGTCGTTGGCCTATCGCGAACCGGAATTCTTCTGGTCCCTCTGCTTGTTCTCATCGGATTGTTTGCGGTCTACCATAGATCGCCCAAGAGGCTCAGCCTAGCAATCGTAGCTATGTTTGTTGGTATCGCGCTAGTGTGGACAGTGGTTCCCAACCGGGAGTCGCTTGGGCTTGTATGGGCGCAGCGCTTTAATGTCGGGAGTCCAGAACAAATGATTGACGTTCTTGGGCGGGTTAAACCTGGGGGAGATGACAGTTTTGCCAGAGATCAGTTACGGAATGAAGCGCTTCGACTGTGGCGGCAGGATCCTTTGATCGGGCAGGGTTATGGGGGCTTCGGGGCTTGGAGCGTCCGGGGTTACAACGATGCTCACTCCTTGACATTCACGACCTTAGCCGAGAATGGGCTGATTGGCCTTGGGCTGCTCTACGGGCTTATAGGTTTCCTCGCTCTGCGACTTCTCCGGTTGGCAAAGGCCTCTTCGTCGTTTTTGCTGTCGTTCCTAGCCTGGCTCGTGGCCATGCATAGTGTCGGCGGAAACCTGAGCGTGCTCAGCCCTCACGGGTTCAACATCAATGCAATCAACGGGGTCTTGCTGGTCACCTACCTCTTTGTGCACCGCCTTGCCCTGCGAGAAGCCCCAATCATGGCTCGAAAACTCCGACCCATCTCATGAGCTTCATCCGCAATGCCTCCATTTTGGGAATCGCGCAGGTCGCAAACATCCTGCTCGCCCTGGCATCGCGCGTTGTCTTGTCGCATTCTCTAGGAGTAGCAAACTTTGGTGCCTTCGGAGCGGCAACCAATGCCATGACCGTTTCGAGCCGTACGTTGAGCTTTGGGTCGGCGAGTGCTGCCCAATACTTTGCGAGCAAAGTAGCGGCACCACGAGGAACCGTCATCGCGACAAGTCTAGGACTGGCTGGCATCATTAGCCTGATGGCCATGGTGGGACAGTTCGTGCTCATCGGACCCATGCAAGCGACCTTCTTTGGACAGCATCCATTAGGGCTACAAGCCCTGCTTCGGATGTCGTGGGCAATGCCATTTGTCGTACTAGCCATGAACCTTGGCGTCATGCTCATCCCCTTTCGCCGGGTCCGAGAATACGGGGGGTTGCAGGTCCTATCCGGCGGGATATTCGTGCTCCTGTGTCTCGGACTCCTACCGTTCATGGCGCCCCTTCAGGCCGCGGTGGTTGCGCAGATAACCGTGTGGGGGGCGACCCTCGGAGCCACGCTGTGGTTCATTCGCGACGACCTCCGCGACCTGCACTGGAGCGGGACCCTTGCCCGGCAGTTACTTGCATTCGGATTTCGATCTTGGCCGAATGGCTGCCTGAGCATCGGGATCGCCTCCTTCGCCGTCCTGTTCGGAGCACGCTTCATGTCACCAGTTGAACTTTCCGTGTTTGTGCTCGCCATGAATATCGTAGAGGGCCTATTCTCTCCGCACGTTGCCCTTGGCGCTTTGGTGTTGAGCAAGCAAGCCAGCGAAGAAGAGGCCGCTCAACCAAAGGTCATGCGACTTCTGAGAACTTCCCTTGCCTTGTTCGTTGGTCTATTTGCCGCGTTCGCGTTAACCGGCTACTGGGTAATTCCATTTGTTTTCGGTCCAGGCTTTCGACCTGCCTATACGGTGGCACTAGCCCTGTTTGTTACTGGTGCCTCCCATGCGATGCTCAAGACGATGGGGAACGCCTTTGCGGGCATGGGCCGACCGGGGCTGACTACCGTGGCGCTTGCGGGCGAAGTTCTTGTACTGGGTGGCCTCCTGTGGACGCTTGGAACGACCGGGCTATGGGGCGTTGTCGTCGCCAGCGCCGTGGCGTCAATCGTCGGTTGGGGCATAGGCTTGGTTCAGATGCGCTCGCTCTATCGCACCTCGTTCACCAACCTTCTCTTTGCAGATCGAAGCGATTGGCGCGCATTGCGCCACCCCTCAATCAGGCTTAAAAAGGCTGCCTAAAGAGCACCGATCCAATTCACCAATTGGCGCATGTTCGTTGCGGAATCGGCCGTCCGAACCACAAGGTCTCGAGCCTCGTGAAAGTTTCTTGCCCGCGGCTCGCGAATCATCCGCTCCATCACCAGGGCCAGTCCAGCCGCATCGTCCACGGCAACCAAATGTTGGCTCCAATGGCGATTGGCTGGAATATCGCTAAGAATCGGAATTAAGCCGCAACTCAGGGCCTCAAGTACGGAAGTCGCCGTTCCATCCGACTTCGACATGGATACGAAGAAGTCACTTTCCTGTAAGGCTCTCAGAACACCATCACTGGCTAATCCACCAAGAAATGTGACCCTTTGGTAGGTCTCCTGATCCAAATTTGCCCGAGCCCATTCCCGATGGTCCTCCAAAAGGGGGCCGCCCGCCACAAACTTGAAGCTCCACTCCGGAAGGTCCTTGGGGAGCCGGGCGAGGGCTCGCAAGATCATCATGTTGTTGTAGACGGGTGCGAACCCCCGAGTACAAACAAAGCTAGATGCCGTAGGCCCACTGCGACCTGGCACGTACATGTTTGTGTCAATTCCGAGGAGTAGATTCCGGACATTCGCCAGTGGAGCAAGAGCTTTCGTGCGCTCGGCAAGATACTCTCCGTTAGTAACCACAAGATCGGCCTTGGTCAGGTTCCGCCGAGTGATCCAAGCGGCCGGCGGCTTCACCGAAAGAATATCGCTCCCTACCGCGTAAAGCACCACCTTTGGGGCCCTCGCGCGAAGCGCCGCGAGTCCGAGTCCACCCGCATAAAGACTTAGAACCGCATCGGGGCGCAGGGTTCTAAAGTGTTGGTTGAGCCAGGTTCCAAGTTGGAAGTACTTTAGAAAGCCGACACCTCTAACTTCTGTGCGCGTGGCGATCACCTGTTCAAAATTTGAGATGCGATCCTGCCAAGCGGGTGCTTGCGTATCAATATAACCCTTGCCCGCTACCTGAAAGGCATGGACCTCGGCCCCTGCCCGGGCAATGGCTTCCATCGCACCGTATGACCAAGGCGAATCTAACGCCGCAAGCACCGCCAGTCTCAAGATGCCTCCCACGTATCAAGAACGGATTCGGCCAAGCTGAACTTGGGTTCCCAACCGAGGGCGCGCATTGGTCCTGGATCAGCAATAAATACATCAACTTCGTCCTTCCCACGAAGAGATGCCTGCTCATTCACTTCAAAGTCTGAAGGGATCAGTGAAAGCAAAGCCTCCGTGCTGGTCCCAACCCCCGACGACACGTTGCGAACGCCCGGCGGAGCATCCATTAGGATGATGATTGCCGCGGCAACGTCACGAACATCCACATAGTCACGAATTGTATGCAGGCTGGACACCGCTACTTCCCTAGCCCCTCTCTTGAGTTGTGCAATAACATTGCCGAGCAGGAGTTCCTTCGACATGGATGGCCCGATGATGTTGCTCGGCCGAAAGACGCACGCCAAATCCAAAACTACTTCGGTCGCCATGAGTTTCGATTGGCCATAATCCGACGTCGGCTTGCAGACTCGATCTTCGCGAACTGGTTCGGGAGGAACTGGGCCGTACTCCGCGGCTGAGCCCGCGGTGATAAACCTCGCTCCGTACGCGTTGGCAACCCTGAAAGCATTGATTGCCCCCGTTGTGTTTACCCCCACCATTTCTTCTCTTGTGCCCCGAAAGAGCCCAGCAAGGTTGATGACGACCTCGGGTTCTGCTTGTCTCACCGCCTCGTCTAGTGTAGCGAGATCACAGATATCGCCATGGTAGGCGATCGCATTGTCTAGTTGAGGCATGAGGTGCCGACCAATGAACCCCTCCGCCCCAAGTACGAGCGTTCGCATATCAGAAGGTTAGCGCAGAAATGGGTAGACCAGTCCACGCGATCTTTTCACGCTTAGGTTTGACGACGTCCCCATTTAGGAGTACCTCATTGGCATCCCCATAGAAGCAGAACTTGGCTGATTTCAGGTTACCAAAGCCTTCATTGAGCATTCGTGTATCCACTTTCAGGGTGCCATTTCTCAACAAGGCACGCACCGCCAGAACAGACTCCTTGCCGGCTTGATAGTCGAATGATTGACCGTCATCAAAGGTGTACTGAATCTCCGCCCGACCATCCTGAAGAAAGATGTGAAACTCGACATCGCGAAGATCCTTTGTATTATCGGTACGAACACCGGGCAGGGTCGGAATGATGGATTTATCGGCGAAGTAAAGCGGCGTATCAAGCGGACCACATTCGACCTTGAGGTTTCCGCTCACCCACTTCCCCCAGCGGGCGTCAAACCACTCCTTTCCAGGAAGCTTGACCGTGCGCTTATGTGTGCCGTCATTGCAGGGTGCTTGCAGGATTGATGGCCCAACCATGAACATATCATCCGCCATCTCACCGCCTGGGAAGTGGTATTGGGCCGGCCGAAGGATCGGATCACCATCCATTTCTTGGGCTACGAAGAGTTGATATAGGTACGGGAGCAATTTGTAGCGTAATTGGGTGTAGTGCGTGATGATGCCGAGCCCGCGCTTGCTAAAGGTCCAGGGTTCTTGGCGGCGATGGCTTCCGCCGCTATGGTTTCGAAAGAATGGAAACAGGAAACCCGACTTCACCCAATCCACCATGAGTTCCTCCGTCGTATCGTTCATGAAGCCACCAACGTCGGGGCCATTGAACGGGATTCCGCTCAAACCAAGGCTGACCGAGCACGTGATGGACCCTTTCAGATAGAACCGGTTCGAGACATTGTCACCGGTCCAAATTGCCGCGAAGCGGCTCGTGCCCGTATAACCCGACCGCGACAACACAAACGGGCGCTCGTTGGGCTGGGCTTTGAGAAACCCATCACGAGTCGCCATTTGCATCCCCAAAGCATATTGATTACGAAACGCTCCGTGCGACCATTTGCCATCATTAAACAGCATCGCGTACGGATCAACTGCGCCGGTGGAGGGATCATTCATGTCCACCCATGCCCCAGCAAAGCCCTGCTCTCGAAACGACCGGCAGTAGCCCGCCCACCACTCACGAACCGAAGCCTTTGAAAAATCGGGAAAAACCGTCTCGCCGGGCCACACAAAGCCAACAAAGGGTTGCCCCTCCGGCGTCAGGCAGAAATACCCGTTTTTCAAGCCCTCTTCGTACATGGGGAAACCCTTCTCCAACTTCACGCCTGGGTCAATAATCGGTACAACTTTTCTGCCAGAAGATTGCAGCTTTGCCAGCGTCACCGGCACACCTTTCGGGAACGCATCTTTCGAATAAGTGAAAACCCGATAGCCATCCATATAATCAATATCGAGCCACAAGCCATCGTTGGGGATCTGGTGCTTGGTCATGTGCTGGTCGAGGTCCAGGAGATGCTGTTCGCCCTTATATTCCCAGCGGCATTGATGGTAGCCCAGCGACCAGAGCGGTGGGCGAGGGGTCACGCCAACCAGCTTCTGGAGTTTGCGGGTCAGTTCGGCCAGCGATGGCCCCACGATGATCCAAAGGCTGGGCATTCCATCTTCTGCGCCGAGGACAATCTTGCGATTTTGGTCCTCGGTACCGAAGAAACTGGGGTCAGTGCCGGTATCCACCCACGTCTCGTAAGGATTATGGAGCAGGAGCCCCAGATAGGTGTTCCCTTGCCGTACAATCAGGTACGGCACACTCACATAATAAGGGTCTGCCGAGTGCTCGCCCCAGACCTGACCGGGGTGGTCACCGAGCGCGTCCACGTTCCAGAATCGCGACCGAATATGGCTAAGTTCCATGCGGCCAAAGGTCTTCTCGCCCATGCCGTAAAACCGCATTTTCCTGTCGTAGGCAAAGGTGAAGAGTGACTGCTTGCCGCAGATCCCGAACCCCATTCCTTCGATTGTTTCGAGAAGAATCTTTCCTTTGGAATCGCGCAAAGTGAGTTCGAATTGATCCCCGACTGAGAGGCTTCCGCCCCCTTCAATCTCCGCGGGAGGAAGGAGAGGTACAAGGTTGCGGTCTTCATTCCAGTGCTCGTCCGAGTGGACTTGAATGTGGTAAATCTCGCCTTCATACGCTTGGACCACCGCACGCAAGGTGGCATTGCCGATCTCAATCTTGCCATCCTTATACCGATCTGGATAGCGGAAATTTGCGGCATAAGGGGTTTTATGAAAGAGCATGCGCGGAACCCCTATTTTGAACTAAAAGGGCCTAAGCCCGCACTCATGTACCGCGAGCTTCAGCTTGCCCATTGCAACCTAGAGGTTGCAGTACCTGGGCGGCAGAGCCGGCTTGTCGATGGGGTGCTGCTGGAAGACCGCCCAAGGCTCTGGGTGTAACGGATCCTTCGTCCCAAATTTGTTATTTTTGAGCAACTGTCTTTATTATGGAACTAATGAAGACTCGCTTTGACAATGTGCTCCTGGCTTGGCTCTTGGCGACAGTGAGCGGAGCGCAATTTAGCACTTTTAACTCTGATACGGAAGGTTGGACGACGACTGGCACCAATGGTAGCTACACCATGCCACCTAGTGGCTCAGGCCCCGTTGCCCTGGTTTCAGGTCCTACTGGCCTTTGCATCTATACCGATGATTATTTTGGTGAAACGTTCTTTCAAGCACCCTCTTCGTTCCTAGGCAACCGCTCGGCTTACTTCGGGACGAATTTCGAATTTGATACCTTTGTGACTTACACCGACAGCCAGAACTACCCAACCATGATCATCATGGGGGCGGGAAACGTCGGCCTTTGGAATGTCCAGCCATTTCCGCCAGTTGGCGCATGGCTCCATAAATCCATTCCATTGGTCGGTGCTAGTTTTCGAAAGGAGAGCTGGAACGGCCCTCAGGCTACCGATGCCGATGTGCAGGCTGTACTCGGGAATGTCACCGCAATCTTGGTTCTTGCCGAATGGAACAGCGGGGGCGATGCGACTTATCTGGATAACGTGGGCTTCACTACGGCTCTGAACATTGTGTCGGGAACCGTTGACTTGAATGACACAGTGTTGCCAGTGGCCGGGCATGTGGTTAACGTAGATTTTCGGAACGGTGGAAGCTTGGTTTACTCAACCACCGCGACCCTCGGAGCTGGCGGCTCATTCCAAGCATACACGCCTGTTTTTGGGATCCACACCGTCGTAGTTAGTAGTTCCCATTGGATCGCACGGGCCTCGGCACCGATTACGATTGGGGCAACCCCGGTAACTGGCCTCACCTTCTCCTTGCCGAATGGTGATGCGGACGAATCGGGCGAGGTGGACGCCGCCGACATTGACATGGTGATCTTCAACTTCGGCGATGTTTTAGGTGATCCTGGCTATGTTGCCAATGCGGACCTTGACGAATCCGGCGAAGTTGACGCCGCCGATATCGATGTGGCCATTGCCAATTTTGGCGCGATAGACGACTAGAACAGACAATTGCGAGGGCCCGTCCGTCTGGACTTGCAATGCGCAAGATGCCCCTCCACACCAAGATTTTCATCGGGATGCTGATCGGGAGCATTGCGGGCGGGGTGGCGCAGGCGGCCTATGGGCTCAGCAATCCCAATCTAACGTGGTGGGTGAAGGAGGTCACGCAACCCGTTGGCAATATCTTCTTACGTTTGACCTTGCTCGTGGTGATACCGCTCCTATTTTCGGCCTTGGTGTTGGGAGTCGCCGATGTAGGCGACCTCAAACAGTTGGGGCGAATCGGGATGAAAGCCCTCGGATTGACGGTCGTGCTCAGCGGGATTGCCGTTGCCCTCGCGGTGGCGGGGGTCGCGATCGTGCAACCCGGCAAGGGCATCTCGGAGGAGCGTCGCCATGAACTGACCTCGCTCTACGGCGACGAAACAGCCGCCGAAACCGCAGTTGAAAAGGCGAAAGAAGGCAAAGGATTTGGCGAAACGGTGTTGGGATTTGTACCGGAAAACCCGGTTGAGGAGGCGGCAAGGCCTTCATTTGGCGGGGCATTGCCCTTTATGCTCTTTGCTGTGCTGTTCGGCATCGCGCTTTCCACGATCGAGGCAGAAAAGGCACTGCCAGTCAAAACCTTCCTCGAAGGCATTTTCGCGGTTTCCTTACGCCTCATTGATATGGCAATGAAACTGGCCCCGGTTGGTGTCGCCGCGCTCATGTTCGGCACCGCCGCCAAACTCGGGGTCGAGGCATTCACGGCTCTGGGCAAATACGCGGGCCTCGTGCTGGTTGTTCTGGCCGTGCACCTCATCATCACTTACTCGATCGCCTTGGTCGTGGTGGCGAAGCGCAACCCGCTGGAGTTCTTCCGCCAGATCCGGGAAGTCATTCTGACCGCCTTTGGCACGAGCAGCAGCAATGCAACTCTGCCGACGGCCTTGCGGGTGGGCGAAGAAGAAGTCGGCATCCCGCGCGAGATCAACAGCTTCGTGCTAACCGTTGGTGCGACCGCCAACCAAAATGGGACGGCTTTGTTCGAGGGGATCACGGTGTTGTTCTTGGCTCAAGTCTTTGGGGTGGCCCTGGCCTTGCCTGATCAGTTGGCGGTCATCGGATTATGCATTCTCGCGGGAGTCGGTACGGCGGGAGTTCCAGGCGGCTCGTGGCCGATGATCGCCGCCATTTGCGGTACCGTCGGAGTTCCGCCAACGGCAATCGCGCTCACGCGAGGCATTGACCGAATACTTGACATGAGCCGTACGGTGGTCAATGTTGTTGGCGACATGACCATCGCAGCATGCGTAGCCGGCCCGAAGCGGAGCCAGCCCGAACTATAAACAAAACATCCTGCCAAACAAGTTGGCAGGATGCTGAAAGGGTTTCGGTTACTTCTTAACGACGACCTTGGTTACCTGTTGCCCGGTGCTAGGGAACTCCATGCCCATATCCACAAGCTTCACCTTACCGTCGCTCTCTGCGGCCGAATCCAAGGTAAGAACTTGGAAAGTCGTCTGATCAACAGCCACCTTGACAAGGATGGTCGTGTTGCCTTCCATGACGATGTTCATAGGTGGCATGCCGGAGTCGTTAGGACTCTCCGCCATCTTCTTACCAATATCAACCGTCATCTTCGGCTTAGCCGTGAACTGAAGATTCCAGACCTTCTTGCCATCAACTTCGCCGGCCCCAACGAACTTGCCAGTCATCTTTGCGCCTTTCTCAAACATCCCATCCATCGAAGGGACGTCCGCCTCCCAGGTATCGCCGATGGCTACGGGCTTGGTCGGAAATGCGACGAATCCAAAGATGTCCGCAAGACTGGAACCGCCCATCATTTGCATCATCGAGGAACCCGCGGTTTCTAGCTTGGTGCCGGTCGCTTTGAAGAACGGGTCAACGGTCTGCGAACCCTTGATTTCCTTGGGCATCTGATCACCGTTCTGATTCATCATTTCGGCGAGCGGGCCCTCGGTCTTAATCTTAATATTGTTGAACACAAAGCTGAGCAAGGCGCTACCGTCTTCCTTAACATTGCTGTAGGTGTAGGTCGCGTCCATGCTGGTATCGAAGCTCATTTCTTGAACGTCTTGACCGACCGATGAAAGGTCCGTGTTGGAGGTTGTCAGGCCAGTCACCGTATACTTTTCGATGAGGCCATTGGTATAGGAGCGCTTAAAGGTGATGGTCTCCTTTTGCTCCGCGGGTGCATCTTGAGCAAAAGCATAGTTACACCCCACCAGCAGGCAGGCGAAAACGGAAAGCTTAATGGAACGATTCATAGTGGACTCAATTTTGACTTATTCGTTACTCTGGTTGCGCTATTCGCAATCAAATTCATTACGTCTGAGAGCCTACTCCGAGTTGCAGGTCCTAGTCAGTCTATCCAGAGTAGCCAGTTGGATAGCCTCGGTTTGCGCACTGACCGTAAAGACCATGGCCTCGCGGGTGATCCTCTGTGCTGGATGATCCGTGCTATTCGCCCGTCCGCCACTTGCTGCTACTGCGGCATGGGCGCAGCGCCCTGCGAGGTCAATTGCCCATGCTCGTAGCGCCAACTTCTCCTGGGTGGTCTCCTCACTGGCAATTTGGGCGGCCTGAAGTCGTTGGCGGCAAGTCGAAATCTCTGAATCAAGAAGGTCGGCTGAGTGGACTAACGCATGGCGATTGCGTTGCCCCGCCGCATGTCGGATCACATCTACCCCGGCGCGAGCGCATCCAATCGCAAAAAAACCTTGTAAGGTTATGTTGATCATGTCATTGCGCAAGATCCATCCCGGCGGTTTGATATCCACCACGAATTCATCGGGCAGAAAGAAATTATGAATCTCCGCTGAAACGGTCTGGGCGCTTTCCATTGCCGCGAGCCTCATCGGCGGACTGAACTTAATAGTCTCGGTCGAGGTGAAGGGTGCTAATCCGAACACGGAACTACCATCTTCTAGAGCTGCCCCGAGGATCACGTGGCGAAAGAAGGATTGCCCGGTGGCCCAAGGTAAGGCGCCATTGATGATGTAGCCACCCGGTGTATATTCGGCACGGGTTATCGGGGGGCCTGGCCGTCGTAGTTGGCTGAAGGCGATCCCGGTGAGTTCTTGATCTCCATGCATCTGCGGCAATAATTCGCGCTTTAGGGGCTCGTTACTGCCTTTCGCGATCAACCCGACCGCGCTTTGGTGCTGAGTCTGCAGAAAGGCAAGAGCGCCGCTAGCCCGGGCGACTTCCTCCTGAAAGGTCCGGAAATCCGGCTCTGGCCAAGCTGGACCTCCAAACTCTTGGGGGCGCTTCAGTGCCATTAGCCCCCGATCACACAACCCCTGGAGGGCTTTCCTTAAGTCTTCGGGGCTTGAGTCAAGCGTATTCGCATTCGGAGCGACCGATGATTGCAGGTATTCGATCGCGGCGTCGAGCATCACTCGAGAACCACTTTCGTCCAGTCCCCCGCCAGCAGGAGCCTTTGCCCGACGACCTCTAAGAGTCCCAGCCTCGCATCACGCACTCGGGGCTCTTCCACCATGACCATTGTTGAATCAAAGAACGCGTTGATTGGAGCTACCATGGCTCGGATCTCCTTGGCAAACAATTCTGCGTCAGGGTGGACTTGGAACTGATTGGCCGCCTCCGAAAGTGCAAGCCCCGCTGGCGACTCAAGATCCTGAATCCTAAGCCCGGGAATGGATATCCCCTTTGACTTGGCCGCGGCTACGATATTGAGCGGCCGGGTGGCGGCTTGGACTAGGGTCTCGTCTTGCGCCGCAAGTTGGAGGACCTGCAGGCGAAACTTTACCGCGTTAGGATTGAGCAACTCAGCTGGCTCAGAATCAAGCATAGCCGCGTCCAGCAAATCATAGCGTGCCTCGGGAAGTAGGGCCTTGTACCGACCGGAAAAAATGTCGCAAAGAGCAGCCTCGGCCTTCGCACTATCCAAGGTTACGTTGCTGTACTTCGCCAGGGCGCTCTGGAATGAGTTTAGCCACGAAGTAGTCGCGTGCCAATTCCAAGCAAGCTCAATCAAGATTGTTGCAGCTCGTCGAAGGCCATAGGGATCACTACTACCGCTCGGAGCAAGACCAAGCCCAAGATAGCCAGCTAATTTATCAAGGTGATCTGCAGCAATGATGGCTCGTGCAACATCCGACTTGGCGCGTTCGGGAGCGTACTGCACACTCAACGCATGAGCGATGTCATCGGACCATCCTTCGCGCCGGCAATATTCGCCGCCGATGATGCCTTGGAGGCTGGCGAGTTCGCTGACCAGGCCAGTACTCAGGTCCGCCTTCATGTAAAGCCCAGCCTTCATGGCGTCTTCGCTTCCATTGCCAAGCTCCCCCGCTAAGGCGGAAAGTCGGTGCGCTCTCTCTCGCACGGTACCCAGCTTCTCTTGGAACAACATGCGTTCAGTCCGGGCAAGAAAGTCGTCCATCGTGTAGTTGGCGTCTTCATCAAAGAAGAACTTGGCGTCATTGAATCGCGCATTCAACACCCAAGCATTGCCCGCTCGGACGGTGGCTTCATTTCCACCATTTCGGATGGAAATAAATCGATTGGTGATCTTTCCGCCAGAGTCCCGAACGGGAAAGAAGCGTTCGTGCTTGGCCATTGCGGTAACAAGGACGGGCTCGGGTAGGACGAGATACTCCGGTTTGAATTCTCCCTCCAGGGCCTCAGGCCACTCGGTGAGAAAAGTGTTCTCGTCCACGAGTGATTCGGTGAGGTCGGGCTGCCCTGTTGCCGATTGCACGGCGCCGTCAAGAATGCGTTGGCGGCGAATTTCCGGATCAGGCTCAACTTGACGGCTGCGCAACTCCCGCAAGAGGTCATCCCACGACTTGGCTTCGAACGAGTCTGGGAAGTTAAAGCGATGTCCACGGCTTTGCACGCCGCTCGTGACCGTTTCGACGGTAAACGAAATGGCCTCGCCGGCATAGGTCGCGAGAATCCAACGAATTGGACGGGCAAACCGCATTCGATTCACTCCCCACCGCATGGACTTGTCAAAGGAAAGAGCACGAATCGAACTCTCCAAGAGGTCGGGCAAAACATCTCGCGTTAGCCGGCCAAGGATCCGTTTCGTGGCCCAAACGTAGGTGTCATCCCTGGACACGGAATCAAGAGGAACCCCCTGTCCGCGACAAAAGCCCTCTAGGGCCTTGGTCGGGTTACCTGCTTCGTCATAAGCCGCCTTCAGCGCCGGGCCACGGACCTCTGAGGAGCGATCCGGCTGGATTTCGGCAACATCCTTCACTCGCACGATGAGGCGCCTTGGAGTTCCAATCGCTTCTGCTTCACCCGCGGCAATACCTTCTTCGTTAAGGCGAGCCACGATTTCGGCCCGCAATTGCTGAAATGCCCGTTCCACAAAAGAAGCGGGCAACTCTTCCATTCCCAGTTCCAGCAGCAGTTCTGGCATTCGAATGCTCAGTGTACCGGGCTCACCAACGGATCAGATTTGCGCCCCAAACAAGGCCCGCACCAAAGCCCACGGTCATCACAAGATCACCCTTCTTCAAGCGCCCCTGTTCGACGGCCTCGCTCAGCGCTATCGGGATGGAGCCGCCAGAGGTATTTCCGTACTTTTGAACGTTCACAAACACCTTCTCATTCGGCAACTCAAGCCTCTTTGCTGCCGACTCAATGATCCGCAAATTTGCCTGATGGGGCACGAAGAGATCTATATCCGTAGCGGCAAGACCCGTCCTTTCTAGCACCCTTTCGCATGCGTCTCCCATGGCGCCAACGGCAAAGCGATAAACCTCAGCACCAGCCATGTACAAGTAAGGGCTCATTCCCTCGGGGATGCCGCGATTGGGAGGGTTCTTCGTGCCGCCAACGTCAAGGCCGATATGCTTTGCCCCAGTTCCATCAGAGAGCAAGACGGTATCCATCACACCGCGGTCAGTGCCCTCTTCAGCCCTCAGAACCACGGCGCCTGCACCATCGCCAAACAAAACGCAGGTAGAGCGATCCGTGTAATCCACGTATCTGGAAAGGACATCAACACCAACGACAAGCGCAGTCTTGATCTTGCCTGTCTCCAACATTGGAGCCACGCTTGCCATTGAGTAGATGAAGCCGGCGCAAGCCGCGCCAACATCAAATGCCCCTGCATTCACCGCCCCTAACTGCTCCTGAACTAAGCAGCTAGCGCTGGGGAAAGGAAAGTCTCCGGTCACCGTTCCCACCGTGATCATGTCCAACTCCTCGGGCGCAATCCCGGCATTCGTCAACGCTCTACGAGCTGCCGCTACCGACAGAGAAGTGCAGGAATCATCGGGGCCACAAATCCGCCGCTCTTTGATGCCCGTACGCTGAGTAATCCATTCGTCATTGGTTTCCACCAACTCTTCCAAGTTGGCGTTAGTGAGTACTTTTTCTGGGACGGCGTGTCCGATTCCTTGGACGACAGCTTTTGGCATCTTGAACGAGTGTATCAGTTTTTAGACCGGGGGCCTATCGCTTGCGCTTGAAGCCTGCAGGCTTCTTCCCCTTCTTTGGGCCCGCCTTAAAAGATTTTGGCAAACCATGGGGTCTCGGTCGCCCCGTCTTTGGGTTGCGTGGCATTGAGGCGATGGCATCCTTCTTGGGTTTATCCGCGGGCCTCACTCCCTCTGGCTTTCGAAGTGGCTTTGTCTTCGGTCCCTTTGTCTTGCCCCCTTTCGCGGGATGAGCCTCGGCATCTCGAGAGCGAGGCATTGATGTCCACTTCCCGGAGGGTCCCGATGACGACTTCTTTGGGCTAGCCTTCACCCAAACGCCGGCTGGCCCCGTCTCTCTCAGCCGCACTGGATGATCAACCTTGGAATCGTCGCGCCGTCGCGCTGGCGGTTTCGATGTCCACTCCCTCCTAGGAGATGCCTCAGGTCTTGATGATGAAGGCCTAGACTTCGGGGTCCATTCTCTAGACCGCTCGTCCGGGTTCGGCCGTCGACGTGCCTCGGGGGCCGCACCTCTCGATGCGGGTCGAGGCTTTTGGCTCCATTCTCTAGACCGCTCGTCTAGGTTCGATCGCCGGCGCGGTTCGTGGGCCGAGCCCCTTGACCCTCGCGAACTGCGCACAGGTCGAGCTAAGGGTGATTCTGGGGCGGTATCAAGCACCAAGTTGATTGTCTGTTCAAGAGCTTGTAGCGTTTTTGACTTCTCAGGGGTACAGAAGATCACGGCCCTGCCCGTTGCGCCGGCGCGACCGGTCCGCCCGATTCGGTGAACATAGTCATCGTGGTCATCCGGCAAATCGTACTGCACGACCAGGCTGATGTCCTTCACATCAATTCCTCGGGCGGCGATGTCCGTGGCCACTAGGACTCGGACTCGACCGTTGCGAAACCCCATGATGGCGGCCGTCCGCTGGTTCTGGGTTCGATCGGAGTGGATCTCAGCGGCGGCGAGTCCCAGTTGCGACATAGCCGCTGCGACCTTCCGCGCCCCGTGCCGAGTGCGAGCAAAGACCAGCGCTTGTCCATCCGTCTCGTTGATGAGCCGCCACAAGAGCTCATTCTTATCAAGCTGTTCAACAAATGCCACGCTCTGCTCAATCAGGTGCACCGTAGACCCAGGCGGCGTAACTTCGACGCGCTGAGGGGCTCGCATATGTCGTTTGATCAGGCCCGAAATGGTGTCTGCCATCGTCGCGCTGAACATCAGGGTCTGGCGTTCCTTGGGAAGGGCGTTGAGGATCGACTCAATTGCCGGGAGGAAGCCCATATCAAGCATTCGATCTGCTTCATCTAAGACCACCGTCTTAAACTCGCGCAATCGCAAGTGCCCCTTCTGAACGTGGTCCAGCAAGCGACCCGGAGTCGCAACGACAATTGCCGGGTTCCGGCGTAATTCGGAGTTCTGCCCCTGCATTCCAACTCCCCCAACCAACACGGCGGTGCGCAAATGGAAGACACCCGCGAAAGGACGTAGCGCGGCGGCTATTTGAGCCGCAAGTTCGCGCGTTGGGGCAAGAATCAACGCTCGGCCTGACCCAAGTGTTGCGATGATGGGGAGGCCAAAAGCAAGCGTCTTGCCCGTTCCGGTCTGAGCGATACCCACTAGATCATGGCCCTCCATGATCAAGGGTATTGAGCCTGCTTGGATGGGCGTTGGGGTCACAATTCCCAATGATTCGAGCTGCGGGCCAAAGTCGGCCGGCAGGCCAGTTGCTGGGAATGTCTCCATGAGGAGGTGACATGGTACCGGATGTCGGGATGAACCCCATGGGACCGCTGGGTATTCAAAGCACCGCCACCCCAGCAACAACTAACGACTACAATAGGGCCATGCCTCGCTTTGAGATTGACCGCGACTATCTGAGTAAGACGCTAATAGACTTACTCAATACACCTAGTCCAACTGGAGATACCGACTGGGCCATTAGCTTCGTAGAGCAAGAACTTGAAGTCTTCGGCATTCATGCTGGACGCACCTATAAGGGAGCCCTCGTTGCCAATATGCCCGGGCTTTCCGATGAGAGCCCTCGAGCCCTGACCGCCCATGTGGATACGCTGGGCGCGATGGTGGCTGAGATCAAACCGAGCGGTCGGCTTCGCATGAGCGCGATTGGGGGGATCAATTGGTCCAGTATTGAAAGTGAAGGTGTAACCGTGATGACCAAGAGTGGACGAGGCATTGCTGGCTCAATCGTTCTAACCAACGGCGCTACACACGTAAACAAAAAATCTGGTAGCGAGGATCGGAATGGTGATACCCTCGAGATTCGCCTTGACGAGGTTACCGCCAGTGCGGAGGAAACGCGAATGCTCGGGATTGAGGTGGGCGACTTCGTTTATCTTGATCCAAGAGTTGTGTTCAATGCGAGTTCTGGCTTCATCAGGAGCCGCTTCCTCGATGACAAAGCCTGTGTGGCCTCACTTCTCGCCGCCCTCAAAGCCATCAGTGATGCTGGCGTAACTCCCATGCGCCGAACGAGCGTCCTCATTAGTAACTTTGAGGAGGTGGGGCATGGCGGTGTAGACGGACTCCCCGATGACCTTGCCGAACTCCTTGTGCTGGATATGGCGGTCGTTGGCACTGGCCAACAAGGTAGCGAGTTCCATTGTTCCGTCTGCGTGAAGGATGCAAGCGGCCCCTATTCTCGCCGCTTTACCGACAAAATTCGGAGTATCGCAGAGAAGAACGGCGTGGACCTAAAACCCGACATCTATCCTTATTACGCCAGTGACGGAAGCCAATATTGGCGGTCGGGGGGGCGAGCCGAGGTTGCCCTCATCGGGCCGGGCGTGGATACTTCGCATGCCTACGAGCGAACCCATATCTCGGCGTTGGTCAATACGGCAACCCTTATCGCCGAGTACCTAATAGAGGAGTAAGCATCCGCTGCACGGCCCTCCAGATTTTGGAGATTCACGCCGATACTTTTGCCGGGAGCCTTTGGAAAGAGGAATGACGACGAACAAGCAGCGCCGAGCCGAACAAGCGGTGGGCATCAGTGGAGCCAGTGCGATCACTGGAGTTGAGGTCCATACGCTTCGGTATTGGGAACGCGAGTTCGCCGAGTTTCTACGACCTGCCCGCACGGAAGGCGGGCAACGGCGTTATCGCCCTCAGGATATTCAAACCGTGTTCGTCCTAAAGCGTCTCCTCCGCGACGAGATGTTTAGCTTGGCCGGAGCACGTAAAGCCTTGCTTGATCAGGCTTCTAGGGCTGCATAGAACCCAACCATCCACCGAAACACCGGATCCTCTGGTACCCTCGCAAAAATCATGAAGAACCTGCTCATCCTTGCTGCTGTCTTTGCTTCAAGCTTTGCCTCTGCTGATACCTATGGCTTGGGCCTCGGAGGCGGCGTGTTTTATCCGTCAAGCTCCTTGGTACGTGACCTATTCGGTAGCTCCTGGGTGAGTTACGGCATATCACCAGCATCGGCAGAGAGCTCAGTTGGAGGCAAGATTGCCTACGACCTCCAAATCTTTGCTCGCAGTAGAGGAGGCAACCGAATGTTTTTGATCTCCCCGAGCGTCGGGTGGAGCCAAGGCTTCGCCAAAAATTCCCGAGGTGCTGTTCCGTACCTAGCGGCCCGAATCGGCCCGGCCTACACCGATTTTCGAATCTTTGGTGATACTGAACGAGGGCTCATCATGAACACCAACTTTGAAGCTGGCGTTACAGTGGGCGAAAGGCTACGGGTTTTTGGGCGGTACGACGCTTTTACAAAGCGCGGTGGAGTGGATTTCTCGGGGTTTAGCTTCGGGGCATCATGGCTCTTCGCGTCGTTCTGACGCCCTGAATGTCGAAGACTAGAAATACAACCGAACTTGATCAATGGAAAGTACAAGAAACCGCTTTCCTCGTCTACGTCAACGATTCTGAAGCCGAAGATGACCTCGTAGAGGCTGAACTTGAAAGTCTATGCGAAGCGGCCCATATCCAGCCGCTCGGCTCGATGCGCCAGCGGGTTGATAAGCCACATCAGCATGCCTATATTGGCAAAGGTAAATTGGAGGAACTCCGAGCCTACGTAAAGGATGCTGGCGCTGATGTCATTGTCTTCGACTGCGAACTGAGTGGTGTCCAAGCCAGAAATATCAGCGAAGCTTGTGAGACCAAGGTCGTTGACCGAACTCAACTCATCCTTGACATCTTTGCGAGGCGAGCCAAAACCACCGAGGGGCAACTGCAAGTTGAGCTTGCCCAACTCAGCTACATGATGCCTCGCCTCATGAGCGTTTACACCAAGTTTGAGCGCCAGCGGGGCGGTATTGGCATGCGTGGGCCGGGCGAAACCAAACTTGAAGCTGACCGCCAGATGGTGCGCGACCGGATCAGTAAGCTCCGACACGCGATTGATGATGTCAAAGAGCATCGCAAGCAGCAACGGAACGCTCGCCGTAAGCACCCCTTCCCCTTTGTATCCATCATAGGCTATACCAGCGCTGGTAAATCCACGCTGATGAATCACCTGAGCAGAACGGATGTGCTTGTTGACGCCATGGTGTTTGCCACCCTTGATCCGACTACGCGCAAGGTAGATCTCCCCGATGGTTACAGCATCTTCCTTACGGATACGGTGGGCTTCATCCGGAACCTGCCCACAAACTTGGTCGCGGCGTTCCGCGCCACACTTGAAGAGGCCGCTGATGCCGATTTTATTCTTCATGTTGTGGACGTAAGCCACCCCTATTGGGAAGAACAAGCTGCGTCAGTCCAAGAAACGGTAGATCAGTTAGGAGCAGCTGAGACACCGGTCGTGACGGTATTCAATAAGATAGATGCCCTTGAAGACCCAACGGTCTTGCGAGACCTGATCGCCCATACCCCTAACTCGGTGGCCATTTCCGCTCTCAAGCAGCAGGGGATTGGCGATCTAATGGCGCGCCTCAAACAAATGGCCCAGCAACAACTAGGGCGGGTGTCGGCAATCTTGCCCTACGATAAGTCTAATTTAGTGGATGACTGTTATCGCTTTGGCCGCGTCATCACGGCATCCTACGAGGAAGATGGAATTCACTTAGTCGCCGAAGTGACCCCAGAACTACAGGGATTGCTCCAGCCCTACTCCCAACAGGTCAAGAGCCCGCCATAGCCCAGATCGAAGTGACAACAAAGAGGACCAGGCTCACGGCAAGCTGATGGTCCTTGAAGAGCAGAATGTCTGGATCGCTACCTTCGTCCCTTCCAAAGACCAGTAACAAATATCTTAGAAGAGCGAAAGCTACGACGGGCAGAGTCAGGACGAGACCGCGATGGGCAAGCGCCGTACTCGAGGAAATCGCATACAGAGCGTAGCAAACCAAGGTTGCTGAACTGGTGATTGTCAGAGCGTGGTCAAGGAATTTGGCACTGTATCGCGTTAGGCTTTCCCGGGCCTCCGAGCCAAGCGTCACCAGTTCGCCCCGCCTCTTCGCAAATCCAATGAATAGAGCAAACAAACCGGTGCAAGCAAACAACCAACCCGAGGCAGAAACGCTGATCGCGACGGCCCCGGCTAGGGCTCGCAACACGAAGCCCGTCGCAATAGCAAACACGTCAAGCACGGGTTCGTTTTTGAGACCGCAGTTATAGGCAATTTGCAAAGCAACGTAGCCAGTTAGGATAGACATCGTCTGCTGATTGACCCGAACGGCCATTCCCAAGCCTAGAACCAGCAGCACGACGGCAATCCCGGCAGCCAAGCCCTTGGGAATGGCTCCCGATGCAATGGGCCGCAAACTCTTTCGGGGGTGATTTCGATCCCGCTCCACATCAAAAAGGTCATTGCAGACATAAGTGGCGGAGCTGACGAAACAGAATGCGCCGAACGCGAGCCATACCAGTGGTACCGCACCTGGATTGCGCCAACCCGCGACAAACAAGAAGGGTGCCCACACAAGGAGGTTCTTCGTCCACTGATGAGGCCGAAGCAAACGGATGATGGGCGGCATCAAGATGAGCATACCCCTGCAAAACCTTGCATACTGAAGCCGATGACGGTAGGAGATTGGGTCCGTCAAGCCACTGAGCAACTCCAGGGGGCGGGTATTTCCACCGCAAAACTGGAGGCGCAACTCCTTGCCGCCCACGCTCTTGACCGGGATCGTTCGTGGATCGCGGCCCATGAAGACGACCTACTCTTCAACGAAGAGCAATTGTCGTCTTGCCTGTTGCACCGCCTCAGCCGCTTCCCATTGGCCTATATCACGGGGTGGCGGGAGTTCTATGGCCGCGACTTTTCTGTCGAACCGTCAGTACTGATCCCGCGCCAAGAGACTGAAACCCTTATTCTTGCCGCCCTAGAAGTCCTCCCTCATGGCGCCCATGTCCTAGACCTCGGCACCGGGTCCGGCTGTGTGGCCATCACCCTCAAGTTGGAACGTCCGGACCTGGATATCGTCGCCTGCGATATCAGCGATGAGGCCATCGCCATTGCCGAACGCAATGCCGACCGACTGGGGGCCGACATTGATTTCATCTGGAGCGATGGCTTCGGGACCTTTGAGGACGAGCTATTCGACGCAGTGATCACGAACCCACCCTACGTGGAGGCCGATGCCGAACTCGAACCCGAAGTTAGTGAATGGGAACCAGCAAGGGCGCTGTTTGCCGGGCCAGATGGGTTGGACTTTTACCGGAAACTAGCCGCAGAAGCCCACCTACAGCTCACCACAGACGGGTGGCTACTCACGGAACTGGGCGACGGACAAGCCTCCGCCGTCGAATCAATGTTCAATGGCAGCCGGAAGCGCCTATGGACTGACTTGGGCGGGATTACTAGAGTCCTCGGCGTTCGATTCGGCTGATCCCGAGCGGCTCTCGCGAGAGTAGGCGATCAATTCCAAGGCAATCGTGAGAAGAACAGGCCCAGCAATGAGACCCACCGGGCCGAATGCCAAAATCCCCCCCAGCAAACTAAAGAAGATCCCGATGTAGTGAAGGCCGACTTGTTCACCGATGTACTTCGGGCGCAAGAAGTTGTCAATATTGCTGATGACCACGAACCCCCAAACGAGCAGGAAGGCCCCTTGCCAAATCTTTCCTTGAGACAAGAGGGCAAGACCCCACGGTACATAAACGATTGGGGCGCCAAGGAGGGGGATCACACACAGCACAAAGGTCGCGAACGCCCACACCAACCATCCATCAACCCCTGCAATGGCGTATCCAATCCCGCCCGCAATGCCTTGAACTATTGCCACAAGAACGACACCTATAAACACCGCCTTGATCGTTTGCTGAACCCGGCCAAGAATTCGCCGTGTCCAGTCTTCCGGCAAGGGCATCATTTCGATGGTTGGTTGCAGGAGCTTGTGACCATCCCTGAGCATGAAGAACATCGTTAGGAACGAGACCACCATCATCACGGCGCTGACCGCAAAAGCCGCGGCCCCTTTGGTCACGGGTCCGGTCACGCCACGGGCAATCTCCTGCCCGTTCTCTCGGGCGTATTGTTCAACGCTGAAGTCCACATTGAATTGCTTTAGCGTCGGTTGGATGGCACCGTCTATTGACTTACCTAACCTCGTGACAGGCGTCTCCTTCTGGGATGATACAACCGCAGGCTCGACGTGCCGCTCAAAGTCATCGGTGACGCCCTTGAATTGTAGAAAGACGAGTAGGCCAACCAAGCCGAGCGGTATGGCCACCAAGACGATCGTTGAAAGTATGGTGAGCAATGCGCTGACCGTCTCGGAGACCTTGCTACAGAAGCGCCGATAGATGGGATAGGTGAGAACGCTAAGGACGACCGACCACATCAGGGCTTGGGCAAACGGGGCCAGCACCATGGCCACGAGCACGAGTACCACCGCCACAAGGGCCCAAAAACCGTACTTTTTTACTTGGCGCTCAAGTTCGTTTGCTTCCATGCGTGCCTTTCTTACTGGCTCTGAGAAGAGGACGTTGCACTACTCCGCAAAGCGGCGCACCATCTCTCTCGCCTTGTCTTTGTCGTCCGGCCCCAGCTGCCCTTCAATGACCTGTTCCAGTAGAAGATGAAGGACCTCGCCTACCCTAGGTCCAGGACCAATGCCGAGAATCTCCATCACATCTTCTCCGGTGATTGGGACTCTAATCTTCTCGGCTGGCGTTTCCGCCGCCACCTCCTCGAGGCGTTGGCGAATGGCCTGAACATCAAGTGTTTTGACCCCAGGTCGAAGCGCCTTGGCATCCGCGTCGACCAAAGCCAAAAGCCGATCCAACTGTCCATTGAGGTCGCGCATTAACCGCCGGGCTGCTGGTGTAGATAAGTTTGACGCCGTGCTCAAACGCATGTGGTTCTTGACGAGGGTAGAGACAGCATCAATTGTGTCGTTGTTGAAGCGCAACCGGCGTAGGATAGTGCTCACCATGTTGGCCCCGACCACCTCATGAGAGAAGAATCTGGTCTCGCCCCGGGCGTCCACACACCTCGTGGAGGGTTTACCAACATCATGGAAGAGGCACGCCAAGTTAAGGATGAGATCGTCCGATGCCGCATTTTCAATCACCAATAAGGTGTGATGCCAAACGTCAAGGTGATGCCACTTGCCCTGCTCAACCCCTTGCAATTCGATAAGTTCTGGCGCGATGAATTGCATGAGGCCGAAGTCCATCAGGTCCTGGAGGGCCAGGGGCCATCTAACGAGCTTACAGAACTCATCGCGAATGCGCTCGGCGCTGATCGCCTGTAACCTCTGGGCCTCATGACGAAGCGCATTCTCCAACCCCATCTCGTAGCTGAATCCAAGTTGGTGGCGAAATCTGACAGCCCGAAGCATCCGAAGCGGATCGTCAAAGAGCGTTTGCCTCGGCTCCCGTGGTGTTCGCAGGATATGGTCATTTAGATCCTGTCGGCCTACCTTCAAGAGATCAAGAAGACGACCATCATTTAGATTCACCATGAGCGTATTGCAGGTGAAATCTCGCCGCAGGGCGTCATCCGTAAGCGTTCCCAGTTCCACGAAAGGCTTTCGCGATGTAGGGTCGTAAGTCTCTTGACGAGCGGCGACAAACTCAAATCGAGCTTGATTCAAGTTCACGCCAGCGGTACCAAACCGAGGAAACACTGCGAGTCCCGTGGCGCCATTTTCTCCAAGCCATGCCGCCAGAGCTAATGCATCTCCCTCAAGTACAAGGTCGAAGTCTGACCCAAGTGTCCTCCCTAACAGCGCATCTCGAACGCAACCCCCCACCAACCAAACGCTGCCAGCCCATGGCGACCGCTCAACTAGAGCGGCGAGCGACCTCACTGCGGGATGGGTGAGCAGTGCCTCCACGCTCATAGCTTACACAGGTAAAACCTTTGTCATGTTTGCGACGCGTTTTGATGGCGACAAGAAGTTTAGGTTGAATGACATCCAGACCGATGCAAACAGCGGCCTTGAGAAGGAAGAGGGCGAGGCGAAGATGGCTGAACTGGGAAAGAGGATCGGAGAGCTTGCGGACCTCATGTATTACGCCGGCCAGCATCCGCTGCTCATCGTCCTGCAGGGAATGGATACCAGCGGGAAGGACGGTACGATCCGCTTCCTACTCAACTACCTAAATGCGCAAGGAACTGATGTTGAACCGTTCAAAGTGCCGACCCCGCGCGAGCTGAATCACGACTTTCTTTGGCGCTGCCACCAGAACACGCCGCAGCGCGGATCCATAACGATTTTCAACCGCTCCCACTACGAAGATGTGCTTGTCGTACGCGTGCATCAACTGACGGATGAGGCCCGTTGGAAACGACGATACTCCCATATCCGAAACTTCGAGGCAGCGCTCAGCGACAATGAGACAATTATCGCCAAGTTCTTCTTACACATCAGTAAGAAGGAGCAGGAGGAGCGGCTGCTAGCTCGCGAAGCGGAGACAGAAAAGGCTTGGAAATTGAATGTGGGTGACTGGAAAGAGCGCGAGTTTTGGGGTGATTACCAGCGTGCCTATGAAGATGCCATCAACGAGACCGCAACGGCTGACGCGCCGTGGTATGTCATTCCTTCAGACCGGAAGTGGTACCGGAACCTTGCGATTGCGGAAGTCCTCGTTCAACTCCTGGAGCGCCATGAAAGCACTTGGCTGGAGAAGTTGGAAAAGATCGGCACGGAAGCGAAGGCTGATCTTGCAACTTATCGCAGCCAGACCAGCTAGTCACTTACTCATCAGAGTTGCCAAAGTTGGCAATGACGATATCGATATCTGCGGCATCAACTTCTGATGATCCATCCATGTCGGTCATGGTGCCGGAGCCACCGAAGTCCGCGATAACCATATCAATATCAGCTGCATCCACTTCACCGCTATCGTCCGCGTCTCCATTCTGCGTCGTGAAGTTCACATTACTCGCCCCCGAGCCCGTGATATTGACGGACGGGTTTCGGTCTCGCAGCCAGTGCTGGATATCCACGCCAATGTCAAACGACCCGGTGCCCAGTGAACCCGGAACCGTTACCGAGTAATTCCCACTAGCATTCAATGTGCCACCAACCGTTGCCAATGGGGTCACGCCACCCGGAGCAAAGAACCGCACCAAGATCGGACGCCCGTTCGGGTCGCCCACAAAGTCCAACAGGTTCACGTGACCGGATAGTGTTCCCGTCTGGCCAATGAACGATAGAGTAGCGGGCTGGCTGGTCACCTGACCGCAGTTCGAACTGACAACGCAATAGTAGTCGCCCGCATCGCCCTGCACAGTATTCAGAACGGCCAAGGTCGGCGACGTAACCCCAATGTAATGGGTCCCGTTCGTTGGTAATGGCTGCGCGTCCTTGTACCACATGTAGGAAAGGTCTGCCCCTGCCGCCGTTATCTGGAAAATCGCGGTCTGCCCAAGCTGAACCTGCTGGTCGTCTGGGTCATCGGTGATGCTGACGGGATTCAACGATTCATAGGTAAACCGAATGTTCCAGTCGCCCGTTGGGCGTACAAAGGTTGGCAACGATGCGAACGTGCTCCAGCCCGAAGGGGCCCCGC